>JBBWZO010000058.1:0-28746 GCA_039649125.1 Massilia sp. | reverse complement strand
GCGGACCACCCGCACCTGCTGCATGCGGACGCGGTGCTCGCGTTCTCGGTCAGCGACACCGGCGTCGGCATCCCGTCCGACAAGCTGCAGCTGATCTTCGAAGCCTTCCAGCAGGCCGACGGTTCGACCGCCCGCAAATACGGCGGTACCGGCCTGGGCCTGTCGATTTCGCGCGAACTGGCGCGTCTGCTGGGCGGCGAGATCCGCGTCGAATCGACCGTCAACGTCGGTTCGACCTTCACGCTGTACCTGCCGTACAACCGCGCCGGCTTCATCAACTACGAAGCGACGCGCCAGCCGCAACCGGCACGCCTGGTCGCACCGAGCGCCGCTCCCCTGGCCGCACCCGTGGTCTACACCGCGGCGCAGGTCGAGGAAAGCGGCGTGGCGACCATCGAGGTGCAGGCGCCGACCACCAGCAACCTGGTGGAATATGCCTCGATGCTGGACGACCGCGGCCTGATCGCCCCGGGCGACCCGTCGGTGCTGATCGTGGAAGACGACGACCGCTTCGCCAAGACCGTGCTGGAATTTGCGCGCGAGAAGAACTTCAAGGGCATCGTCACCCACCGCGGCGACTCGGCCCTGTCGCTCGCGCGCGACTACCTGCCGTCGGCGATCCTGCTCGACATCGACCTGCCGGACATCGACGGCTTCACGGTGCTCGACCGCCTCAAGCGCGACCCGAGCACCCGCCACATTCCGGTGCACGTGGTCTCGGCCCTGCGCGAGCGCGAGCGCGCACTGCGCCAGGGTGCGATCTCCTTCATCAGCAAGCCGGTCGACCGTGACGCGCTGAGCGAGGAATTCACCCGCATCCAGAAGTTCCTGGTCGGCGGCAAGCGCAGCCTGCTGGTGGTGGAGGACGACCTGGCCCAGCGCGAGCTGATCGTCAACCTGATCGGCGACAGCGACCTGAACATGGTGACGGTGGAAACCGGCAAGGCCGCGATGGAAGCGCTGGACGCCCAGCACTTCGACTGCATGGTGCTGGACCTGACCCTGCCCGACATCTCCGGCTTCGACCTGCTCGACGAGATCGGCAAGAAGCCGGCCCTGCGCGACCTGCCGATCGTGATCTACACGGCGCAGGAACTGAACCGCAAGGAAGTCACGAAGCTCAAGAAGTATGCGAAGACCATCGTCATCAAGGATGCGCGTTCGCCGGAGCGCCTGCTCGACGAGACCGCTCTCTTCCTGCACCGCTCGCACGCTTCGCTGCCGGAGCTGCAGCGCCGCATGCTGGAGGAGATCCACGCGGCCGACGGCGGCCTGGCCGGACGCAAGGTCCTGATCGTCGACGACGACCTGCGCAACATCTTCGCGCTGTCCTCGCTGCTGGAGCGCCAGCAGATGCAGGTGCTGTTCGCCGAGAACGGCCGTGACGGCATCGAGGTACTGGAGAAGGATCCGACCATCGAGATCGTCCTGATGGACATCATGATGCCGGAGATGGACGGCTACGACACGATGCGGGCCATCCGCCGTATTCCGAAGTTCAAGTCGCTGCCGATCATTACCCTCACCGCGAAAGCGATGAAGGGCGACCGCGACAAGTGCATCGCCGCCGGTGCTTCCGACTACATCACCAAGCCGGTCGATGTGGCGCAGCTGCTGTCGCTGATGCGGGTGTGGCTGCATTGACCGCCTTCGCCGCCTTCGCCGCCTCGCTGGCTGTGGAAGAGCTGGAGATCGACCTGTTGCTTGAAGCTCTTTGCCAAAGGCACGGCTACGATTTCCGCGACTACGACCGCCAGCTGGTGCGGCGCAAGCTCCTCGCGGTGATGGGGGCGCGCGAACTCAAGACGGTGTCGGCGCTGCAGGAAAGGGTGCTGCACGAACCCGGCGCCGCATCAAGCGTGCTGCGCGCGCTGGCCGTCGCGCCGGCCGGCCTGTTCGACGACCCTGCCAATGCACGGGCGGCGCGCGAGGTGCTGGGCAAGGGATTGCGTCCGGTCGCCGTGCCGAAGGTATGGCTGGCCGAATGCGCCGGCGTCGGCGAAGCATGGACGCTGGCGATCCTGCTGCACGAAGAAGGCCTGCTGGCGCGCACCGAGCTCTTCGCCACCCTGGCCAACGACGAGTTGCTGGCCGAGATGCGCGAAGGCTCGCTCGACGCCGGCGAACTGCCCGCCCTGCAGGAGAACTACCTGCTGGGCGGCGGCACCGGCCAGCTGGCGGACTACTTCGAGGTGCGCGATGGCCGTGCCTTCCTGTTGCCGCGCCTGCGCGCGCGCATCACCTGGGCCGGCTACAACCTGGTGACGGACGCCTCGTTCAACGAGTTCCAGGCCATCATCTGCCAGCGCGCCCTGGCCGACTTCGGCCCGATGCTGCGCCAGCGCGTGCTGCGCCTGTTCCACGAAAGCCTGTCGCGCTTCGGCGTGCTGGGCATCGACCGCGAGATGGCGCCTGGCGATGCGCATGCGGCGGCGTATCAGCCGCTGCTGGGACAGTTGCCGTGGTACCGGCGGGTGGGATAAGGAAGGACGAAGGGCGGCGTTGCCGCCCTTTTTCATTCGCGCGCGGTATCCGGAGTACCCGTAGGGTGGGCGGTGCACATGCCGACGATGCTCCCCGTCCCGGGTGGAGCCGTCCACCCTACGGCCTGCTAAAACGGCCGCAGGTCATTCCGCGAACGCGTTAACACGGTGCATGCGTCCGCGTGGGCACGGGGGTGCCCACCCTACTTTGACCCCACCGCGCTCGGCCGCTCCGCGATCCGGTCGCGCCAGGCCTGCAGGTTCGCCATCCCCTCCTCGCCGGGACGGAACTTCAGCAATCCCTTCCCGAACTCGAGCGCGCAGAAGGCGGTGATGTCGGCGATGGTGAACCGCTCGCCCGCCACGTAGGGCTGGCGCGCCAGCACCTGGTCGAGCCAGCGCGCGGTGGTGCGCATCTTGTCGGCCTGGGCGGCGCCGTAATCCTTGAACTGGGGCTGCTCCAGCGGCGCCAGTGCCGGGTGCGTATGGCGCGCGCCGTGGGCGGTTTCGAGCAGCAGGTGCAGTTCCATGCGGCGGTCCGCCATCTCGATGAAGGCACGCTCCTCGAAATCCACGCCCATCAGGTTCGGCTCCGGCTGCAGTCCTTCAAGATAAGTGCAGATCGCCCGCGTTTCGCTCAGCACGCGGCCGTCGTCGAACTCGAGCGCCGGCACGCGCCCGAGCGGGTTCTTCGCCAGGAAGCTTTCGCTGCGCTGCTGGCCCGCCAGGATGTCGATCGTCACGGTCTCGATGTCGGTGATGCCTTTCTCGAGGATGAACATGCTGACCCGGCGCGGGTTCGGCGCGTGGGGGCTGACGTAGAGTTTCATGGGTCTCCCTGGGTTGTTGTTCGCGCCCCGATCATAGCTCATCCGGCACGCCTTGCCGCCCCCTCGACCTGACAGGCCGCCGGCACCGCCTCACAGCATCGGCGCCGGCTGGCCGGGTTGATGGGAGGCGATCCAGTCGTCGACCACGGCGGCGCTGGTGGGCGCCAGGTGCAGCCCGAGCTTGGTGCGCCGCCACAGGATGTCGGCGGCGCTGCGCGCCCATTCGACCCGCATCAGGTAGTCGATCTCGGCCTCGTGCAGGCCGGGCACGACCTCGGGCCCGAGGTCGGCCATGTCGTTCCTGCGCGCCAGCAGGACGTCGACGCGGGTGCCGTAGGCGCGCAGGTAGCGCTGCAGCAGGCGCGGCGGCAGCCATGGATAGCGGTCCGCCTGGCGCGCGCTCCAGGCGCCGAATTCGAGCACGCCGCGCTTGTCCGGATGCGCGCCGAACAGGTCGCCGCCGGGCAGGCAGGCGTGCGCGGTCCAGGCCGGCCGGGGGCGGCCGAGCGCCGCCCCGACCTGGTCGACCGCGTGCTCGGCCAGCTTGCGGCTGGTGGTGATCTTGCCGCCGAAGACAGACAGCAGCGGCGCGCCCGCGCGGTCGAGTTCGAGCCGGTAGTCGCGCGTGGCGTCGGCCGCGCTGGCGGCGGCGTCCTCGACCAGCGGACGCACGCCCGCATAGCTCCAGACCACGTCGCCAGGGGAGATGTGCTGCGCGAAATAGCGGTTCACGAGCTGGCACAGGTAGGCGGTTTCTTCAGGGCTGATGGCCACCTTGTCGAGGTCGCCCCGGTAGTCGACGTCGGTGGTGCCGATCAACGTGAACGCGCCTTCGTAGGGCAGCGCGAACACGATGCGCCCGTCCGGATGCTGGAAGATGTAGCCGTGCGGGTGCGCGAACAGGCGCGGCACGACGATGTGGCTGCCCTTGATCAGGCGCAGCGTGGGCGTACCCCGGGCCGCATCGGCGACGGCGCCTTCCAGGAAGCGCGCCGCCCACGGCCCGGCGGCATTCACGAGGCAGCGCGCCGTCACCTGCAGGCGTCGCCCGCCCTCCTCCAGCACCGCAGACCAGTGGCCGGCGTGGCGCTGCGGCGGCCCGCAGCGGGTGTGGGTGAGGATGGTGGCGCCGCGCTCGCGCGCGTCGAGCGCGTTGAGCACTACCAGCCTGGCGTCGTCGACCCAGCCGTCCGAATACATGAAACCGCGCCTGAACTGCGGCTGCAGGGGCGCGCCGGCCGGATGGCCGCGCAGGTCGATTCCATGCGAGCCCGGCAGGAACTCGCGGTGCGCCAGGCGGTCATACAGGAACAGCCCGGCGCGGATCAGCCAGGCCGGGCGGGCGCCGGGCCCCTTGCCGGGATCGTGCGGCATCACGAAGCGCAGCGGGCGCATGATGTGCGGTGCGCAGCGCAACAGGGTCTCGCGTTCGAGCAGCGCCCTGCGCACGAGTCCGAATTCGTAGTGTTCGAGGTAGCGCAGGCCACCGTGGATGAGTTTGCTCGACGCGGACGAAGTGTGCTCGCCCAGGTCGTCCTTTTCGCACAGCACCACGCGCAGGCCGCGGCCGGCCGCATCGCGTGCGATGGCCGCACCATTGATGCCGCCCCCGACAACCAGTACGTCGCAGTCGTACCGCTTTCCCGTTTGCTCCAAGGCGCCCTCCCCGCAAGAATCGCAATCGATCCAGTGTATTTCGACGCGCCGCCCTCATGTTCGCACAGATCAAGCGCCCGGCTACGCAAGCGTCAATACGTAGCAAATGCGCGCGGCCCAGGTGCGTGGCAAAACAGCGTCCCGGCGCGGGCTGGCGCCAAGGAGGAGCGAGCACATGCGGTCCGATGTGTAGAATGGCCCCATGACGACCGCATTTCTCCCCCGCTGATGGCCCAGCAACGTGCCTGGGTGCGCATGCCGTCGGGCAAACGGCTCGACCTGCTGAACCCGACTCCCTTCGACTGGGACGACGCCGACCTCGCGCTCGGCCTGGCCCGTACCTACCGCTGGGGCGGGCATTCCGCCTGGCCGCTGCCGCTCTCGGTGGCCCAGCACTCGATCACGGTCATGCTGCTGCAGCGCGCCGCGCTTGGCGGCCGCGTCGACCCGCTGTGCGAATTGCGCGAACTGCTGCACGACGCCGAGGAAGGCCTGCTCGGCTTCGACGCCCTCTCCGTCATCAAGCCCTTCCTGGGCGAAGGCTTCCGGGCCCTCACCAAACGCCTCGAACACGTCGTCTTCCTGCGCTACGGCCTGCCTTCCTGGACGCCCGCCGAGCACGCCCGTCACAAGCGCGCCGACCGCCTGGCAGCCGCCAGCGAGGCCGTGCACGTGGCCGGCTGGTCGCGCGACGAGGTGCGGCGCACGCTGAAGATCCAGGCCGCCGTGCTGCAGGACGACCCGCTGGCGGCGGTCTACGGCGGCACGCCCTGGGAGCCGTGGCCGCCGGCGCTGGCCTGCGAGCGCTTCCTGGCCGAACTCGAACGGCTGACCCGGCTCGTCAGGGAGGATGGCGATGGCGCAGGCTGAGCTCCTCCAGGCGGCGCGCTGGCTCCGCGATGCCGACGCCCTGCTGGTCTGCGCCGGCGCCGGCATCGGCGTCGACTCCGGCCTGCCCGACTTTCGCGGCGCCCAGGGCTTCTGGAAAGCCTACCCGGCACTGGCGCAGGCGGGCATCGCCTTCCACGAGATCGCCAACCCGGCCAGTTTCCGCACCGATCCGGCCCTGGCCTGGGGCTTTTACGGCCACCGGCTGGCCCTTTACCGCCAGACCGTGCCGCATGCCGGCTTCGCGGTCCTGCGCGAGGTCGCCGCGCGCATGGCGCACGGCGCCTTCGTCTTCACGAGCAATGTCGACGGCCAGTTCGGGCGCGCGGGATTCGACGAGCGCCACATCGTCGAATGCCACGGCAGTATCCACCACCTGCAGTGCACCCGCCCCTGTTCCGACGACATCTGGCCTGCCGAGGGGTTCGAACCCGACGTCGACACGCAGGCCTGCCGCCTGCGTTCGCCGCCGCCGCGCTGTCCGCATTGCGGCGCGCTGGCGCGCCCGAACATCCTGATGTTCAACGACGGCGCGTGGATCGAGGAACGCAGCGCGCGGCAATATGAGCGCCTGCGGCGCTGGCGCGCCGGCGCGCAGAACCTGGTCGTGATCGAACTGGGCGCGGGCCTGGCCATCCCGTCGGTGCGCCGGATGAGCGAGGCCCAGGCTGCCCCGCTCGTGCGGATCAACCCGCGCGACGCGCAACTGGACGGGCATCCGGGTGTGGCGATTCCGCTCGGCGCACTGGAGGCAATGCGGACATTGCAGAGTTTGTTCTAGCGCAAACAGCAGCGCTTAAGCGCTTGATTTGATTGGCATTCTTTCGATATCCACAAGAAATGTGGATAACTGTGTGGACAAGCGCCACTTGACAAGCCGCAATGGCAGTAGCGATGCGGGTTTCAACAAAATGCCCATTCTGAAGGCAAAAACGAAGCCTTTATAAATCAAGGGCTTGCACGGGCCGCATAGGAGTGTGCGAACTCAGCATCAGCAGATTCCTACAAAATCCTACAACGGGGGATAAGTCGCCCGCCACAAAAGCCCGGCGTCATTTCCAGGCATTGCGTGCGCGGTCGCGCACCAGCATGCGCACGCTCTCGGGCATGGGCTTCTTCGACTGCGGCGTCTGCGCATCCGTCCACACGCATTCCTCGAAATGCTTGAGCATCGCCGGGGTCACGAAGCGCGTGCGGGCTGCGTGCACGTGGCGGTCGCCCATCTGCGCCTGCTGCTTGATGAAGAAGCGGTTTGGCACCACCAGGTGCAAGTGCTCCTTCGCGCGCGTCATGGCCACGTACAGCAGGCGGCGCTCTTCCTCGATGTCCTCGGCACTGCCGGTGCTCATGTCCGACGGAATACAGCCGTCCACCACGTTCAGCACGTGCACCGATTTCCATTCCTGGCCCTTGGAGGAATGGATGGTCGACAGGATCAGGTGGTCCTCGTCGAGCAGCGGCGGGCCGGCGCGGTCGCTGGTCGCCTCCGGCGGATCGAGGGTGATCTCGGCAAGGAAGTTTTCGCGGCTGCCATAGCCGCCCGCCAGTTGCGCCAGCTGAGCCAGGTCGGCCGCCCGCACCTGGGCATCGTCGTACAGGCGTTCGAGGTGGGGCAGGTACCAGTCGCGCGCCAGCTCGATGTCGGCCGGCCAGCGCAGCCCCGGCGTGCGCAGGCGCCGGTACAGGGTCACGAAGGCGTCCCAGTCGGCGCGGCACTTCGCCGGCACCTCGAAGCGCTCGATCGCCGCCAGCGCTTCCGGCGCCTCGGCGACCGCGTCCAGCAGGCGCGCCGCCGTGGCCGGCCCGATGCCCGGGATCAGTTGGGCGACGCGGTAGCCCGCCAGGCGCCCGTTCGGGTTCTGGGCGAAGCGCAGCACCGCCAGCACATCCTTGATGTGGGCGGCCTCCAGGAATTTCAGCCCGCCGAACTTGATGAACGGGATATTGCGCCGCATCAGTTCGAGTTCCAGCGCGGCGCTGTGGCTGGCGGCCCGGAACAGCACCGCCTGCTGGGTGAGCTTGATGCCGGCCTCGCGGTGCTCGAGGACGCGCCTGCAGACCCAGCGTGCCTGTTCGGCCTCGTCCGGGATCAGGACCAGCTGCGGCAGGCTGCCCGCGGCCTTGTCGGTCCACAAGGTCTTGGCGTGGCGTTCGAGGGCGGCCGCGATCACGGCATTCGAGGCGGCCAGGATGGGCTGTGTCGAGCGGTAGTTGCGCTCCAGCGTGACGACCTGTGCCGGCTGCGAGAATTGTCCGGGAAAGTCGAGGATGTTGCGCACCGTCGCGCCGCGGAACGAATAGATCGACTGGGCGTCGTCGCCGACCACCATCACGCCCTGCCCGTCGGGCTTCATGCCGGTGACGATGGCGGCCTGCAGGCGGTTGGTGTCCTGGTATTCGTCGACCAGCACGTGGTCGAAGCGCGCCCCGATCCCGGGTCCCAGCTCGGGGTCTGCGGCCATCTCGGCCCAGAACAGCAGCAAATCGTCGTAGTCGAGCACGTTCTGCTCCTGCTTGGCGTCGACATAGGCGCCGAACAGGCGCTTCAGTTCGGCTTCCCATTCGCAGCACCAGGGAAACATGCTCTGTAGAACCAGGTCGAGCGGCTCGCGCGAATTGACCACGCGCGAATAGATCGCCAGGCAGGTGCCCTTCAGCGGAAAGCGCTTCTGGGTACCCGTCAGGCCGATGTCGTGGCGCACCATGCCCATCAGGTCTTCAGAGTCGCCGCGGTCGTGGATGGTGAAGGACTCGTCCAGGCCGATACGGCCCGCGTACTCGCGCAGCAGACGCGCGCCGATGCTGTGGAAGGTGCCGGCCCAGGGCAGCGAGGTGATGCCCTGGCTGCGGCCGTTCATGTTCCGCTGCAGCACGCGGTCCAGCACCTGCCCGGCACGCTGGGTCATTTCGTTGGCCGCGCGGCGCGAAAAGGTCAGCAGGAGCAGGCGCTGCGGATCGGTCCCTGCCAGGATCAGGCGCGCGACCCGGTGCGCCAGGGTGTGGGTCTTGCCGGCCCCGGCGCCGGCCACCACCAGCAGCGGGCGTGGCGCGGCGACGCCGGCGTCATGCTCGACCGCGGCACGTTGTTCGGGATTGAGACTGGCAAAGGGGTCGTCGACAACGGGAGCAGCGGCAAAGGACATGGGAAAATGGTCGTCATGAAACAGCGCAGCTGTACATTTGTACAGTATCATCTAGCAAGCGCATTTTGCAGTCCGCACAGCGTAGCTTATGGGAAAAAACATGCACCAATGATGAGCGGACTTCAAGTAGCACACGACGCTTCGGCGCTAAGTGGCCGGAAACAAAGCGCTTTTTTGGATATCCACAAACTCTGTGAATAACTTTGTGGAAAAGGGAGGGCTTGACACGGCGCAAACGCGTCAGGGTGCGGCTTTCAACAAATTGCCCGTTCCTCGGGCAGTGCTCAACCTACGCAAAATCAAGGACTTGCACACACTTGTGCAAGCCACGCCCGGCAACATCCATTGATAAAAAAAAGAAATTTTTGTGTATAACGGGCGTGCCTGGCGGCTATAAAAATGACAGTTTTATATCGAAAAGCGTGACCGCAAGGAAACTTCAGCGATCCGAACGGCGTCGCAGGGAATCGAAGAGCACGCGCTCGATGACGGCGGCGCCGATGCCGCGGCTGCGCAGGTACTCAAAGGCGGACATCGTGCTGCTGCTGCCCTGGAGTGCGATCGCGTGGTCGACGATCACACGCCCGCGCCTGTCGGAGCGGGCCTCGCCCGGCCGGATGGCGCATGCGCCGGGGAAATCCACTGTTTCGACTGCGGTTGACGTCATCGTGGCCTCGCTGTGTCATGGCTGAATTGTGTTGCCATGTGAGTATTCATCAAGCCGTGCCAATGTCAATGTCAAGTTCCCATCGAAAACAGTAAATAGTTAACTAGACAGGTTGGCGCCAATCCTGCGCCACGCCCGGGCCAGGCGGCCTAGAATGGCTGCGTTGTCGGCTCTATCTGTGTATTCCAACTGCGTTCACCCGAGAGGAACCCATGTCCACGACCCCCGAACCCGATATGAATCCTGGCGATGAAGCCGTCCCCGGCACCGAAGGCGCCGGCGAAGACGTGTGCGAGGCCTGCTCCGGCAGCGGCAAGCTCGGCGATGGCAAACCCTGCCCGCAATGCGGGGGCAGCGGACGCGTCATGCGCGGCATCGGCGGCGGCTGATTGCACGACAGGCGCGGTGGAGGCGATAATCGCGGGATGACTTCCCCCGCCCACGCCCCCGCCGCCCCCACCGCCCCCTCGGCACCGGAACACCCGCATCCCACCTCCCTGCCCGAGCTGTTCGTCGCCTTCACCCTGCTTGCCCTGCAGGGTTTCGGCGGCGTGCTGGCCGTCGTCCAGCGCGAACTCGTCGAGAGGAGGCGCTGGCTTACCCAGGACGAGTTCCTCGAGGATTGGGCAGTGGCCCAGATCATGCCTGGGCCGAACGTCATCAACCTGTCGATGATGGTCGGCGCGCGCTATTTCGGCCTGCGCGGTGCGATGACGGCGCTGGCCGGCATGCTGGCGATACCGCTGGTCGTGGTATTGCTGCTGGCAATCGTGCACGCCCGCTTTGCCGACAATCCGCAGGTGGCCGGCGCCCTGCGCGGCATGGCCGCGGTGTCCGCCGGGCTGATCGCGGCGGCCGGGCTGAAACTGGCCAATGCGCTGACGCGCCATCCGCTGCCGCTGTTCCTGTCGGCCGCCATCGCCGCGCTCGGCTTCGTGCTGGTGGCGCTGCTGCGCTGGCCGCTGTTCTACGTGCTGCTCGGCCTCGGCGGGCTGGGCTGCGTGCTGACCTGGCGGAAATTGCGCGCATGAACACGCTCCATATCACCCTCGCCTGGAACGACTGGCTCAACCTGTTCGGGCACTACCTGCTGCTGTCGCTGATGTCGTTCGGCGGCGCCATCTCGACCACTTCCGAAATGCACCGTTACCTGGTCGAGCAGCAAGGCTGGCTGACCCACGCCCAGTTCAACGATGCCATCGCGCTGGCGCAGGCCGCGCCCGGCCCGAACGTGCTGTTTGTGGCCCTGATGGGCTGGAAGGTCGGCATGAATGCCGGCAGCACCCTCGCCGCCTGCCTCGGCGTGCTGGTCACGATGACCGGCATCCTGCTGCCGTCCACCATCTTCACCTACCAGGTCGCCCAGTGGGGCCACCGCAACCGCGAACTGCGCGCGGTGCGCGCCTTCAAGCAGGGCATGGCGCCGGTCGTGATCGCCCTGCTGCTCTCGACCAGCTGGATCCTCGCCACTTCCGCGGGCGGCGGCGCCGTCGATTGGCCGCTGTGGCTGCTGGCGCTGGGCAGCGGCGTGCTCACCTGGCGCACGAAAATCCACCTGCTGTGGGTGCTGGCCCTGGGCGCCGTGCTCGGCGCATCGGGCATAGTTTGAAATGCGGTCTGAACATGAGCACGGCCATGGCCGAAATGGCATACTTGCACAATCGACCACCACGGAGAACCGTATGCTACAACTGACCAGCGAGCACGCCTGCTTCGGCGGCCTCCAGCGCTTCTACCAGCACGACTCGACCGCCATCGGCCTGCCGATGCGCTTTTCCGTGTACCTGCCGCCGGGCGCCGGGGAACAGCGCCTGCCGGTCCTGTTCTACCTTGCCGGCCTGACCTGCACCGAAGAGACCTTCATGATCAAGGGCGGTGCCCAGCGTGTCGCGGCGCAGGAAGGCATCATCCTCGTCGCCCCCGACACCAGTCCGCGCGGCGCCGGCGTGCCGGGTGAAGCCGACAGCTGGGACTTCGGCGTCGGCGCCGGTTTCTATGTCGACGCCACCCAGGAGCCCTGGTCGCGTCACTACCGGATGTACAGCTACATCCTCGAACTGCGCGAACTCGTCATGCGCGAGTTCGGCGCCGACGAGCGGCGCTGCGGCATCTTCGGCCACTCGATGGGCGGGCACGGCGCGCTGACGATCGCGCTGCGCAATCCGGAACTGTTCCGCTCGGTGTCGGCCTTTGCGCCGATTGCCGCGCCGACCCGCTGCCCCTGGGGCGAGAAGGCCTTCGGCGGCTACCTCGGCGCCGACCCCGCCGCCTGGCGCGCGCACGACGCCACGGAACTGGTCCAGGATGGTCCGGTACGCTTCCCCGGCGGCATCCTGGTCGACCAGGGCCTGAGCGACAAGTTCCTGCCCGACCAGCTCAACCCGGACGCGTTCGAGGCGGCCTGCCGTGCCGCCGGCCAGCCGCTCACGCTGCGCCGCCACGCCGGCTACGACCACGGCTATTACTTCATCTCGACCTTCATGGAAGATCACCTGCGCTTCCACGGCGGCCAGCTGCGCCGGCCCGGCTGAGCAGTTTCACGGTCTCGCACCGACCACGACAAGCGCTGTCGGTTCCGGTCGGCTGCACCCTTTCTGCCCTTGCGCAAAGCCCCGTCACCGGGGCTTTTTTCCTCTTTCAGTCCGTCTTGAAATCGGGCCGTCGCTGCCCTATAAATCAGGTGCGGCGCCATGCCGCGCATGTTCATCGTGAGGAAAGGAGCACATCATGAATCTCGTCAGGAGAGGCAGTCCATCCCTGCCGGCATATCGGCCCAGCGGGGTTGAGGATGGGTTCGGCCGCCTCGTCGAAAGCATGTTCGAAGACTTCTTCGCACCGCTGGCGCAGGGCAATCGCTGGTCCGAGGCGAATGCCAGCATTCCCCGTCTCGACATGACCGAGAGCGACACCGCCTACGAGGTCCAGGCCGAAATGCCGGGCGTGGAGAAGGAAGACCTGAAGGTCGCCATCGACCACCAGCGCGTCACGATCGAAGGAGAATGCCGCAAGGCAAACGAACGGCGTGAGGGCGAAAACGTGGTGTATTCTGAACGCTCGGCACGCAAGTTCATGCGCAGTTTCACCTTGCCGACCGAGGTCGACGACGCTGCGGCGCAGGCCAAGCTGGAAAACGGTGTCCTGCACCTGACGCTGCCGAAGAAACAGGGCAGCCCGGTACGGCGCCTGGAGATCCAGTAAGGATCGCAGTAAGGATCGGCATGCGGTCCTGCGCAGCGGGTAAGGCCCCGAAGCATGGGGCACTGCCCGTCTGGCGCTTGCAGTGTCAGTGCAATGCCTGCGCAGTGATCGCGCAGTGCTTGTTTTGCGGACATTGACCGGATTGCGTCGATGACTGATTTCGTACGCTTCAGGAACCGCGCGCAGGCCGGCAAGCTGCTCGCGAAACAGCTCGGGGCCGGCAAGCTTGGTCCCGGCGCCATCGTGCTGGCCTTGCCGCGCGGCGGCGTTCCGGTCGCCTTCGCGGTGGCGATGGCGCTCGGCCTGGAACTCGACGTCCTGCTCGTGCGCAAGCTGGGCATGCCGGGCCAGCCCGAGTACGCCATCGGCGCCATCGGCAGCGGTGGCGTGCAGGTGCTGCAGGCGGGCGTGCCGGGCCTGATGGGCGTCACGCAGGAGCAGGTCGAGGCCATCGCCGCGCGCGAACTGGCCGAGATCGCCCGGCGCGAACGCCTGTACCGGGGCGGCCGTCCCGAACCCGCACTCGCGGGACGGGACGTGGCCCTGGTGGACGACGGCATCGCCACCGGCTCGACGATGCTGGCGGCCGTGCAGGTGGCGCGCCGGCGCGGCGCCGCGCGTGTCGTGGTGGCGGTGCCGGTGGCCCCGCCCAGCACGCTTGATGCGCTGGCGCCGCTGGTCGACGAACTGGTCTGCCTGGCGGCGCCGCCGCGCTTTCGCGCGGTCAGCCAGTGGTACGACACGTTCGACCAGACGAGCGATGAGGAAGTGCAGGACTTGCTGGCGATGGCCTGGCGCAGCCGGGCCGATTGTCCGCTCCACACCCAACCCAACAGAGAGGAAAGAACATGAACATGAGACACACGACTACCACCGACAGCAGCCTGGAAGCAAGCGACCTGGCCAAGATGCTGGGCGGCGCCGCGGCTGGCGCTCTGTTGATGTACATGCTCGACCCGGACCGCGGCAGCGCCCGCCGTTCGACCTCGACCGCGGCAATCCGCAATGCCGGCTCCCGTACCGGCAGTGCGCTCGGCAATGCCTGGCATGGCATTGGCGAGCGCATCGGCCTCGCTGCCCGTGAAGTCGGCAGCGCCGCAAGCGACCTGATCGACGAAGCCAGCACCGGCACCAGCAAACTCGTCGACGAGGCAGGCGCGCGTGCCAGCCGCGCCTACGAGTCGGCCAAGCCGAACGGCAGCGCAACGCGCGCGCTGGAACACTCCTACGACAACGCCTCGCGCATGGCCGACGAAGCCGGCGCCCATGCCGATGCCGCCGCCAGTGCTGCAGCTTCGCGCTTCAGCCGCATGGCCAGCCAGGCCACCAACCGCGCCATGAGCGCCATGCACCTGGAGAACCGCGACGACCTGTCGGCCCTGCTGCGCAACCCGGCCGTCGTCGGCGGCGGCCTGCTCGGCCTGATCGGCCTGGTGCGCCGCTCGCCGATGGCCGCCGCCATCGGCCTGGCGGGTCTGTTGCTGGCGTCGAAGGGCGGCGGCGGTGCCGGCCTCTCCGGCCTGCTCGGCAGCGGCAGCCGCAGCAGCTACGGCTCCAGCTCCGGCAAGCCCATCTCCCTGGAAAAATCGATCCGCATCGATGCCTCGCCGGAAGACGTCTACGAACTGTGGAGCAACTACGAAAACTTCCCGCGCTTCATGTCGCACGTGATCGAAGTGCGCGACCTGGGCCGCCGCCGCTCGCACTGGGTGGTGCAGGGTCCGGCCGGCACCCAGTTCGAGTTCGACTCCGTGCTCACCGAGCAATCGAAGGGACGCCGCCTCGCATGGCGCAGCGAACCCGGCGCCGAGATCGAGAATTCCGGCTCGGTCACGCTGGAGCCCTACCGCGGCGGTACCCTGGCGACCGTGCGCATGTCGTACACGCCGCCGGCCGGCGCCCTCGGCCACGGCCTGGCATCCCTGCTCGGCTCGGACCCGAAACGGCAGATGGACGACGACCTGGCGCGCATGAAGCACTTCATCGAGCGCGGCGTCATTCCGCGCGGCGCGACCGGACGCGAGAAGTCGGACAGCCGCTTCCTGCACTGACGCCATGGCGGCCGCGATCGACATCAGCGCAGCCGCCCTCGCGGCTGCCGCCCACCCGCTCGACGGCGGGCCGGGCGACTACGACGCCCTGCTCCAGCTCGTGGGCGACGCCCGCTTCGTGCTGCTCGGCGAAGCCACTCACGGCACCCACGAGTTCTACGAGGAGCGGGCACGCATCACCCAGCGCCTGATCCGCGAGAAGGGCTTCACGGCTGTGGCGGTCGAGGCCGATTGGCCGGATGCCTACCGCGTCAACCGCTATGTGCGCGGCGAGGGACAGGATACGAACGCGAACGAGGCCCTGTCGGGCTTCGAGCGCTTTCCGGCCTGGATGTGGCGCAACACCGACGTCGCCACCTTCGTCGACTGGCTGCGCGGCCACAACGCGCGCGTGCGCGCCGGCCCGCAAGTCGGCTCGCAGGTCGGGTTTTATGGGCTCGACCTGTACAGCCTCTTCACCTCGGTGCGCGAAGTGCTGGACTACCTCGACAAGGTCGACCCGAGCGCGGCGGCCGAAGCACGCCGGCGCTATGCGTGCTTCGACCATTACGGCGAAGACAGCCAGCATTACGGCTATGCCACCGGCGTCGGCCTGTCCGAATCCTGCCAGCAAGGCGTGCTGACCCAGCTGCAGGAGCTGCAGCAACGCGCCTTCGACTACATGCAGGCCGACGGCGCCAGTGCCGAGGACGCCTTCTTCTATGCCCAGCAGAATGCGCGCCTCGTCAAGAACGCCGAGGAATACTACCGCACCATGTTCCGCGGGCGGGTGTCGTCCTGGAACCTGCGCGACCGCCACATGGCCGAAACGCTCGACGCCCTCGCCCGCCACCTGTCGCGCGACGGCACGCCGGCGAAGATCGTCGTCTGGGAGCACAACTCGCACCTGGGCGATGCCCGCGCAACCGACATGGGCAGCCTGGGCGAGTGGAACGTCGGCGAGCTGGCGCGCAAGGCCTATCCCGGCGAGACCTGTCTGGTCGGCTTCTCGACCTACGAGGGCCACGTGACGGCGGCTTCCGAGTGGGACGGGCCTGCCGAGCGCAAGCGGGTCCGGCCCGGCATGCACGGCAGCTATGAGGAATTGCTGCACCATGTCGGCCTGCCGCGTTACTACCTGAACCTGCGCGACGAGAGCCCGGCGCGGCGCATCCTGCTCGAGCGCCGCCTGGAACGGGCGATCGGCGTGCTCTACCTGCCGCGCACCGAGCGCCAGAGCCACTATTTCAATGCCCAGCTGGCGCAGCAATTCGATGCGATCATCCACATCGACCGCACCGAGGCACTGACCCCGCTCGACATGACCAGCGGCTGGCATTCGGGCGAGCCGCCGGAAACCTATCCGGAAGGGATCTGACCGGACATCGAACCGACGGTCGGTCGCGGCGAGTGTCGACGTGGCCGTCCGCCCAGCGGGCCAGGATACCTCGGTGCATCGGTTGCGCGCAAAACCACGTTCATGACCTCCCCACGAACGTAGGGTGGACACCTGTGTCCACGCGTCCTGCACGTGCGCACCCGCGTGCGCCTCTTTGCCCGAGGCCCAGGGCGCATCCGGCTCCTGGTGCGCATCATTTTTGCCTGCCTTTACCCGTCCTGCCCCTCCGCCGACTGCCGCGTCGCGCCCGCCCGTCGTCTCCTTGCAACAATTCTGTAACAATAATGTTTCCCTCAGCCACCGCTTTCGTTCGCCATTTTGGTACGATGTTCAAGTTTATTTTCAGGCAAGGAAAAGCCAATGAGTAAGTACACGCTGAACATCAACGGCAAGCGGCAATCGGTCGACGTCGAGCCGGACACCCCGCTGCTGTGGGCCCTGCGCGATTCGCTCGGCCTGGTCGGTGCCAAATATGGCTGCGGTGCGGGCCAGTGCGGCGCCTGCACGGTGCACATCGACGGCGCACCGACCCGTTCCTGCCTGCTGCCGGTGTCCAGCCTCGGCAACGCGAAAATCACCACGATCGAAGGCCTCGACCGCAAGCACCAGCATCCGCTCCAGCAAGCCTGGCAGGAACTGGACGTGCCGCAGTGCGGCTATTGCCAGTCGGGCCAGATCATGAGCGCCTGCGCCCTGCTCAAGCAGCACCCGCGCCCGACCGACGCCCAGATCGACGAAGCGATGGCCGGCAACCTGTGCCGCTGCGCCACCTATACCCGCATCCGCGCCGGCATCCACCGGGCCGCCGAGATCGCCGCCAACGGAAAGGGCAAGAAATGAACGCGCCATTGTCTTCTTCGCGCCGCGGTTTCCTGCGCGCCGCCGGCGCCGGTGCCCTCGTGATCGGCATGACGCCGGCCGGCGCCCTGGCAGCGTCGACGGCCCAGGCCGCAGCCGGCACTACCACGGCTGCCGGCGACGCCGCCTTCACGCCGAGCGTGTTCATCCGCATCGGCCGCGACGGCGTCGTCACCCTGGTCTCGAAACAGCCCGAGATCGGCCAGGGCATCAAGACCTCGCTGCCGATGATCATCGCCGAGGAACTCGAAATCGACTGGAAGGACGTGCGCATCGTCCAGGGCGACCTGAACCCGGCCTACGGCAGCCAGGACGCCGGCGGCTCGACCTCGACGCCGACCAACTACGAGGCCTTCCACCGCCTCGGCGCCGCCGCACGCACCGTGCTGGTGCAGGCAGCCGCCCAGTCCTGGAAGGTGCCGGCTTCCGAATGCCGCGCCGCGCACGGCGCCGTCCACCACGCGGCCAGCGGCCGCAAGCTCGGCTACGGCGCGCTGGTGCCGGCAGCGAGCAAGCTGCCAGTGCCCGAGGCCGCCCAGGTGCAATTGAAAGACCCGGCCAGCTATAAGCTGCTGGGCACCCGCATCGGCGGCGTCGACAACGCGGCCATCGTCAGCGGCAAGCCGCTGTTCGGCATTGACGTGCAACTGCCGGGCATGCTGCATGCCGTGTACGTGAAATGTCCGGTGCTGGGCGGCAAACCCGTCAGCGCCAACCTGGACGCGATCAAGGCCCTGCCCGGCGTCAAGGATGCCTTCATCGTCGAAGGCAGCGCCAACCTGAACGGCCTGCGCCCGGGCGTGGCGATCGTCGCCACCTCGACCTGGAACGCATTCAAGGCGCGGCGCCAACTGGAAGTGCAATGGGATGAAGGCCCGGGTGCCGGCCACAGCTGGGCCGATTTCACCGCCCAGGCCAGGGCCGCCGCCGGCAAGCCGGGCGCCACGGTCCTGCGCCAGGACGGGGACGTGCGCGCCGCCTTCGCGGGCGCCGCGAAAACCGTGGAAGCGAGCTACAGCTACCCCTTCATCTCGCACGCGAGCATGGAGCCGCAGAACTGTACGGCCTGGTTCAAGCCGGCCGAGGGTACGCTCGAACTGTGGGCCCCGACCCAGAACCCGGGTGCCGGCCAGGCGCTGGTGACGACGACCTTCGGCATTCCGAAGGAAAAGATCACGCTGCACATCATCCGCAGCGGCGGCGGTTTTGGCAGGCGCCTGAGTTCCGACTTCATCGTCGAAGCGACCGCGATCGCACAAAAAGTCGGCGCGCCGGTCAAGCTGACCTGGACCCGCGAAGACGATTTACAGCACGACCATTTCCGCCCGGGCGGCTTCCACCACCTGCGCGGCGGCGTCGATGCCGCTGGCCGCCTGGTCGGCTGGCACAACCACTTCGTCACCTTTGCCAACCGCATCGAGCGCGACGGCAAGAGCATCCTGCAGCCGGGCAGCGGCGGCAGCCTGTCCGGCGACGAGTTCCCGGGCCGCTGGCTCGCCAACTGCCTGCTCGAGCAGACCGCGCTCGAATGCCGGATCCCGATGGGACCGTGGCGCGCGCCCGGCAGCGCCGTGTTTTCTTGGGTAATCCACAGCTTCATCGACGAGCTGGCCCATGCGGGCGGGCGCGATCCGGTCGAGTTCCGTCTCGAACTGCTGGGCGACAAGGACGTCATGCCGGGTACCGGCGAGCGCGGCCTATCGCGGCCCGGCCAGCCCTACAGCGTGGCGCGCATGCGCAATGTACTGCGCGAAGTGGCGGAAAAGTCCGGCTGGGGCAAGCGCAAGTTCGCGCGCGGGCAAGGCGCGGGCGTGGCCTTCCACTTCAGCCACCGCGGCTACGTGGCCGAAGTGGCCGAAGTGACGGTGTCGAAAAGCGGCGAACTGAAAGTGGACCGCGTGGTCGTGGTGACCGACATCGGCGCCCAGATCGTCAACCTCAGCGGCGCGGAAAACCAGGTGCAGGGCTCGGTGATCGACGGCCTGTCGACTTTGATGTACCCCGAACTCGACATCGACAAGGGCCGCATCGTGCAGAGCAATTTCCACGATTACAGGCTGCTGCGCATGCCGGACACGCCGACGAAGATCGAGATGCACTTCCTGAAGACCGATTACCCGGTCACAGGACTGGGCGAACCGGTGCTGCCGCCACTGGCGCCGGCCGTCTGCAACGCGATCTTCGCCGCCACGGGCAAGCGTGTGCGCGAGCTTCCGCTCAGCAAGACCGACCTGAGCTGGAGTTGACACAGGGCGCCCCGCGCGCCGGGGCGCCGTGAAGCCGATTTATGTGCGTTTCGGCGGATTGTGCGACGGGTCGGCGTCGAAGGCGCCGTTGTGGTCGAGGATGGCCGCCGCGCGTTCCAGTTGGGATGCGTTGGCGACGGTCACGACCATCATGCACAGGTCCCCCCGGTTGGCGGGCTTATAGACGTCCTGGTAGTCGGTTCCCCCTTTCACTGCAGGCGAATCGCCGACATAAAAATGGCTCTCGGTCGGACCTGCTTCGTCGCTGGTCACCTTGATATCGATGCCATCGCCGTCAAAACCTTCGGCCAGCAAGCCCTTGCGCGCCTGCTCGGCCGCCTCGAAGTTGGGCAGCATGCGTACGATCTGGTTGTTCATGGTCGCTCCATTGTTGCAGTCGTCACTACCGTACCAGAAACCCTCCCCCTGCGGCGCTCGCCCGCGGCGTTCGCCCGCGCCCGGCTTGTTGGCGTTTCGACATCATGCAAACGGAACACGTCGATTGGCCCGTTTCCCGCCCCGTTTTGCACTCGCCCTCGGGCGAATATTTAGTACAATCGAGAAACGTTTGTGGCATGGCGAAGCCACACGGAGACACAATTGGACCCATTCACCGAAGGTACATAACAAGATGAAGATCTCGCAGCGGATTGCCGCATCCCGCCCCCTCGCCACCACAGCCATGCATGGCCGTGTCGAAGCCTTCCGCAACGAAGGCATGGGCATCATCGATTTCTCGATCGCGATCTCGCACTTTTCTCCCCCGTCGCCAGTGCTCGACGCCGTGACCCGGTCCGTGCAGGAAGAGCGCACCATGCCCTACACCGGCGTCGCTGGTGCGCTCGACGTACGGCGCAGCCTGTGCGCCAAGCTCGGACGCGAAAACGGCATTCCTGCCGAGGCCAGCGAAATCATCGTCACGAATGGCGCCAAGCAGGCGCTGTACGAGGCGCTCTACGCGATGACCGACCCCGGCGACAGCGTGCTGATCTTCAAGCCGCACTGGCCCGCGTATGTCACCACCTGCCTGCTGCTCGGGCTGCGCCCGCTGCTGGTCGACCTCCCGGCGAACATCACGCCGGAGACGCTGGCCGCCTGCCCGAAGGCCGACCTCGTTATTATCAACAACCCGCACAACCCGACCGGCAAGGTGTTCGACCGCGCAGAACTGGAGCACCTGGCCGCCTGGGTCCAGGCCATCGGCGCCCAGGTCATCGTCGACGAAAGCTACGAACACCTCAGCTTCGGTCCCGTCCACACCAGCTTCGCCAGCCTGTGCGACTGGCGCGCGATCGGTGTCGTGACGCTGTTCTCGGCCTCGCAAAGCTACGCCATGATGGGCTGGCGCCTCGGCTTCGCACTGGCCCCGGCCGCGATCGCAGGGGCGATGCAGACGCTGCAGGGCCCGATCACGGCGGCCGTCTCGCACCTGGCCCAGGTCGCCACCGTCGCCGCCTTCGACTGCGGCGTGCAGCAGCACATGATTGACGAATACCGCGAGCGGCGCGACCGGGTGCTGGGCCATGTGCGCGAGCTGTCCTGGCTGCGCATGGATTGCCCCGACTCCGGACCTTACCTGTGGGGCGACGTGCGCGCCCTCACCCACGATACGGAAGCGTTTGCCGAAGCCCTGCTGGCCGCGGAAGGCGTGGCCATCATGCCGGGCGACGCGCTGGGCATGCCCGGCTTCATCCGCATCGGCTACATCTGCGACGACGTCGACACGCTGATGGAAGGCGTGCGGCGGCTGGTGGCCTTCGGCGACCGCATGGCCGCGGACCTCGCGGCCGACCCTGCGGCCGAGCGATGACCGCGCTTCCGCTCTTCAGGACGGGCAGCCTGCGCAGCCGCCTGATGCTGCTCGTCGGGCTGGCGATCCTGCCGCTGGCCCTGATGACGATCCTCGGGGGCATCCGCGAGCGCGAGCAGGCGATCGAGGCTTCCGAGGAAAACCTGCGGCGCCTGACCAACCTGGCCGCGGCCAACGAGGCGCAATCGCTCGAGCGCGCGCGCCAGATCCTGGTCGACCTGGCCAGCGTGCCCGACCTGCTGGGCGCGACGCCGCGCTGCAATGCGCTGCTGGCCGATGTCCTCGACCGCAACGAAGGCTATGCGAACTTCGGCCTGATCCAGATGAACGGCGACGTCACCTGCAGCGCGGTGCCGATGCTCCATCCGGTGAACCTGGGCGACCGCAGCCACTTCAAGCGCGCCATCCTCGAGCGACGCTTCATCGCCGGCGACTACGTCTTCGGGCGCGTCATCCGCCGCCACACCATCAACCTCACCTACCCGGTGATCGACCGCGCGGGCCGGGTCGTCGCGGTGGTGTTCGCGGCCATGGACCTGGCCGCCCTCGACACCTTTGTCGCCGACATCGACCTGCCGCCCGGCTCGATGCTGGTCACGAGCGACGCCAACGGCAGCATCATTTCGCGCCGCCCCGACCCGGAGCGCTGGTTCGGCACCAGAGTGTCGGCGACGATGCGCGAGGCCATGCGCACCGCGGGCAACCATGCGGTCGTGCTGCGCGAGGGCGACGGCGTCGAGCGCCTGCACACGTTCGCGCGCGTGGGCCCGCATGCGCTGTCGGACTACACGCTCACGATCGGCATTCCCGTCGACACCGTCACGGCCGGCGCCCGCCGCGCCCAGCTGATGTCGCTGGTCGGCCTGGCCGCCACCACCATGCTGGCGCTGCTGGCGGCCTGGCTGGCGGGCGACGTCCTGATCGTGCAGCGCGTGCGCAAGCTGATGGACACCGCGCGCCGCATCGCCGCCGGCGACCTCGACGCGCGCGCGGGCATCCCCTACGAGCGCGAAGAGATCGGCCAGCTGGCCCAGGCCCTCGACGAAATGGCGGCCACGCTGCAGAAGAAGGAAGCGGCGCGCGGCCAGGCCGAGCGCGAGCTGCGCGCGGCCGACCAGCGCAAGGACGAATTCCTGGCCATGCTCGCGCACGAACTGCGCAATCCGCTGGCGCCGATCAGCACCGGCGCGCACCTGCTGAAGCTGCTGCACTCGGACAATGCGCAGATCGCCCAGACCTGCGCCATCATCGCGCGCCAGGTCGAGCACATGACCGGCCTGGTGGACGACCTGCTCGACGTGTCGCGCGTCACCCGCGGCCTGGTATCGATCTCGACCCAGGTGCTCGACCTGCGCAAGGTGATCGACGACGCGGCCGAGCAGATCCGCCCGATGATCACGACGCGCCGCCACAGCGTCGTGCTCGACCTGCTGCCCGATGCGGCGCCGGTCAAGGGCGACCACAAGCGCCTGGTGCAGGTGGTGGCGAACCTGCTCAACAACGCCACGAAATACACGCCCGAGGGCGGGCGCATCGAATTGCGGCTGGTCGAGGACGGGCCGGACTATGTGATGACGATGATCGACGACGGCATCGGCATGGAGCCGCAGCTGGTGGCGCGCGTGTTCGACCTGTTCACCCAGGCCGAGCGCACGCCGGACCGCTCGCAAGGCGGGCTGGGCCTGGGCCTGGCGCTGGCCAAGAGCCTGGTCGAACTGCACGGCGGCACCGTGAGCGCCGCCAGCGCGGGCCCGGGCAAGGGCAGCACGTTCACGGTACGCCTGCCGCGCCATACCCAGGAAGTGCTGGTGACGGCAGCCCAGGCGGGCGGCCAGCCCCCGCTGGCGACCCGCCCGCTGAAAGTGCTGCTGGTGGACGACAACCTGGACGCGGTGCACACGCTCCAGCTGTTCCTCGGCGCCGCCGGCCACACGGTGGAAATCGCCTACTGCGGCGCGGTCGCGATCGACGTGGCGCGGGTGTTCGTGCCCGACGTCTGCCTGCTCGACATCGGCCTGCCCGACTTCGACGGCAACGAACTGGCCCGCCGCCTGCGCCGCCTGCCCCAGGCAACGAATGCCATGCTGATCGCCACTACCGGCTACGGCCGCCAGCAGGACCGCGATGCGGCCATGGCGGCCGGTTTCGACCATTACATCGTCAAGCCGGTCAATACGGTCGAGCTGTCGGATTTGCTGGCGGAGGCGGCGGCGGAGAAGCATCCGCGGTAGACGCCGTCCGCCACCCGCTTCCACCTTCCCGTATCATGTCAACTCAACATGGAGGGGCAAGGATGGATTCGGTAGGCGTGGTGCTGGCGATGCTGCTGGCGGTGATCGGGAGCGGCTACCTGGTGCGCGTGCTGCCCTTCGGCCTGCCGCTGCCGCTGGTGCAGATTGCGCTCGGCGCGACGATTGCCGGCGTATTCCACCACGGCGTCACGCTCGACCCCGACATCTTCTTCCTGCTGTTCCTGCCCCCGCTGCTGTTCCTCGACGGCTGGCGCATCCCGAAGGTCGGGCTGTTCCGCGACAAGGGCACGATCCTCGAACTGGCCCTCGGGCTGGTCGTCTTCACCGTCGTCGGCGCCGGTTTCCTGATCCACTGGCTGGTGCCGGCCATGCCGCTGCCGGTCGCCTTTGCGCTGGCCGCCATCGTCGCCCCGACCGATCCGGTGGCCGTGTCCTCGATCACGGCGCGGGTGCCGGTGCCGCGCCGCCTGATGCACATCCTCGAGGGCGAGTCCCTGCTCAACGACGCGACCGGCCTGGTGTGCTTCCGCTTTGCCGTGGCCGCCGCCATGACGGGCGCCTTTTCGCTGGCCGCCGCCTCGCTCACTTTCCTCTGGGTGGCGCTGGCCGGGGTCGCCTGCGGGGTCGCGATCACGGTAGCGGTGTCGTTCACGCAGCGCGTCATCAGCACGCGCTTCGGGGAGGAGCCCGGCTCGCCGATCCTGGTCAACCTGCTGATCCCCTTCGGCGCGTACCTCGCCGCCGAGCACATCGAGGCCTCCGGCATCCTGGCCGCGGTCGCCGCCGGCATCACGATGAGCTATGTCGAGCTGTCCGGCCGCGCGCTGGCCACCACCCGCGTACGACGCGCCGTGGTCTGGGACACGGTGCAGTTCGCCCTGAACGGCGTGATGTTCGTGCTGCTGGGCGAGCAGCTGCCCGACATCGTCGAGCGCGCGCTGCGCGACGCCGGGCCGGACGCGCGCATGACGCCGCTGTCGCTGCTGGGGACGGCGCTCACGATCAGCCTGGCGCTGACGCTGCTGCGCCTGGTCTGGGTCTGGGTCTCGCTGCGCCTGACGCTGCTGAAAGCCCGGCGCCATGGCCAGCAGGGGTATCAACCCACGGGGTACAAGCCCCACCTTCGTCTCGTGGTCGCGACCTCGCTGGCGGGCGTGCGCGGCGCGATCACGATGGCCGGCGTGCTGACCCTGCCGCTGGCCCTGCCCGGCGGCGCGCCCTTCCCCGGGCGCGACCTCGCCATCTTCTTCGCCAGCGCCGTCATCATCGTGTCGCTGCTGGTGGCCAGCGTCGGCCTGCCGCGCGTGCTGCGCGGGCTCGAGTTGCCGGAAGAATCGCTGGAGGCAGCCGAGGAGGACCGGGCCCGCCACGCCGCCGCCATGGCGGCGATCGCCGCCATCGAAAAAGCCGGCCACGCCCACCTCGACAAGGAACAAGATGCCGAGGTCTACGCCAGCGCGATCGACCACGTGCGCGGCATCTACGAGCACCGGCTCGGCGTCGGCGGCGCCTATGACCCGGTGCGCACGCGCATGGCCGAAGAAGCCGAACGCGAATACCGGCTGGCCGCGCTGCAGGCCGAACGGCGCGCGATCCTGGCGCTGGTACACGGGCGCACGCTGTCGGACGAAACGGCGCGCAAGCTGCTGCGCGAGATAGATTTAGTCGAAGCGCGTTACCGCTAGCGCCGGCGGGCATGACGCCTGCGTGCGCTCACGAACAGTGCGCCGGAGCCAGAGGCGTAACATCGGCCGGGCGTGTTCCACTTCGACTGCCTCCATCATGACCCTTGACGACAGCTCCCGGGGCGACCAGGCGCCGCCCAGCGATCCTCCCACCGCCGCCAAGGCGGCCGGCCTGCGCTATGTACTCGACGACCGGCCGGGCATCCGGCGCGAGCGCGAGGGCGAGGGCTTTCGCTACTATTCGCCCAAGGGCGAACCGGTCGATGATGAGGCCACGCTCAAGCGCATCAAATCGCTCGTCATCCCGCCGGCCTGGACCGAGGTCTGGATTTGCCCGCAGGCGAACGGCCACCTGCAGGCCACCGGGCGCGACGCGCGCGGGCGCAAGCAATACCGTTACCATCCGAAATGGCGCAGCGTGCGCGACGAAGCCAAGTACGAGCGCATGATCAATTTCGGCCAGGCGCTGCCGCTGATCCGGGCCGAGGTCGACCGCGCTCTCAAGCTGCCGGGCCTGCCCCGCGAAAAGGTGCTGGCCACCATCGTCTACCTGCTCGAGGCGACCATGATGCGCGTCGGTAACGAGGAATATGCGCGCACCAACAAGTCGTTCGGCCTGACGACCCTGCGCAACCGCCACGTGAAGGTGGACGGCAGCGATGTCGAATTCCGGTTCCGCGGCAAGAGCGGCGTGTACCACAAGATCCGCGTGCACGACCGGCGCCTGGCGCGCATCATCCGCAACACGCGCGACCTGCCGGGGCAGGAACTGTTCCAGTACATTGACGAGGATGGCGAAACCCACAACGTCGATTCGAGCGACGTCAACGACTACCTGCGCAGCATCACCGGCGAAGACTACACGGCCAAGGATTTCCGCACCTGGTCGGGCACGGTGCTGGCCGCCCTCGCCCTGCAGGAATTCGAGAAGTTCGATTCCGAGACCCAGGCCAAGAAAAACGTCGTGCGCGCCATCGAATCGGTGGCCGCGAAGCTCGGCAACACGCCCTCGGTCTGCCGCAAGTGCTACGTGCACCCGGCGGTGCTCGAGGCCTACATGGACGGCGCGGTGATCGAAGCCCTGCGCGAGCGCACCGAACAGCAGCTAACCGAAGAGCTGCACGCGCTGCAGCCCGAGGAGGCGGCCGTGCTGGCCATGCTCCAGCAGCGCCTGGCACACGATGCCGAGGCGCCGGCCAAGGCGCGCCCCCAACGCAAGGCGGCCTGATGCTGCCAACCAGGAAAGGAAAACCCGATGAGCCTTGACAATACTTCACCCGGAAACGTGCAGGAAGGCCGCGCCGCCATTGAACTGGTCGCCCGCTTCGAGCACCAGGTGACCGGCGTGACGGTGTCCGAAGGCGGCCGGATCTTCGTCAACTTCCCGCGCTGGACCGAAGACACACCGGTGTCGGTGGCCGAGCTGCTGCCCGATGGCGGGCTCGAAGCCTATCCGGACCAGGAATGGAACCGCTGGCGCAACGCCAGGAAAGACGAGCTGACCCCGAATGATCACTGGGTGTGCGTGCAGAGCGTCGTCGCGGACGGCCGCGGCAGCCTGTGGGTGCTCGATCCGGCCGCGCCTGCGCAAAGCCATGTCGTCTCGGGCGGACCGAAGCTGGTGCGGATCGACCTGGCCTCGAACCAGGTGTCGCAAACCATTGCCTTCGACGAAGATACGGCGCCGCAAGGCTCCTACCTGAACGACGTGCGCTTTTCGCCGGATGGCGCGTTTGCGTATATCACCGACTCGGGCGTGAAGGGGGCGATCGTCGTAGTCGAGCTCGCCGCTGGCCGCGCAGTGCGCGTACTCGACGGCGACCCGTCGACGCAAATGAAACAAGGCCTGGACGTGGAAGCCGACGGCAAGGTGCTGCGCCGTCCCGATGGGCGCGGCGTGGAATTTTCGGCCGACGGCATCGAACTGTCCGGCGACGGCGCCTGGCTGTACTGGCAGGCGATCAAGGGCGACACCCTGTACCGTATCGCCACCAGCGTGCTGCTTGACGCCGGCATGCGCGGCGAAGACGTCTCCGGCAAGGTCGAGCCGTTCGGCACGAACGGCGTGAACGACGGCTTGCTGATCCTGGAGGGCACGAACCGCATGCTGCTGACAAGCGTGCAGGACAGCGCCATCAAGATGCGCGACCTGGACGAAGGCGCGCAGGCCCGGCTGCGCACCCTGGTGCAGGACGCGCAGCTGCGCTGGCCCGACACCTTCAGCCAGGGACCGGACGGCACGGTGTATCTGACGACCTCGCACATCCAGGACTCGGCCTTCTTCAAACCGGATGCGCCGAGCGCGCTGCCGACCGAACTGTGGAAGCTGCGGCCGGTCGACAAATAAGCGCCAACCTGCACGGCACCCGGCTGTTGACGACCTCACTCGTATTGCGCGTCGGCTGCTTCGGGGATATTCACGAAGGTACCGAAGATGACCTGGCGGATCCAAAGATTGCCCGGGTCGCGGTGATAGCGTTGATGCCAATACTGCCGAACTTCGTACGAAGGTACGCGACCGGGAATTTTCAATGCCTTGATCTGGCGGTTCGCCGCAAGCGTCTGTGCCAGACGGGCGGGCACTGACGCCAGCAGGTCGGTCGAGGTAATAATCTCCGGCAGTCCGACGAAGGAAGGCACCCGGACCTTGATCGACCGGTAAATGCCCCCCGCTTCCAGTTCCTTGTCGAGGATGGAATAACCGGTTCCGGGTGCACTCACGACGACGTGCCCCTCCGCCGCGTATTGTTCCGCCGTGGGCCTGGTCCTGATACGCGGATGTGCCTCCCTGGCAATGCAGGCGAAATGTTCCGTGAATAGCCTTTGCTGGTAGACCCCGGCATGCAGTGCGGCGGCAAAGCCGATAGCAACATCGACCTCTCCGGATTCCAGCCGGTAGCCGGTCCTGTCGTCGAGGTAGGCCGCCTCGATCTTCACATGGGGTGCTACTTTTTCAAACAGGGTGAGCAGTTGCGGTAGCAGCACGATCTGCGCGACGTCGCTGAAACTGATGCGGAAGGTGCGGTCCGACCGCGCGGGCGAAAATTCCGTATGCCCTGCGTTTTCCGGATCCAGCAGTCCGACCGCCTCGGTGATCCGCGGCAGCAGATTTTCCATGCGCGGCGTGGGCATCATGCCGCCGGATGTGCGGACGAACAGCGGATCGCCGAAGTGGCGCCGCAGGTGGCCGAGCCGGATGCTGATGGAAGGCTGGCTCAGGCCGATCCGGTCGACGGCTGCCGTAATGCTGCGGGTTCGGTAGATCTCCACCAGGATCAGAAAGTCGGAGAGGTCGAGACGCGTCATACATGCCCGGAAAGCTGCATTGGAAATAACAATGTGCGCTATTGAGGATATTGCATTGCGCCGATAGTAGCACTGGGTGAAACTCATTCCCAACAATAAAGGAGACAATATGCGTTTATGCCGGTTTAACTCCGATCGCCTCGGCGTGGTGCAGGATGGTCTGGTGTTTGATGTGACGGCGGCACTGTCTGTCCTGCCGTCCAGCGTTTATCCTCTGCCGCGCTTCGATCCGTTGATCGCCCACCTGGATCAGGTCCTGCTGCGCGTCAACCAGCTGCTGCCGTCCGCAGCCAGA
>JBBWZO010000052.1:0-6713 GCA_039649125.1 Massilia sp. | reverse complement strand
TCCACGCCCAGGTCCAGGCTGGCGGTGCAGATCACCGCCTTCAATTCCCCCTTTTTCAGGCCCATCTCGACCCAGTCGCGCACCTCGCGCGCCAGCGAACCGTGGTGCAGCGCGATCACGCCGGCCCAGTCGGGACGCTGCTCGAGGATGTTCTGGTTCCAGATCTCCGACTGCGAGCGGGTGTTCGTGAACACCAGGGTCGCATCGTAATGCTCGATCTCGTCGATCACCGGTTTCAGCATTTGCAGGCCCAGGTGGCCGCCCCAGGGAAAACGCGAGACGTCCTGCGGGATCAGGGAATCGACGACGATCTGCTTTTTGGTGTCGCCCTCGACCAGTACGCCCGCATTGCCACCCTCCGTGTCGCCCAGCAGCACCTGGCGCGCGAGATCCAGGTCGCCCATCGTGGCCGACACGCCCCAGATGACCAGTTCCGGCCGCCAGTGCCGCAGCCGCGCCAGCGCCAGCTGCACCTGCACGCCGCGCTTGCTGCCCATCAGTTCGTGCCACTCGTCGATGATGATCATGTCGAGGTGCTTGAACTGTTCGGCCGCCGCCGCGTGACTGAGCAGCAGCGACAGGCTTTCCGGCGTCGTGATCAGGCTGGTCGGCCACTTGCGCGACTGGCGCGCGCGTTCGGCCGAACCGGTGTCGCCGGTGCGCGCGCCGACCGTCCACTCGGGCGCCAGCGCCGCGGCGGACTCCTCGAGTGCGCGCTGGGTGTCGGCTGCCAGGGCGCGCATCGGCGTAATCCACAGCACGCGCAGGCCCGCCATGCGGCCCTTGGCCAGCGCCCCGCGCTGCAGGGCGGCCAGCCAGACGGCATAGGTTTTACCCGCGCCCGTGTTCGCATGCAGCAGCCCGGACTGGCCCGCGAGCGCCGCCTTCCACACCGCTTTCTGGAACGGGAAGGCCTTCCAGCCGCGCGCGGCGAACCAGTCCCGGATGTGTTTTGATGTCGGCCCGCTCATGCACCCGCAACCGTGCCGCAAGCGCCGCGCTCATTCACCAGCCCGCGGTCATTCACCAGCCGGCTGCCGCCAGATTCATCGCGGTTCAATATGCATGCCTCATCGTTGGACAGGATCGAAATGGTCCGCCATGCCGGCGGCCCCGGTTCATCATGTGCGCCGCTCCCGACAGGCGCAGGGCGCCAGGCAAGTCTACCAAAGGACGGGGCCGGCCGGCGCCGCCGACCATGCCCGCCGCCGGGCCAGCGACCCGCGGCGCATGGCAGGCGCATGCGGCGCGGGTAGCCGCGAAAAAGTGTTAGGCGAAGTCGCGTCGCGGGTGTATGGTCATTCGGAAATCGAATGGCCGGATCCGGTAAATCGCTGCCCACATGAGATAACGGAAATGAGCGAACGTCAAAAACGAACCGATATCGCTACCGCAAACGTGGTCATGCGCGGCATCAATATCATGGCCGTACGCAATCGCTTGCTGGCGGAGAACTACATGCGGGTCAACCATGTTCCACCAGGCGTCATCGAACGCGTTCTCGACCAGCCCGCGTCGCGGCGCGCGGCCAGTCCACAGCAATTGATTTCGGAAGCCATCATTCCCTTGCCCCCGGACACGGGCGGCCGCTAGCCCGACCGGCTTTGCCTTATGCAGCCGCGGCGGCCAGCAAGCCTTTCAGGGTAGCGAGCGTATCCGCATCCTCGACCGTCTTGTCGTCGCGCCGGCGCAGGATGCGCGGAAAGCGCACCGCAATGCCGGCCTTGTGACGCGACGACAAGGCGATGCCCTCGAAGCCGATCTCGAACACCATGGTCGGCTTCACCGAGCGTACCGGGCCGAATTTCTCGATCGTCGTCTTGCGGATCGCGTTGTCGACCTGGGCGATCTCGGCGTCGGTCAGGCCCGAATACGCTTTCGCGAAGGGCACCAGCTTGCGCTCCCCTGCTTCATCGTCCCAGACTGCGAAGGTGTAGTCGGTGTAAAGCGAGGCGCGCCGTCCGTGTCCGGCCTGGGCATAGATCAGCACCGCGTCGACCGAATACGGGTCGACCTTCCACTTCCACCAGGTGCCGACATCCTTGGTGCGGCCGACGCCGTACTGGGCGCTTTTCGCCTTGACCATCATGCCCTCGACGCCGCGCGTGCGCGACTCGAGACGCAAGGCGGCCAGCGCTTCCCAGCTGTCGGCGTGAATCAGCGGCGAAATCTTCAGTTGCGGCTGGCCGCAGGCGGCCACTTGCGTTTCCAGCAGCGCGCGCCGTTCGTGCTGGGGCAAGGCACGCAGGTCGACGCCGTCGAGTTCGAGCAGGTCGTAGCAGACCAGCACCGCGGGCAGTTCGGCCAGCAGTTTGGCGGACAAGGTTTTTCTACCGATACGGCGCTGCAGTTCGGCGAACGGGGCCGGCACGTCGTTCGCATGGTCCCAGACCAGCACCTCGCCGTCGACCACGGTGCCCTCGGGCAGGCGCACGCTGCACAGCTCGGGAAAACGTTCGCTGATCAGGTCTTCGCCGCGCGACCACAGGTAGTTCAGCGCGCCGCGCCGCACCAGCTGGGCGCGGATGCCGTCGTATTTCCACTCGACCTGCCAATCGTTCAACTCGCCCAGCGCGCCTGTGTCGCCCTGCAACTGGTGCGCGAGGAAGAAGGGATAGGGCTGGCCGCCGCGCAGCTTGTGTTCTTCGTCGGATTGGGCCGCGATCAGCTGCAGGAAGCCGGTGGCGGTCGGGCGCACGCTGCCGTCGGTCCAGCCCATCAGGCGCTGGGCGATCAGTTTGCTGTCGACGGCCGCGATGTTGGCCAGCGCGCGCGTGACCAGCAGGCGCGAGACGCCGACACGGAAGCCACCGCCGATCAGCTTGCAGAACAGAAAGCGCTCTCGCCAGTCGAGCTCGTTCCAATAGGTGAACAGCGCCTCGCGGATCACCGCGGGCTCGGCGCCGCGCAAGGGTCCGATCCGCTCCGTCATCCATTCCGCGAGGCCGACGTCGCTGCGCTTTTCGGGCGGCGGCAGGATGTGGGCGATGGTTTCGGCCATGTCGCCCACCGCGTTATACGACTCGTCGAACAGCCATTCGTCGAGCACCGCGTATTCGATCGCATACTGGCGCAGCAGCTTGGTCGGCACGGCCTGGCGCGGCTTGCCGCCGGCGAGGAAGTACACGGCCCAGGCGGCGTTCTCGGGAGCTGCGGTGGAAAAATAGGCTTGCAGCGCTTCGAGCTTGCGGTTGGTGGCGGTGGTCTCGTCGAGTTCGGCGAACAGGCGGGCAAACTCACGCATTATTCGACTCCCCCTCGGCGCCCTCTTTCGCCTCCGTCGCCTCCCTGGCCTCGGCGGGCTGCGGCGCCGCATCGACCATCGCGACGTCGTCATCGTCGTCGCCGTATTCGGTGTCGAAGCCGGCCGCGTCCAGCCCCTGCTGGCACAGCCACTTCACCATCACGGGAATCGAACCGTGGGTGACGATGATGCGCTCGGCGCCGGTAGCGGCGATCGCGCTCATCAAGCCCGGCCAGTCGGCATGGTCGGACAGCACGAAGCCGCGGTCGACGCCGCGCCGGCGGCGCGCGCCGCGCAGCTGCATCCAGCCGCTGGCGAAGGCATCGCTGTAGTCGCCGAAGCGCTTCATCCAGGGCGAGCCGGAGGCGGACGGGGGCGCCACGATGATCGCCTGCTTCAGCGCCGCCTTGTCGACCTCGCTCACCATCAGGGTCGGCGGCAGGTGGATGCCGCCTTCGCGGTACACTCGGTTCAGCGGCTCCACCGCGCCGTGGCAGACGATGGGGCCGATCGCCGGGTCCAGCCCGGACAGGATGCGCTGTGCCTTGCCGAAGGAATAGCCGAAGATGACGCTGGCGCGGCCCTCGTCCGCGTTCTTCTTCCACCAGCGGTTGATATCGTCGAAGATGGTTTGTTCCGGCTCCCAGCGGTAGATCGGCAGGCCGAAGGTCGATTCGGTGATGAAGGTGTGGCAGCGCACCGGCTCAAACGGCGCGCAGGTTTTATCGGGCTCGATCTTGTAGTCGCCCGAGGCGACCCAGACCTCGCCCCCGTACTCCATGCGCACCTGGGCCGAGCCGAGCACATGACCGGCCGGATGCAGGGAAATGGTGACGCCGTTGTGCACCACCGTGTCGCCGTATTCCAGGCCCTCGACATTGATTTCGCCGAGGCGCGAGCGCAGCACGTGCACGCCGCTGGCGGCGGTGAGGTAGCGGCCGTGGCCGTAGCGCGCGTGGTCGCCGTGGGCGTGCGTGATGACGGCACGCTCCACGGGACGCCAGGGATCGATATAAAACCCACCAGGGACGCAGTACAGCCCCTCCTTGCGCACTACTACCATATCTGCCATGCGGTCCTTTCTGGTCGGAGCGCTTGACCAAGCTTCGCAATCGCCGCTTCTCAGTCGCTCCTATACCGGTTCAACGAAGTCTGCCATAAAGCTTTTATGCTCGCCGTCCGGGAAGTCGATCCCGACCTGGTCGCCGGCCACGCTGGTGACCACGCCCTCGCCGTACTTCGGCACTTTCACCCGCATGCCGGCCTCGAAATGCGGGCCGGCCGGCTCCGGCGCGGGCGTGTGATCGAATTCGTCGTCGCGGATCTCGATGTCCTCCAGCGCGAGTGCCGGCGGATTCCTGCAGTTGTCGCAGTTGCAGCACTTCTCGAAGCCTTCGACCTCGTCGCCGAAATAGTCGAGCATCAGCTTCCAGCGGCAGAAGCCGCTCACGGCGTAGCTCACCATTTTTTCCAGCGACTCGCGGTCGTGGTCCTGCTTCTGCACATAGACTTCGGCCAGGCCCTCGAAGGTGGCGGCCTTCGGCTCGGCGCTGGTGATCACGAATTCCAGCTTGCGGTTCTGGCGCACCAGCTTGCCGTCCTTCAGCAGTTTCAGGCAGACCTTGATCTTCGCTTCGTTCAGGTCGGGCAGCTTTTCCTCGATGCGCTCGGTCGTGATCGGGCCGTCTTCGGCCAGCGCGCGCGCGGTTTCGTAGACCGAGCGGATCTCGGCGGCGTCGGGGTAATGCTTCACCAGGAAGAACTGCTGCAGGCGCTTGTCGTCCTGCAGGAACAGCAGCGTGCACCGCGCGTCCTTGCCGTCGCGCCCGGCGCGGCCCGATTCCTGGTAATAGGACTCGAGGTTGGCCGGGATCTGCAGGTGGATCACGAAACGCGTGTCGCGCTTGTCGATGCCCATGCCGAAGGCGTTGGTTGCCACCATGATGCGCCGTTCGTCGTTCATGAACAGGTCCTGGTTGGCACGCCGCTCGGCTGCCGGCAGCTTGCCGTGGTAGATCGTCACCGACTCGCCGGCTTCCTCCAGGATGCGGTGCATCTCTTCGGCCGCCTTGACGGTGGCCGCATACACGATGCCCACGCCCCCGGTTTCCGCCACCAGGCGCCGGGCCTCGGCGAACTTCTGGTCGGGATTGGTCACCTGCACCACGCTGTAGTGCAGGTTCGGGCGGTAGATGCCGGTATTGATGACGTTCATGCGCGGCCGGTTCAGCTGGCGGCCGATGTCGTCCATCACCTCGTCGGTGGCGGTGGCGGTCAGCGCCAGCACCGGCGGCTGGCCGAGCGCGGCAATCGCCGCCGCCATTTCGATATAGGCCGGGCGGAAGTCGTGTCCCCACTGCGAAATGCAGTGCGCCTCGTCGATCGCCACCAGCACCACCTTCGCCTGCTTCAGCACGGCCAGGAATTCCGGAGAGGCCAGGCGCTCGGGCGTGCAGAACACGATTTCGCACTCCCCCGCCGCGATGGCGTCCAGCGCGGCATGCTCCTCTTCGGCATTTAGGCTGCTGTTGACCTGGCAGGCACGGATGCCCAGTTCCTCCAGCTTTTCGAGCTGGTCCTTCATCAGCGAGATCAGGGGCGAAACGACGACCGTCGTGCCCTTCAGGATGTGTGCGGGAATCTGGTAACACAGCGACTTGCCGCCGCCGGTGGGCATGATCGCCAGCGTGTCCCTGCCATCGAGGACGCTGTCGATTACGCGCTGCTGCCCGTCGCGCAGGCGTTCGATGCCGAACACGGAGCGCAGCAGCTTGCGGATGGTATTGCGGCGCACCGCGAGGAGGCCATTGTGGAGGAGTTGGGGGTCATGTCGGGTCATGCGAGCACTGTAGTGCGCACGCGCGGCCATGGCTATAGGACGCCAACCAAGACCCGCGTAGGAGGCCTACTTTTGGGGCCCGCGCGCCGTTGAGACAGGGTCACAAGGTGTTTTCCTACAGAACGGCGGAATGAGGGCCGATGTTGCGCAAAGGGCATCGGGCCTAAGATGGCACCATACAACTCGCAAACACACAGACGAAGACCGGAGAATCCATCATGAGGCGCTCGCTCCCCACCACACTGACCGCACTCCAGCTTGCCCTCGCAGCCGCCGCCGCCTGGCTGGTCTACGAGACGAACGCACTGCAGGGCGCAGCGCTGCTGATGTTCCACTGATTTCGCCAGGCTGCGCGAAGATGACAGCGCTGATCGCATGAAGCGCGCATGAAGCGGCCTCGATAGCGCCATTTTAACAAAGCCGCGGGGAAACACCGCGCACGATTACGAAAGCGCCGTACCACGGGGGTGGCACGGCGCTTTTTCTATGGCCGAGGACGTCACGTAGATACCGTCTTCCCCGTCAAGCCTTACATGGCGAAAGTTGGTTCATAAGGTTTCCCCGTATGGATCACGCCGAAGCACAGGTGCGCCAGTTTGCGCATGCAGGCGCCGATGACGGCCATCATGG
>JBBWZO010000034.1:0-5500 GCA_039649125.1 Massilia sp. | reverse complement strand
CGGGCGCGCGCCGCGCCGGCACCCAGCTGGCGCTGCTGCTGCTGAATGTCGACCGGCTCTCGCGCATCAACGACAGCCTTGGCCACACGGCCGGGGACGCACTGCAGCGGGAAGTGGCGCGCCGCGCCAGCGAAGTCGCGGGACCCGCCGACACCGTCGCGCGCCTGTCGGGCGACGAATTCGTGCTGCTCACCAGCTGCGACGACACCGAGGACATCATCTTCACCGCCCAGCGCCTGATCGCATCCATCTCCCAGCCGCATTCGGTGGTCGGGCACGACGTGGTCGTCACCGGCAGCATCGGCATCAGCGTCTTCCCGCGCGACGGCGACGCCCCCGGCGACCTGCTGAAGGCGGCCGACGCCGCGCTGGCACACCAGAAGGAAGCCGGCCGCAACGGCTTTCGCTTCTTCAAGGGCGAGATGAACGACCAGGCGCTGCGCTGGCTGGCGCTGGAAACCCACCTGCGGCGCGCCATCGGCCAGGCCGAACTGGCGCTGCATTTCCAGCCGCAGGTGGCGCTCGACGGCCGCGTGCTCGGCATGGAAGCGCTGCTGCGCTGGCACAGTCCGGAGCTGGGCCGCGTCTCGCCGGCCGACTTCATCCCGCTGGCCGAGGACACCGGCCTGATCCTGCCGATCGGCGACTGGGTGATCCGCCAGGCCTGCCTGCAGAACAAGGCCTGGCAGGATGCGGGCCTGCCGCGCATCCCGGTGGCGGTGAACGTTTCCGCGCACCAGTTCAAGGCCGGCACCGTCCCGGCCACCGTGCGCGCCGCACTCGCCGAATCCGGCCTGGAGGCGCGCCATCTCGAAGTGGAGCTGACCGAGAGCGTCATGCTGGGCGACGCCGCCGCGGCCGAATCCCAGCTGGCCGAGCTGCGCGCAATGGGCGTGTCGCTCTCGCTGGACGACTTCGGCACCGGTTACTCCTCGCTCGGCTACCTGTCGCGCTTCTCCCTCGACAAGCTGAAGATCGACCAGGCGTTCGTGCGCAACATCACGACCGATCCGCGCAGCGCCGCGATTGCCCAGGCCACGATCGCCCTGGCCGACGGCCTGTCGCTGGGGGTCGTGGCCGAAGGCGTGGAAACACTGGCGCAGCGCGACTTCCTCGGCCGCATCGGCTGCGAAGTGCTGCAGGGCTATCTCTACAGCCAGCCGCTGCCGGCGCAGGAGATGGAAGTCCTGCTGCGGGCCGGGCGGGTCGTCGTTTGAGTTCCCGCCGGGTTTGAGGCATCGGTGTACCCGTGTCGTCGAGCGGCCAGTACAATGGCCGCTCGACGCCTTTTCACCGGATTCCAGATGCTCTCCCATTTCCTGCGCAGCGCCGTCCTTGCCGTCATTCTCCTCGCCCAACCCTTCATCGCCGGCGCCGCCCCTGCCTCCGCCCTCAAGCTGGACGCGCCGATCCCGGTCGGCCCCCAGGTCAAGGTCGGCAAGCTGGCCAACGGGCTGACGTATTACATCCAGAAGAATGCCCGCCCCGAGCGCCGGCTGGAGCTGCGCCTCGTCGTCAAGGCCGGCTCGATCCTGGAAGACGAGGACCAGCAGGGCCTCGCTCACTTCGTCGAGCACATGGCCTTCAACGGCTCGGCCAACTTCAAGAAGCAGGAACTGGTGGACTACCTGCAGTCGATCGGCGTGAAGTTCGGGGCCGACCTCAACGCCTACACCTCGTTCGACGAAACCGTCTACATCCTGCCGATTCCGACGGACCGGCGCGAGCACGTCGACAAGGCATTCCAGGTGCTCGAGGACTGGGCGCACGGCATCACCTTCGACGAAGAGGCGGTCGAGAAGGAGCGCGGCATCGTGCTCGAGGAGCTGCGCCTCGGCAAGGGCGCCGCCGACCGCATCGGCAAGCAGCTTTATCCGAAGATCTACAACGGCTCGCGCTATGCCGAGCGCCTCCCGATCGGGAAAGAGGAAGTCCTGCGCAGCTTCAAGCCCGAGGCGCTGCGCCGCTTCTACCGCGACTGGTACCGCCCCGACCTGATGGCGGTGGTGGCGGTCGGCGACATCGACCCTGCGCTCGTCGAGAAGCTGATCCGCGCCCATTTCGGCAAGCTGAAGAACCCGGTGCCGAGCCGCCCGCGCCCATACGCGCAGATCCCGGCGCGCGAGGCGACCGAGGCGGTGGTCGTCACGGACCGCGAAGCGACCGGCAACGGCGTCCTGATCCGCTATCCGGTGCAGCCGGTGCGCGAGCCCGACACCGTGCGCGGCTACCGCGAGCAACTGGTCGAGGGCCTGTTCGGGGGCATGCTGGGCGACCGCCTGCGCGAACTTGCGCAGCTGCCTTCCCCTCCCTTCCTGGGCGGCGGCAGCGGCCTGGGCAAACTGACGCCCTTCTATAAATCCTTCAACTCCAGCGCGGCGGTGGCGCCAGGCGGGGCGCCGGCCGCGATCGAGGCGCTCGTGCGCGAGAACGAGCGAGCGCGCCGCCACGGCTTTTCGGCGGCGGAACTGGAGCGGGCCAAGAAGGACATGATGCGCAGCTTCGAACGCATCTACAACGAGCGCGAGAAGACCAACTCCAGCGTCTACGTGGCCGAATACATGCGCAATTTCCTGCAGCAGGAACCGATTCCCGGCATCGCCGCGGAATACGCCTACGTGCAGGAGATGCTGCCCGGGATCACGCTCGACGAGATGAACGCCTATGCACGCCGCATCATCCCGGCGAATTCGGGCAAGCTCGTGATCTACACCGGCATCGCCCGCGACGAAGTGCCGCCGCCGCAGGGCGAAGCGCTGCTGGCCGCGCTCGCGGCGGCCGAGCGGGCCGAGGTCGCGCCCTACCAGGAAAAGGCGCTCGGCGCGAAGCTGATGGCGCAGCCGCCCAGGCCCGGCCGGATCGTGGAGGAACGCGAGGACCGGGCGCTGGGCCTGACGCACCTGACGCTGTCGAACGGCGTCAAGGTGATCCTCAAGCCCACCGATTTCCGCAACGACCAGGTGATGATGAGCGCGGCGCGCTTCGGCGGCCAGAGCCTGTACGGCGACGCCGACATCCTCAACGCGCGCTACGCCAGCGCCATCGTCGCCAGCATGGGCCTGAAGGACTATTCGCCGCTCGACCTGTCGAAGGTGCTGGCCGGCCAGGCCGCGGCCGTGACGATGGGCCTGTCCGGCTACAGCGACGTCGTCGGCGCCTCCTCCGGCGCGACCGATATCGAAACCATGCTGCAGCTGCTCTGGCTGCGCTTCGAGAACGTACGCCGCGACGAAGGCCTGTTCGCCTCCTTCATCGGCAAGCAGGTGGACGCGGCGCGCAACCGCCTGGGCCAGCCCGGCGCCCGCTTCGGCGACACCGTGATCGCCACGCTCTACAACAACCACCCGCGCGCGCCGCGGCCGCTGCGCCCCGAGGAATACGCGCAGATCAGCCTGGACCGCAGCATCGCGATCTACCGCGAGCGCTTCTCCAGCGCCAAGGACCTGACCTTCGTCATCGTCGGCAGCTTCGAGCTGGCGAAAATCAGGCCGCTGCTGGAGACCTACCTGGGCAGCCTGCCGACGCCGGAGATCCCGACCATGTGGCGCGACGTCGGCCTGCGCCCGGTGACGGGCGTGGTCAAGCGCAGCGTCCACAGCGGCACGGAACCGAAGAGCACGATCTCGCTGACCTTCACCGGCAAGGCCGAGTTCTCGCTGGCCGAACAGATGCGCATGCAGGCGCTGGTCGAGGTGCTCAACCTGCGCATCATCGAGGTGCTGCGCGAACGGCTCTCGCTGATCTACGGCGGCAGCGCCGGCGGCTCGATCAGCCGCATCCCCTACGGCAGCTACTCGCTCTCGGTGACCCTGCCGACCGGTCCGGAAAGCGTCGACGGGGTGCTGGCCGCCACCTTCGAGGAATTCGAGCGCATCAAGCGCGAAGGCCCGAGCGCGGCCGAGCTGGGGAAGGTGAAGCAGAACTGGATCCAGAACCACCGCAAGGCGCTGCGCGAGAACGGCTACTGGCTGGGCCGGATCCAGTCCGCGCTGCTGGACGGGACCGACCCGAGCGCGATCCTGACCCACGAGGCGCGCGTCGAGGCGCTGTCGCCGGCCGAGGTGCAGGAAGCGGCGCGGCGCTACCTGGACAACAATAACTACGTGCAGGTGGTGTTGTATCCGCAGAAGGAAGTGGCGGCACAACCCGCGAACTGAAGCGAAGGGACGTAGGGTGGACGGGTTCCCCCGTCCACGCGTTCAAGCGCGGCGAGATCATCCCGATCGTTATTTCACCCGCTTGCGGGACGCGTGGACGGGAAACCCGTCCATCCTACGCCCGCGCCGCCACTACTTCAAATACTTCTCGAACCACTCCACCGTCCTCTTGCTTCTCCTCCTCGTGAAGTGTCACCTCGGCCGCCTCGCAGCGCGGGCGAGCTCATGTTTTGATGCGCCGCGCAGTCTAAGCGGATTCCCTTGCGTCGGGTGCGCAACAAACTACATGCGGCAAGGGTAATCTTATCTACATGCATGAAATCCGGTGGCAGAGAGTTGACGCAGAGCTACACTGCAAGTTCGAACTGAGCCGGAGTTGACAATGATTTACAAGGACTGCGACAACAAGGAACCGGTGGTCGCGATACTGGAAAAGATACTGAAGCTGGCCGGGCCCGACAAGCGCGCACTGCTCGAGCGCGAGCTGCGCATCATGCGCGCCGGCATCAGGGGCGAGCGGGAAGCGGCCTGGCTGATCGATACGCACCTGAAGGACGCGACCCGTACGGCCGTGGTGCACGACCTGCGCCTCGACCTCGGCGGCGGGCAGGTGGCGCAGATCGACCACCTGCTGATCCACCGCACGCGCCGCATCTACCTGCTCGAGTCCAAGCACTTCGCGCACGGCCTGAAAATCACCGAAGAAGGCGAATTCCTGCGCTGGAACGATGCTACGAAAACCTTCGAAGGGGTTCCCTCGCCGCTGGCGCAGAACGAACGCCGCGTGCTGGTGCTGCGCCGGGTGCTGGAACAACTGGGACTGGGCGACTGCCAGGTCGAGCCGCTGGTGCTGGTCGCGCCGCACGCGCGCATCGAGCGCCCGCGCCGCTTCGACAGCGCGCAGGTGATCAAGACCGACCAGCTGATGGAAAAACTGACCAGGTCGCTCGAGTGCGCGCCGCTGCTGGGCGCCGCCGGCGGCCTGCTGCGCACAGGGCTGTACGATTCGATCGGCGGCATCGCGAAGAAGCTGGTAACGCTGCACCGGCCTTCGACGACCGACTATATGGCGCGGTTTGGCGTGGTGCCCGTGCCGCAGGCGGCGCCGGCACACGCCGCCCCGCTGAACCAGGATGCCCCCGCCGAAGCCGGAGACGCACAGTAAGCGCCGCGGAACCGCATACGTACAAACGCGTGGAGTCAGGACTCCACGCGTTTTAAGTACTCGACAAGAAATAAATGTGAGTTTTGGCAAACAGAACCGGATGCGACGCAAGGCGGCGAGTGCGCCGCAGTGCGAGCACTGCAAGCAGGAGCCAACGCAGCAGCGCGCCGGTTATGGC
>JBBWZO010000033.1:0-13193 GCA_039649125.1 Massilia sp. | reverse complement strand
CCGAACCTGCGCGCCGAATTCGACAGCCTGGCCGCGCGTGCCGACGCCGGCCTCACGCTCTCGATCACCAATCCGCGCACCGCGCAGCCGACCAAGGTCACGATGTCAGGCCCGCGTTTCAACGGCACCGTGCATACCATCCTGTATTCGCCGGCCGACGCCCGGCGCCTGCCCTTCCTGATCCACAGCGCCCACCAGGGACGCTGGGAGCCCTTCATCGCGCGCCAGAACGTCGGCGGCGACTTCACCACCGAATCGACCAGCGCCTTCCTGCTGCACCTGGCGGTGGTCTGCGCCGAGGATGTGCCGCGCATGACACCCGCCCTGATGAAGGACGAGGACGCCCTGCTGACACGCGCATGGGCCACGCGCATGCCGGCGATGTGCAAGACCATGAACGTGCCGGCCGTGCCGTATGTGGCGCCCACCATGATCGAGGCGCCGGCCCTGCTGCTATCAGGCGCGCTCGATCCGGTGACGGCGCCGCGGCGCGCGGAAAGCGCCGCGCGCCACATGCGCAATGCGCGCCACCTGGTCATCGCCAATGCCGGCCACGGGGTCTCGCATCTGGGCTGCGTGCCGCGCCTGATGCGCGAATTCCTCGACAAGCCGAACGCCGCGCTCGACGCCAAATGTCTGGCCGAGATCCCGCCCCCGACCTTCCAGCTCGGCAGCGCCGGGCCGCAACCCTGAAGCGAGCTCTCCCATGATCGAAGTACACGATGTACGTAAACAGTTCGGCGACGTCCAGGCGCTCGGCGGCGTCAGCTTCAGCGCGCGCGACGGCCAGATCACGGCCCTGCTCGGCCCCAACGGCGCCGGCAAGACCACCCTGCTGCGCACCCTGGTCGGGCTCCTGAAACGCGACCAGGGCACGATCTCCGTCGACGGCGTCGACCCCGAAAAGGATCCGCTGTCGGTACGCCGGAACATCGGCTTCCTGACCGACCAGTTCGGCCTCTACGAGCGTCTCTCCACGCGCGAATACCTGAGCTATTTCGGGGAACTCAACGGCCTGGGCGGCGGCGCCCTGAAGGCAAGGATCGACGAAGTCTCGGAACTGCTGTCGATGGACGACATCCTCGAGCGCCGCACCAAGGGTTTCTCCCAGGGCCAGCGCATCAAAGTGGCGCTCGCGCGCACGCTGCTGCACCGCCCGCGCAACCTGCTGCTCGACGAACCGAGCCGCGGGCTGGACGTGATGAGCACCCGTGCGCTGCGGCGCGCCCTGTCGGCGCTGCGCGCGGACGGCTGCTGCGTGATCATGGCCACCCACGTGATGCAGGAAGTGACGCATCTGTGCGACGACGTGATCGTGATTGCCAAAGGCCATACCGTGGCCCAGGGTTCGCCGCTGGACCTGTGCCGCCGCACCGGCATCGCAAACCTCGAAGACGCATTCGTCAGCCTGGTTGGCGAAGAAGGGATTGCCGCATGAAGCCGGCCGTTCTCATCATCTTCCTGAAAGAGATGCGCGAAACCCTGCGCGAAAAGCGCACGGTCGGGCTTCTGCTGCTGTTTACCATGATGTACCCGGTCACGATCGGCGTCATCCTGAATCAGGTGATCGAACGCAGCACCCGGGCGGAGCGCGAAGGCATCGAACTGGCCGTCATCGGTGCCAGCAAGGCGCCCACGCTGATGGCCCAGCTCAAGCAGAAGAACATCACCGTCATCGATACCGCTCCGATGGACGAGGCGGCGATCCAGGCCAGGCTCCAGGAGGGCAAGGTGGCCGGGGTACTGCGCCTGTCGGACAAGTTCACCGACAACTACACGGCGATGCGCCCGGCGCGCATCGAGCTGTGGTACGACTCCGCGGCCGAGAAGAACGCGCAGCGGCGCGAAGTCGAGGAGGTGCTCGAGGCCTATGGCGCGAACGTGGCCAGTGCGCGCCTGCTGGCGCACGGGGTGTCGCCGGCGACGCTGGCGCCGATCGAGGTGCAGCGCTACGACACCGGCACCAACGCCTCGCGCTCGGCCGGTTTTATCGGCAGCATGCTCAGCATGCTGTTCTTCCCCGCCTTCTTCTGCGGCATGTCGGCCGCCGTCGACAGCACCGCCGGCGAACGCGAACGGCGCTCGCTGGAGGTGCTCATGGCGCAGCCGGCGCGGGCCTGGGAAATCGTGGCCGGCAAGTGGCTCATGGCCGCCGCGCTGGCCGTGACCGGGCTGACGCTCGAACTGATCCTGGCGCATGTGGTGCTGTCCTGGATCCCGCTCGAGGAACTGGGCATGGCGTGGAGCCTCTCCTGGTTCGACGTGGCCCTGGTTTGCGTCGTTGCGGTACCGCTGGCACTGCTGGCCGCGGCGCTGCAGATTGCGCTGGCGATGAACGCCAAGTCGTTCAAGGAAGCGCAAAGCCTGCTCAGCATCGTGCTGGTGCTGCCGATGCTGCCCGGGGTCGTGGTCTCGATGATGGACCTGAAGACCTCGATGTGGATGTACGCGGTGCCGATGCTGTCGAACCAGACGCTGCTGCGCGAGATGTCGAAAGGCGTGGACGTCGGCACCCTGCCCTTCCTGCTCACCTTCGTCAGCGGCGCGCTGCCGGCGCTGGCCATCATCGCCTTTGCCGGCTGGCGCATGAAGAGCGAACGTTACGTGCTGGCGGTATAAGGGGAGAAAACGGCCCTGCCCGGCGAGCCGGCCGGGGCTGTTCTACAATAGCCGCCACCTTATCATCGCGGAGAGACACACATGGAAGTCAAAGTCAGCTGGAATGGCCCTTCGGGCATGAGTTTTCGCGCCCAGACCGGGTCCGGCCACATGGTGGCGATGGACGGCGCGCCCGAAGGCGGCGGCCACAACCTGGCGCCGCGGCCGATGGAAATGGTGCTGCTCGGGACCGGCGGCTGCACGGCGTATGACGTGGTTCTGATCCTGCAGCGCGGGCGCGAGAACGTGCTTGGTTGCGAGGTCACGCTGCAGGCCGAGCGCGCGCAAGTCGATCCGAAGATCTTCACCAAAATCAATTTTCACTTCGTCATCACGGGGCGCAACCTGAAACCGGCGGCGGTGGAGCGCGCCGTGAAGCTGTCGCACGAAAAGTATTGCTCGGCCTCGATCATGCTGGCGGCGATGGCGGAGATCACGCATTCCGTCGAGATTATCGAAGCCTGAGGCCGCCGAGCTGCCTGCGGTGCGCGAACAGCGCCTATAGATAATAGGCGGTCGTGGTCATCACCTTGGCCATCGCCCGCATCGCCAGCTTGACCGGCACCGGCATCTCCGCCGCACCCAGCGCCTGGGCCGCCGCACCATGGGCCACTTCATCGGCCCGCATCTGCTCGACGATCGCGCGCGACTTGGCGTCGCCAGGCGGCAGCTGGTCGAGGTGGGCGTTCAGGTGCGCTTCGACCTGGCGCTCGGTTTCCACCACAAAGCCCAGGCTGCGCGCGTCGCCCAGCTTCGCGGCCACCGTTCCCATCGCATACGCCCCCGCATACCAGAGCGGATTCAACAGGCTCGGCTGCGAGCCCAGTTCGGTCAGGCGCTCGGCGGTCCAGGCCAGGTGGTCTTCCTCTTCGCGGCCGGCCTGCTCGAACTGGGCCCGCATGCCGGGGCTTTGCGCGTGGCGCGCCTGCGAATCGTAGAGCGCCTGGGCGCAGACTTCGCCGACGTGGTTTACGCGCATCAGGCCTGCGCTGTGGCGCTGGGCGCGCTCGTCGAGTTCGCAATCGACCGCGTGCGCCGCCGGGTTGGCGCGCGAGGCCGCGGCCACGCCGCCCACCACGCGCAATGCCTTGTCGAAGCCGACGATCAGGTCGTCGAGTGGACTGATGAAACGGTTGGCTCGCATAAGATTCCAGATAGTCGCGGAGAAACCACATTATATGCGCCGTGAGAGCAGCTTGCCGCGCGGCTCAGGGTGACCCCGCACCCGCTCAGGGTGCCCCCGGCACTCTGAGCCCCGTTTTCCGCACCCTGGGGCGCGCTTCGCGCCGTGCGTCGCAGCGGCCTGCCCGGGTCAGCCATTAGGGCATACAATGCATTCGTTAAAAAAGGCTTGGCGGAAACGAACAATGCGCCCTGCCAAAGATCATCCGGAGTCCGCATGGAATTACGCATCCGAAATTTGTCCAAGACCTACGCCAACGGTGTCGTAGCCCTGGACAAGGTCACGCTGAACATTCCGCCCGGGATGTTCGGCCTGCTGGGGCCGAACGGCGCCGGCAAGTCGACCCTGATGCGCATTCTCGCCACGCTGCAGGAATGCGATGCCGGCTCGGTCTTTGCGGACGATATCGACGTGCTCGACGAAAAGGACGCCGTACGCCGCATGCTCGGCTACCTGCCGCAGGATTTCGGCGTGTATCCAAAAGTCTCCGCGTACGACATGCTCGACCATTTCGCCCAGCTGAAAGGCATCGCCGGCAAGGGCCGGCGCCGCGAAGTGGTCGACGGCCTCTTGCAACAAACCAACCTGTTCGAAGTGCGCCACCAGAAGCTCGGCACTTTTTCGGGCGGCATGCGCCAGCGTTTCGGCGTGGCGCAAGCGCTGATCGGCGACCCGCAGCTGATCATCGTCGACGAGCCGACCGCCGGCCTCGACCCGCAGGAACGGGTGCGCTTCCATAACCTGCTGTCGGACATCGGCGCCGACAAGACGGTGCTGCTGTCGACCCATATCGTGTCGGACGTGGCCGACCTGTGCGCGAACATGGCGATCATCCACCAGGGCCACGTGCTGCTGTGCGGCGAGCCGGCGCGGCTGATCGAGGGCATCGAGGACTGCATCTGGGCGCGCTTCGTCGACAAGGCCGACCTGCCGCTGTTCCAGAAGCAGCATGCGGTGATCTCGACGCGCCTGCGCGCCGGCCGCACGCTGATCCACGTGTACGACGAGAACGACCCGGGCATGGGCTTCGAGCCGGCCCATGCCAGCCTGGAGGACGTGTATTTCGCCACCATCGCCGGCCGTCACAACGCCGCGGCCGGGAACTGCTGACCGATGAATGCGCTCCTGGCGATCGCCGCGTTCGAACTGCGCCAGCGCGCGCGCCAGGTCTCGACCTGGGTGTACCTGGGCGCCTTCGTCGCGCTGGCGATGCTGTGGACGGCGGCGGCCGGCGGCGCCTTCAAGGACACCATCGTCGCCTTCGGCGCGCGCGTGCTGATCAACGGACCGCGCCAGGTCGCACTGTCGACCGCCTTCCTCGGCTGCGCGGGCGTGATCGTGGTAGCCGCCATCATGGGCCGCGCCGTGCAGCAGGACTTCGAGCACGGCATGCACCATTTCTTCTTCAGCGCGCCCATCCCCAAGCCCGCCTACGTGTTCGGGCGCTTCCTTGGCGCGTACCTGGTGCTGGCCCTGGTCTTTGCCGGCATTCCGCTCGGGGCCTGGCTCGGCACCCACCTGCCCGCCATCGATCCGGACCGCCTGGGCCCGAACGGGGCGGCGGCCTACCTGCTGCCCTGGCTATTGACCCTGCTGCCGAACCTCTTCATTTTCGGCGCGATCTTCTTCGTGCTGGCGGCGCTGTCGCGGCGCATGCTGCCGGTCTACGTCGCCGGCATCGTGCTGACGATCGGCTACACGGTCGCCCCGTCGCTGGCGCGCGACTTCGACTACAAACTGCTCGCCGCGCTGATCGATCCGTTCGGGACGACGGCGCTGGTGCACCTGACGGAATACTGGACGGTGGCCGAGCGCAATACCCGTCCGCTGCTGCCGGACGGGGTCTACCTGGCCAACCGCCTGGCCTGGTGCGGCTTCGGCCTGGCGGTGCTGCTGCTCGGCTACTGGCGCCTGCACCTGGTCGGCATCCTGGAAACGCGCGGGCGCGATCCGCGCGGCACCGCCGAAGCCGCGTCCACCCTGTCGCAGGCGGCCGTCAACACGCGCGAGCGGCCCGACTTCGCGCGCCGCAGCCTGGGCCTGCTGCTGGCCAGGGAAAGCGCGCTGCAGCTGCGCCAGTCGATCGCAAGCCTCCCCTTCGCGGTCATCGCCCTGGTCGGCATGGCGCTGGTGCTGAGCGGCAGCTTCGATACCGGCAGGCTGCACGGCGCCGTCACCTATCCGCTGACCTGGCAGATGCTGGAACTGGTGCGCGACGTGTTCAGCGTCTTCATCCCGCTGGTCACGGCCTTCTATGCCGCCCAGCTGGTATGGCGCGAACGCGATGCGGGCACCGCCCAGCTGTTCGACGCGCTGCCGGTGCCGGGCTGGCTGGCGCCGCTCTCAAAAACCCTGGCGCTGGTCGCCATGCAGGCGCTGCTGCTGTTCCTGGCCATGCTGTGCGCGATGGCGAGCCAGGTGGCGCGCGGCTACTTCGCACTCGAGCCGGGCCTGTACCTGCGCTTCCTGTTCACGGTCCTGCTGCCGCAGTATGCACTGCTGGCGGTGCTGTCGGTCGCCGTGCAGGTGCTGTGCGCCCGCAAATACCTGGGCTACGCGGTGCTGGCGGCGCTCTACGTCGCCTTCGTTGCCGTCCAGGGCCGCGGCCTCGACCACCCGCTGCTGGGCGCCTTCCCGCAGCTCGACTATTCGAGCATGAACGGCTTCGGCCACCGCCTGCTGCGCGAACGCATCCTGCAACTGTACTGGGGCGGCGCGGCCCTGATGCTGCTGGTGGCCTGCATCGTGCTGTGGCCGCGCGGCGTGAATGCCGAACTGCGCAGCCGCCTGCGCATGGCGCGCCAGCAGCTCACCATGCCGGTGCTGGGCGCCTTCGGCGCCGGCCTGCTGCTGTTCGCCGGCAGCGGCGCGCTGCTGTGGTACGAACTGGAAGTCGCCGGCACCTACCGCACCACGCATGGCGTGGAAGCGGCGCGCGCCGAATACGAGGCGCGCTACCGGCGCTTTGCCGGCCTCCCCCAGCCGCGCCTGGCGGCGGTCGCCCTGCGCATCGACATCCATCCGCGCACGCGCACCCTGGCCGTGGGCGGGCAGTACGAACTGGAAAACCGCAGCGGCGGGCCGCTCGCCGATGTGATCCTGTACCAGGCGCCGGGCGCCGATTTCGCGGCGCGCTTCACGCAGCCGGCCCGGCTGGTCACGGCCGACCGCGCACGCGGCTTCTTCCACTACCGGCTGGCCACGCCGCTGGCGCCAGGGGCACGCATGGCGTTCGCTTTCGAGCTCAGTTTCGCGCCGCGCGGACTGCTGGGCATTGGCAGCGACACCCCGGTCGGTGCCAACGCCACCTGGTTCACCCACGAGGCGCTGCCGCGCATCGGCTACCAGGACGCCGTCGAACTACGCGATGCGCGCGACCGCCGCCGCCACGGTTTGCAAGGCCAGGCACGCGTCGCGGGCCTGGCCGCGGCCTCCTTCCACGACCGCATCGCCTTTTCGGCCGTGATCAGCACCGCCGTCGACCAGATCGCGGTCGCCCCGGGCGCACTCGAGCGCGAATGGATCGTCCGCGAGCGCCGCCATTTCCATTACCGGGCGGAGGCGCCAATGCTGGACAACTACGCGGTCGCGTCGAGCCGCTACGCGGTGCGCCACGAGCGCTGGCAGGACGTCGCCATCGACGCCTATTTCCAGCCCCAGCACGACCGCAACGTCGACCGCCTGCTGCGCGGCGCCGGCGCCGTGCTCGACTACGGCACGCGCCAGTTCGGCCCTTACGGCCTGCACGACCTGCGCCTGGTCGAAACCCCGCGCTGGAGCGGCGAGGCGCGCGCCTTCCCCGGCATGCTGGCGCTGCCCGAGGATGGCGCTTTCATCGCGCAGGCGGACGGCGCAGCGCGCCTGGAGATCGACTACCCGTTCTACATGGGCGCCTGGTCCACGGCGCGCCAGTGGTGGGGCCAGCAACTCCCCGGCGGCGTGCTGGCCGATAGCCTGGCCGAGTACACGGCGCTGATGGCGGTACGGCGCAGCGCCGGGCCGGCGGCCATGCGGCGCTACCTGCGCCACGACCTGCATGCCTACCTGATGGGACGCGCGCTGGCGGCCGGTCGCGAGCTGCCGCTGGTACAGGCGGGCGCGGCGGCCGAACCCTGGCTGGCGCAGCGCAAGGGCGGCCTGGCGCTGTACCTGCTGCAGGAGCAGTTGGGCGAAGAGCGGGTGAACGGCGTGCTGCGCAGCCTGCTGCGGCGCGACCCGGCCGTCTCGCCGGGCATGCCGGAACTGGCGGCCAGCCTGCGCGCGGCCGCGCCGCCCGATCAGGCCTACCTGGTGGACGACCTGCTGGGCGCCGTCATCTTCTACGAGAACCGCGCCGACAGCGCCAGCGCGCGCCGGCGCTCCGACGGCCGCTATGAGGTCACCCTGCGCGCCAGCGCCGGCAAGCTGCGCGCCGGCGCTGCGCTCGAGCAGCCGATGCCGCTGGCGGATTACATCGAGTTCGGTGTCGACGACAGCGACGGCAAGCCGCTGCTGCGCGAACGCCGCCTCGTGCGCGAGCGCAGCCAGCTCCTGCGCTTCGTCGTGAACGCCCGCCCGGGTCGCGCCGGCATCGATCCGGACTACAAGCTGATCGACAAGAAACCGCAGGATAATATGGTTGTCGTCGACAATCGCTAGGCTTCGTCCAGAAGGGAATATGCGATTCCGGTAACCGGAACCGAATGTGAGCCAACACAACAACACCTTTGCGCAGACCGCAGGAACGGCAGCCGGAAATCACATTTATTCCTTGGCGAGCAGTTCTGACTCGCGATATGATCAAATCACCAATTCCAGTGAGGTGAAGATGTCGACCATGCTTGCCGAAGTTTGCGAGAAGATTCAGCTCCTCAACGCTGAAGAAAAACACACGGTGCTGCGCATGCTGCTGAAGGATGTCGATGGCCTGGACGACCAGGATGCCGACCAGGCCTGGCGCGACGAAGTCATCCGCCGCGTGAAGGCGATCCGCAACGGCGAAGCGGCGATCCGCGCGCTGCAGGACTGGCAGGAGTGAGCCGCAGCGCGGCGAACGCAATCGCAGCGAACGCCGCACGCCCTGCGTCGCGTGCCCCACGGCCGCATTTGGACGGGCATGGCGCGAATCCATCTTACCCATGCCGGGTAAAGACACCGATCAAAACGGTATAAACGAAAAACCGGCTCTCCGGAAAGCCTTCCGGAAAAGAACGAAAAAAAACCGCGACCCGAAGATCGCGGTTTTTTTTGCCTGGCCGGAAGCGCCCGCTTCCGGCGCTTCCATCCCACCGATCCGCTTACTTCTTGGCGGCGACAGCGCGCTTGGCAGCCGGCTTCTTCGCCGCCGTTTTTGCCGCGGCCTTGGCCGCCGGCTTCTTCGCCGTCTTGGCCGCCACCACGGCTTCGCCCTCGGCTCCCGCGCTGTCGTCGTTCGCCGCCGCCTTGCCCTTGGCCGCAGGCTTGGCCTTGCGCTCCTCGAACTCGAAGCCGATCTTGCCGTCCTTGGCGCGCGTCAAATACGCCTTGAACGGGCGGCGGGTACGCTGCGACACGAAGCCCGGCAGCAAATCCGTCTTGCCGTCGTTGAGCAGCTTGGCCATCTGCTCGGGCAGGATTTCCTGCTGCAGGATGATGCGCCCGCTGCGGAAGTCGCAGGTCTTCGGCTTGGCGACCTGGTTTTCGCAGACATAGGCCAGGCCCATCTCGTAGACGCCGCCGAAGCATTTCGGGCAGGGGCCGAGCGGGGTCTGGCCGGTGAAATCGACGCCCTCGCCCTCTTCTCCTTCGGCCTGGTCCTGGCCGAAATCGAATTCGAGCTTGAAGTTGTTGATTTCCTCGTCGCGCACGATGCGCAGGATCGCCGCGAACGGCCGGCCCATCTTCGAGCGGAAGCCCTGCAGCGGACCGATGGTGCGCTTTTCCAGCAGCTCTTCGACTTCCTCGATTTCGAACTGGCGGCTGCCCGGCGTCTTGCTCATCGAGAAGTCGCACTTGGTGCAGGCGAAGCGGCGGTAGTTTTCCTTGACCACGCCGCCGCAGTTCGGGCACGGCGCCTTCAGGGTCGCGTACTCGCCCGGAATCGTGTCGTTGTCGTATTCCTTGGCGCGCTTGACGATGATCTGCGTCATCTGGGCGATTTCGCGCATGAATTCCTCGCGCGAAATCTTGCCCTTCTCCATCTGCGACAGCTTGTATTCCCATTCGCCGGTCAGTTCCGGGGCCGTCAGTTCGTTCACGCCCAGGCCGCGCAGCAAGGTCATCAGCTGCGACGCCTTCGCCGTCGGAATCAGTTCGCGCCCTTCGCGGATCAGGTATTTCTCGGTCAGCAGGCCCTCGATGATGGCCGCGCGCGTGGCCGGGGTACCAAGACCCTTGCCGGCCATGGCGTCGCGCAGTTCGTCCGAGTCGACCAGTTTGCCGGCGCCTTCCATTGCCGACAGCAGCGTCGCTTCGCTGTAGCGTGCAGGCGGCTTCGTCACAAGGCCGTTGGCGGTGATCTTCTCGGTGAGTACTTGTTCGCCCTTCGCCACCGGCACCAGGGTGGCGCCGTCCTTGTCGTCGCCGGTCGTGTCCTTGCCGTAGATGGCGAGCCAGCCCGGATTGGTCATGACCTTGCCTTCGGTCTTGAACTGGTGCCCCGACACCTCGGTGTAGCGGGTCGTCACCAGGAACTCGGCCGGCGGGAAGAACACGGCCATGAAGCGGCGCGTGACCAGGTCGTACAGCTTCTGTTCCGGCTCGCTCAAATTCTTGGGGGCGACGCCGGTCGGGATGATCGCGAAGTGGTCCGAGATCTTGGCATTGTCGAAAATGCGCTTGTTTGGCTTGACCCAGCCGTTCTTGGTGATCTGCTTGGCGAACTGGTGGTAATTGTTGTTCTCGGCCAGCGCTTCCATCGTCGACTTCACGGTGCCGATATAGTCTTCCGGCAGGTGGCGCGAATCGGTACGCGGATAGGTCAGCACCTTGTGTTTCTCGTACAGCGCCTGGGCCAGGCCCAGGGTGTTCTTCGCCGAGAAGCCGAAACGGCCGTTGGCCTCGCGCTGCAGGGAAGTCAGGTCGAACAGGGCCGGCGCCATCGAGGTGGTCGGCTTTGATTCCTCGGTGACGTTGCCCTGCTTGCCGCGGCAGGCGGCGGCGATCGAATCGGCGGCGGCCTTGCTCCACAGGCGCTCGGCGCGCTTTTCCGGGTCGTTCTCGTCCTTCTTGAAATTCTGGTCGAGCCAGCGCCCTTCGTAGACGCCGGCGGCGCACACGAACTCGGCGCGCACTTCCCAATAGTCGCGCGGCACGAATTTTTTGATCTTTTCTTCGCGCTCGACCACGATCGACAGCGTCGGCGTCTGCACCCGGCCGACGGTGGTGAGATAAAAACCGCCCTCTTTCGAGTTAAAGGCCGTCATCGCGCGGGTGCCGTTGATGCCGATCAGCCAGTCCGCTTCCGAGCGGCAACGCGCGGCATCGGCCAGCGGCAGCATCTCTTCGTCGCTGCGCAGCTGGCGGAAGCCCTCGCGGATCGCGGCAGGCGTCATCGACTGCAGCCACAGGCGCTTCACCGGCTGTTTCGCTTTGGCATTCTGGGCGATCAGGCGGAAGATCAGTTCACCCTCTCGGCCCGCGTCGCATGCGTTGATCAGGGTGGTGACGTCCTTGCGCTTGATCAACTTGTTCAGCACCTTCAGGCGCGACTCGGTCTTGGCGATCGGATTGAGCGCAAAGTAAGGCGGAATCATCGGCAGGTGCTGGAAGCTCCATTTGCCGCGCTTGACGTCGTATTCTTCCGGCACCGCGATTTCCAGCAGGTGACCGACGGCCGACGAGAGGATGTACTCGTCGTTTTCGAAGTACTCATCGTGCTTGGTGAAGCCGCCCAGCGTCTTGGCGATGTCATTCGCGACGGAGGGCTTCTCGGCGATGATGAGGGTTTTGGTCATAAAGTTTCTCGTCGTACTTATATTAGGTGTAAGGCCTGCGCATCATACAGGCTCCGTGGCCGGACCGTTGTCCGGCAAATGTCTCGAATTGCTGATCCGTTCAACAATCAATGCGATGAGCGGCCCGAGATGAAGATGGATGCGCAAAGATCAAGGCCTTGCTGCATGTGACGCCCTATCGGTCGCTTTTCGTGCTGGCATTCACGATCAGCAATTCAGGACACGTAGTGTCTTAGTAGTAACAGTCCCGAATGAGCGGCCAATGATAAGCGCGTTATCGCGCTGTTCGCAAGTAGCCTCTGCACCTTCGTTGTGCAGCGCGACAACGGTTTTGAGGTGTTTGCACAAGCTTGACGCAGGAAAAACGGTCGCGGCGGTGGCGGCGCGATTTTTTTAAGAGCGCCTCACAAATCTTCTGAGCAAGGGATGCGGCCACCCGACGCAGCGACGAAGACAGTAGGCCTGTACGGCGAGGAGTTGCAACGCAGCTATGAAGGTTTTGTGAGCGCTCCAAGTCGGCGCTTTCCTACAGGGCACCTATCGCTATTCCGATACAAGCAGGGCTGCGCCACGCGCATGATCGCCCTGTTGGCGCGTATCGCGCCGTTACGGGGAGGAATGACCATGAGCGACAAACATAAAGGCATGGTGAACGAGCACGGCCGCAGCGTGGCGCGGGAAAAAATGGTGCCGGTGGCGCCGGGCAGCCAGCAAGGCAAGCCGCCCGGCTCGGGCGCGGGCAACCGCCAGTCGGGTGGCGCCGGGCTGGGCGCACGCCAGGGCGGCAGCGATGTCGGCTCGCGCGGCGGACCGGGATCGCAGCTGGGCGGACGCAGCGCGCGCCAGCAGGCGCAGCGCATGCAGGCGCGGGCCGAACAGGACCGTCTCGGCATGTCGCAGCAGTCGGGATATGGCGGGCTCGAGCAGGGCCGGCATGCCGGTTCCGAATCTTCGCCGCTGGCCCCTGCTTCGCGCCAGTCGGGCGAAGCCGGATCGAGCGGACGCGGCCATCCGGAGCAACCGGCTTCCGATTACGGTTCGGCCGAATCGGGCGGCGGCAAGGACAACCAGTCCTGATTCGCGCGGGCGGCGCGGAAGTGAAACAGGCTGCCGTAGAGCGCCTAACAGACCCTTCAGGGCAAGGGATGCGGCCCCCCCGACGCGGCGACGAAGACCGTACGCCTGTACGGCGAGGAGCTGCAACGCAGCTCTGGAGGTTTTGTTAGGCGCTCCTAGTCAGGGTACGCCGCGCCTGCCCCTGAAATGAAACCTGCCGCAAATGCGGCAGGTCGGAATACTCATTGTTTATCTGTTTAAGTACTCGACAAGAAATAAATGTGAGTTTTGGCAAACAGAACCGGATGCGACGCAAGGCGGCGAGTGCGCCGCAGTGCGAGCACTGCAAGCAGGAGCCAACGCAGCAGCGCGCCGGTTATGGC
>JBBWZO010000006.1:0-21351 GCA_039649125.1 Massilia sp. | reverse complement strand
TCTTGTACTCGGCCAGTTTTTCCGTGGCCCGGTGCAGCAACCCGATATGCGGGTCGGCACGCTGGATGACTTCGCCGTCAAGTTCGAGGACGAGCCGCAGCACGCCGTGGGCAGCAGGATGCTGCGGGCCAAAATTCAGGGTGTAGTTGCGTATCTCGGCCATGGGTTATTTCCTGGCGCCCAGGTCGCCGTAATTGTCTTCGCGGATGATGCGCGGCGTGATGACCCGCGGCTCGATGGTCACCGGCTGATAGATCACGCGCTTCTGGTCGGGGTCGTAGCGCATTTCCACGTTACCCGATACCGGAAAATCCTTCCGGAACGGATGGCCGACGAATCCGTAGTCGGTCAGGATGCGCCGCAGGTCGGTATGGCCGCTGAACATGATGCCGTACAGGTCGAACGCCTCGCGCTCATACCAGTCAGCGTTGGGCCACAATTCGGTGAGCGAGTCCACGACGGGAAAATCATCGTCGGAAGCGAATACGCGCAGCCGCAGGCGCCAGGTGTGGCGGACGGAAAGGAAATGCGAAACGGCGGCGAAACGCAGGCCGTCCCAACCGGTTTCGCCGAACTCCGAATAATCCATTCCGCAGAGGTCGATCAATTGCTCGAAGCCGAGCGCCGGGTCATCGCGCAGCGCCTTCGCCGCAGAGATGTAATCCGCGGCCTTGACCACCAGTGTCAGTTCGTCGAGTTCACGCCCGAGGCTCACGACCCGGTTTCCGAGCGCTGTGCGAAGGTGGGTATCGAGCTGTTGCAGGTTTCCGGCCATTGAATCTTTTCTAGCGGGCAATCGTGTTGGTGCGCTTGATCTTGTTCTGAAGCTGGACGATGCCGTACAGCAGGGCCTCGGCGGTCGGCGGGCAGCCCGGAACATAGACATCGACCGGCACGATGCGGTCGCAGCCGCGCACCACCGAATACGAGTAATGATAGTAGCCGCCGCCGTTGGCGCAGGAACCCATCGAGATCACCCAGCGCGGCTCGGCCATCTGGTCGTACACCTTGCGCAGCGCCGGCGCCATCTTGTTGCACAGCGTGCCGGCCACGATCATCACGTCGGACTGGCGCGGCGATGGACGGAACACGATGCCGAAACGGTCGAGGTCGTAGCGCGCGGCGCCGACGTGCATCATTTCAACAGCGCAGCAGGCCAGGCCAAACGTCATCGGGAACATCGATCCCGTGCGCGCCCAGTTGATCAGCTTATCGGCTGTAGTGGTAATGAAACCTTCGTTTAAGACGCCTTCAATAGCCATGGCTTATTCCCAATCAAGGGCACCTTTCTTCCAGATGTACCAGAACCCGACCACGAACTCGGCGATAAACACCATCATCGTGACGAAGCCGGTCCATCCCAGTTCGCGCATCGAGACGCCCCATGGGAAGAAGAATGCCGTTTCCAGATCAAACAAAATAAAGAGGATCGCGACCAGATAGTACCGGACGTCGAATTTCATGCGGGCGTCTTCGAAGGCTTCGAAGCCGCACTCGTAAGGGGAGAGTTTTGCCGCATCAGGACGATTCGGACCGAGCAGGTAGCCCAGCACCTGGGGCGCGACGCCGACACCGACGCCAACCAGGATGAAGAGAAGAACGGGGAAGTAATTTTCGAGGTTCACGATGGAGCCTATTTGAACGATCGGTTAATGAAACCACTGCATGCCTGCAGCGCCGTATCGCGCAATCCTGGCCTTTAAAGTACTTGCCCGTAAATAAATGTGTTTTTGGCTGTCATAACCGGAGCGTTGCAACGTTGACTCCCGCTTGCAGTGCCCGCACTACGGCGCGCTCGTCGCCTTGCACCGCATCCGGCTCTGCTTGCCAAAACCCACATTTATTTCCGGCCAAGTACTTAGCCTACCACCAGGACCGTACGACTGATCCTCGTAAAAAAGCCAGCTCGGGCATTAGAGCAATCGCTCGTTTGCCCTTGCTGGCTTTTTCTGTATCTTGGTGCCGACGGCGAGACTCGAACTCGCACAGCTTGCGCCACTACCCCCTCAAGATAGCGTGTCTACCAATTTCACCACGTCGGCTGGAGACCAGTATTCTACCCTGCTTTAGCACCTTTTTTCAATGCACAAATTGAGGTACCGCAAGGAAAAAACCGGATTTTATTGAACTTTTCATCACTCAGGCATAAAAAGCCTTTGTGACAACAACTCAAGAGCCGGCCATGCACCCATTTTGCGGGCGCCGCCGGGTGCTACAAGAGGAAAATCGGCCCGGTGAACCGACTTCCGCAACCGCATCTGCAGTCATTTACTACCTGGCAGACCCGGAAACCTGCCGAAGGGACGCAGGGTGGACGGCTTTGCCGCCTCACGTGATGCGAGCGTCTAGCCCACCTCACTCCACGCGCTCAACCAGCCCTAGCGTAGCCACACCGGTCGACTGCATCACCTGCCGCCTTAACTACTAACAGCCCAGGTGCAACGAACGCCAATCAAGCCATCCTGAACACCAGGCCCCGCCCTACAACCACCTCGCCCGCGCAAGCCAGCCACAGCCAGCCCCGCGATCGACAAGAACCGTCAATTACTGCTGGGTCGCCGGAGCGGCCGGCGCCGCCGGAGCCGGTGCCGCCGGAGCCGGTGCCGCCGGAGCCGGCGCGGCCTGCGCAGGCGCAGCTGCGTTTGCCGGCACGTCGGCGCCAGGTACGGTCGGCACGCCCGCGGTCGGCGCCGGCACGTCGGTCGTGGTGGTCGCAGGAACGGTTGCGCCCGCATTGGCCGGCACGCCGTTGGCCGGCGCGGCCATACGCTCCATCACGCCGCCGCTCGGGGTGTTGCCGCCGCTGCGATCGTTGCCCATGTAGGCCAGTGCCAGGGTCGAGGCGAAGAACACGGCCGCGGCGACCGCGGTCGACTTCGACAGGAAATTCGACGAACCGCTGGCGCCGAACAGGCTGCCCGAGGCGCCGGAGCCGAAAGCGGCACCCATGTCGGCACCCTTACCGTGCTGCATGAGCACCAGGCCGATGATGATCAGCGCAGAGATGACCTGCACGACAATCACAAAATTGGACAACACGTTCATTACAGTTCCATTCCAAGTTTAACTACGTTGCAAATTCCGAATTTGTATTACCTAGGCAGCCTGGATGATCGCCAGGAAGTCCGCTGCCTTGAGTGCGGCGCCGCCGATCAGGCCGCCGTCGATGTCGCCCTGCGCCATCAACTCCGCCGCGTTTTCCGGCTTCATGCTGCCGCCGTACAGGATGGCGACCTTCTCCGCCGCCGCGCTGCGCTCGCGCAATTGGCTGCGCAGCTGGGCATGCACTTCCTGCGCCATGGCCGGCGTGGCGGTCTTGCCGGTGCCAATCGCCCAGACAGGCTCGTAGGCGACCACGATACGCTCCACGGCATCACCGTCAAGCAGCTCCAGCACGGCAGACAATTGTTTATTTACAACAACATTTGTTTGGCCCGCCTCGCGCTGCTCGAGCGTTTCGCCGACGCAAACGATCGGGGTCAGGCCCGCGTTCAGCGCCGCCAGCGCCTTCTGCGCCACGACCTGGTCGGTCTCGCCATGATAGGCGCGGCGCTCCGAATGGCCGACGATCACATAGCTGCAGGCGAAGTCGTTCAGCATCGATGCCGCGACTTCGCCGGTGTAGGCGCCGCTGGCATGGTTTGAAACGTCCTGCGCGCCCCAGGCGAGCGGGGTGCCGGCCAGGGTATCGGCGCATTGCTGCAGATAGGGAGCCGGCACGCAGACGGCACAGGTGGCTTTCGCCCCTTCGAGCCCGGCGACAATACCAGCGAGCAGCGACGCGTTGGTCGCGCGGCTGCCGTTCATTTTCCAGTTACCTACGACGAGTTTGGGACGCATATTACCCCACAGTCAAATAACCCGCTATTCTAGCTGCCGTTCAGGGGACGGTCAAACAATGGCTGAGCGCGGGTGTTAAAAAAGCGTCAACGGATGGCGCGTGGGTGTGCTGGCGTGCGGCCACGCGTTCAGCCAGCGCCCGCACAGCCCGAACACGAATTGGCTCCGTTCACACCACCTGCAACACAATCTTCCCCACGTGCGTGCTCGACTCCATCAACGCATGCGCCGCGGCCGCCTCCTCAAGCGGAAACACCTTGTGGATCACCGGCTTGATGCGCCCCTGCTCGATCAGCGGCCACACCCGTTCGCGCAGGTTCTGCGCAATGGCCGCCTTGAACGCTACCGGCCGCGGCCGCAGGGTCGAGCCGCTGATCGTCAGGCGCCGGCGCAGCACCTGACCCAGGTCCACGTTCGCCTTGGCCCCGCCCAGCAGCGCGATCAGCGCGATGCGTCCGTCGTCCGCCAGGCAATCGATCTCGCGCGCCACGTAGTCGCCGGCCACCATGTCCAGCACCACGTCGACGCCCTTTCCGTTCGTGAGCGACTTCACGACCGCGGCGAAATCCTCCTCCCGATAATTGATCCCGCGCTCGGCGCCGAGTTCCTCGCAGGCGCGGCATTTTTCGTCCGACCCGGCGGTGGCGAACACGCGATGGCCGAGCGCGGCGGCCAGCTGGATCGCGGTCACCCCGATGCCCGAGGTGCCGCCCTGCACCAGCAGCGTTTCGTCCTCGGACAATCCGGCCCGGTCGAATACGTTGCTCCACACGGTGAAGAAGGTTTCGGGCAGAGATGCCGCCTCGACCGGGCTCAGGCCGGCGGGGATGGGCAGGCATTGCGCCAGCGGCGCGGCGCAGTACTCGGCATAGCCGCCGCCCTGCACCAGCGCGCACACCATGTCGCCTTGCGCGAAGCCGCTGCCGGCGAGGTCGCCGTCGACGATCTCGCCGGCCACCTCCAGCCCCGGCAGGTCGGACGCACCCGGCGGCACCGGGTAGTGCCCCAGGCGCTGCAGCACGTCGGGCCGGTTGATGCCGGCCGCATGCACGCGGATCAGTACCTCGCCCGCTTTCAGTTCCGGCCGCGGCCGTTCGCAGAGCTGCAATACCTCGGGCTTGCCGGGCTGGGTGATTTCGATCGCGCGCATGGGGGTCTCCTTGAGAAAACGACAATTGTACGCCACGCCTTCCCTGCTGCTCCGCTTCCGATTTTGTTGTCGAATTTGTTGCCCAGTTGTTGCTGTAGGGAGAATGTATTTCCAATTCGTATGCTCAAACGCAAACAAATTCTTTAATGCATGAGCTTTTTGGGGAACTTTAGAGATAGCACAACGAACTCGTCCGTAGCCATCTTGTCTCGCTTATCCGCGCCGCATAGATTGGAGGACGCGAGCTCAGCCACTTCCGAGCCGTCTTCCCAACCATCGAAGGAGCACGATCATGCAATTGCTATCGCCTGCCCTGCTCGACCTTGCGCGCCGCAGCATCGGCGCATTCCAACGCCCCATGACCACGCACGGCGCGACCAACCGCCAGCGCCGCGGCATGCTGTTGGCCAGTGCGGCACTGGCCGTCGCCCTGGCCTTGCCCGGCCAGTCCGTGGAGGCCCAGAACTGGAGCATCGAACGCTGGACCGGCACCTGGGGCACCGCGCCGGCCGGGCCGCCGGCACCGGCCAACGTGCAGACCTTTACCGACCAGACGCTGCGCCTGATCGTGCACACCAGCATCGGCGGCAACCGCGTGCGCATCCGCGTGTCGAACGAGTTCGGCACCACGCCCTTGCGCATCGGTGCGGCCCGTATCGGCGTGCGCGCCACGGGCTCGGAGGTCGCGCCGGGCACCGACCGCGTGCTCACCTTCAGCGGCAACACTTCAATCACGATTCCCGCCGGCGCGCCGGTGCTGTCCGACCCGGTCGAACTGAACGTGCCGACCCTGGGCGACCTGGCGGTCAGCCTCTACCTGCCGGGCACGGTGCAGGCGACCACGATCCACAACACGGCGCTGCAAACCAATTACGTCTCGCTGCCGGGCGACTTCACGGCCGCCGCCGCGCTGCCGGTCCAGCGCACGATCACGAACTGGCCCTTCCTCACCGAAGTCGATGTGGAGAGCGTGGGCCCGACGATCGTGGCCCTCGGCGACTCGATCACCGACGGCACCCGCAGCACGGTCGACACCAACAACCGCTGGCCCGACTGGCTGGCGCGCCGCCTGCAGACCGTGCGCGACCCGGTGCTCGGCCTGAACGCGCGCCTGGGCGTGGTCAACCGCGGCATCAGCGGCAACCGCCTGCTGAGCGACTCGCCGAACCCGCTGGCCGGGCGCAGCATCCTCGAGCGTTTCGACCGCGACGTACTGGCCACGGCCGGCGTGCGCTACCTGACGCTGATGATCGGCATTAACGACATCGGCAACAGCCCGAACGAGAACCCGATCCCGGCCGAGGAACTGATCGCCGGCTACCGCCAGGTGATCGCCCGCGCCCACGCCAAGGGCATCGCCGTGTTCGGCGCCACGCTCACGCCCTTCGAAGGCGCCGGCTACTACTCTCCGCAGAAGGAACTGGTGCGCCAGGCGGTGAACAACTGGATCCGTTCCAGCGACGAGTTCGACGGCGTGATCGACTTCGACCTCGCCACCCGCGACCCGGCCCACCCGTCGCGCTTCCTGCCGGCCTACGACAGCGGCGACCACCTGCACCCGAGCGACCTGGGCTACCAGGCGATGGGCAATGCGGTGCCGTTGACGCTGTTCCGGTCGCTGGGCGCAGCGGCCGCCGTGAAGCCGGCCGCCGAACTGCAGTAAGCGGGGATCGGCCGGCTCCGGCAGGCTGCCGTGCCTCCGGGCACGGGAGCAGGGCCATGGCGTGTCGGCCCTGCGCATTCCTGCCTCCCGGGAGCGCTCGTGAGGCGGAACCTCCGCACGTCGTCGGCGCCACGCCAGCGCGGATGGCGGCAGCCGCTCCCGCGGACCGCAGCGGCCGCCTCCTGCCACCTTCTTCCACCTTCTGCCGCGTTCACAATTCGGAAAGGCACAGCGGCTGCGAATCCTGCATGAACCGGGAAAAGGAAGAGGCCAGCCCCACCATGCGCAGGCGCGCCATGAGCCTTTCCGCTTCCGCGGTGTTCAAGCCGTGCCCGGCCAGCACGATGTAGGCCTCGCGGCCATAGTAGTCGTTCATCCGGAACAGCTTGAATGCAAACTGCGGAAAGTGTTGCCTGTAGCGATCCACGCTGGCTTTCGCCGTGTACAGGTCGGTGACGCCCGAATCGACCATGACATAGTTCGTTCCGGCCAGGCAAGGTTTGAAATCGGCGTCCGGGGAGTTGCCCGCGGCCCCTGGTGTATCGGCTGGAATCTGCTGCACACTCGCCCCGCGCCCCCCAGGACCGCCCACGATGATCGACTCCTGTCCGCCAGGCTGTTCGTCACCGATCGGATTGTCCTGGTTCCGGCGTGCGGCGATGGGCGGATTGCCGCCGCTGTCCGCTCCGGGCGCCGTTCGCCATCCTTCCGGCACCGGCGGCGCGGACGTCGTGTCCGCCGCAGGCCCCGCGCGGAAGCTGTCCGCCTGCGACAGGACGATGAACACGATGCCCAGGCAGCCCAGCAAGACCTGGCGCCGCGTTGACTGGAGCGGGGGAAATTCGAAGCCGAGCCCTTTCACGCCCCCGCCCACGATCGAGGCAAGGACGCAGGCTATTCCTATGGATAGCAGCATGACTTCCACGACCGATCTCGCTGTGCCGGACTCGCTGTGACGGATGCGCCTGTCCTATCAGACCGCACCCGCACCACCGAGGTTCAGGGGACATGCTCCAGTGCGCAGGGCCGGGGCAGCAGGCCGCCGGACATCCATCGTTCCGGACAGGTTCCTGCAGCTTTTAAAGTGCGTCGCTCAGGGCAAGTTCAGAGCGCGGCTTCATCGCAGAACCCATCGCTGATGGCTTGCATCGCACGAACGAAATCGTCCAGCTGCTGCACCGAGGTTTCGGTGTACAGCGCGGCCTCGCTGGCCACATCCTGCTTGCCGAACGGGACAAACCCGGACTGGACTCGGATCGTCATGTGAATGGCGCCCAGGGTCTGGAATTCCGAGCCGAACATGCAGCGCGCCGCCTGCATACTCGGGGCCGAAGATGCCGAATTCGAGTTCGAACACGCCGCCGCGAACCTGGTGCCTGAACCTGTCCAGGCCGGGCAAGACAGCCTCCAGGTTCAGCTGACCGACGTAGATATGCGTTGAAATCGACGCGTTCTCGTCGGAGGCCCGGACGCTCATGTAGAGATGATCCGGATCGTTCCGGTTGACGCTCAAGCGCAGTGGCATCCTGTCAGCCCCCACCAGTCCTCGACTGCGTCGGCAAGCTTGTACCCACCTTCCAGGTGCGCGACAGCGCCTGCGCTTCCTCGATCTGCTCCTGCGTCATCTGCCTGGCGATCGCCGCGCGCTGGCTGACGGCGTTGTGGTTGCCGCCGGCCGCTGCCAGGTTCCACAGCATGTAGGCGATCACCGGGTCGCCCGGCACGCCGGCCACGTGGTAGCGGTACATCAGGCCCAGCGCGTGCTGGGCCTCGGCGTGGCCCTGCTCGGCCGCCTTGCGGAACCAGGTGACGGCATGCTTCTGGTCGAGCGGCACGGCATTGCCGGTGTAGTACATGGCGCCGACCACGTACTGGGCGTCGGCCTTGCCCTGCCGGGCCGCCTTCAGGTGCCAGCTGAAGGCCTGCTTGTAGTCGCGCGCGACACCGCGGCCCATGTAATACATCAAGCCCAGCAAATGCTGGGCATCGGCATGGCCGGCGCGCGCCAGGGGCGTGATCTCCCTTAGCGCCAGCGCGTAATTGCGCGCGTTGTAGGCGCTCGCTCCTTCAGGAAAACCTGCCTGCGCCGTACCATGCAGGCCAAGGCACATGCCCAGCAGGATCGCTACGGTAATTTTTTTCATTGTCTTTGCGTGGAACCGCTCAGGTATCTTCCTGTATCTTCCCGTACCTTCGCGTACCTCGTTGTCTCTTGCCTGGATGGGCTACGCGCTGTCAGCCCGCCTTCCCGGCGCACCTTCTCGGCTCACCTATTTCCAGCTCACCTTCCCCAGTCCGTCGACGCTGACCCTGCGGTTGAGCGGCTTGCCGTAGACTGTGACCGACCCCATGCCCGACAGGTTCAGGTCCGCGCTCTGGTGCGCGGTCACGGTGGCATTGCCCAGGCCGGACAGTTCGAGCGACACGCTGTCGGCCACGAAGTGCTGCGCGTCGAGCCCGCCCAGCCCGCCCAGCTCGGCCTTGAGCCACTTGCTGCGCCCGGCCAGCGTCACGTAGCCGGCGCCCTGCAGGTCGAGGGTGATGCCTTCGCTCTGCATGCCGGCCAGCTTCATGCTGCCCACGCCGCCCAGGCTGGCGCTGATCAGGCGGTAATTGGCGTTGACGTTCATCGATCCGGCGCCGTCCAGCGACAGCTCGAGCTCATCGCCGCGAAAGCCCGTGATCTCGGTCGTGCCCACGCTCTCGGAACTGACTTCGCGCAGGTCCGGCAGCACCATCTCGGCGCACACCGGGTGCTGGCGCTGCATGCGCGCGCCGTTCATCTCGCTGCCGATGATCAGGGTGTCGCCGCTTTGCAGGGTGGTGAGCCTGGCGATCCAGCGCGGGTCGCCGGTCAGTACCAGCGAGGCCGGGCTGCCCTGGCGCAGCTTCAGGTCGACCACGCCGTCGATCTTCACGCGCACCACGCGCGCGTCGACCGGCCGGGTTTCGCTCGTCGCGTCCGGCGCCGCCGTGGCGATGCTGGCCAGCGGGGCCAGCGCCAGCATGCAGAAGGCCGCCAGGCCGAGCCTGAAATAAGGGGGCATGCGATGTTCTCCGTGTTCCGTTGTTCGTGATGCGCGTTGTTCTGATCCGTCCTGCGCGCCGGCCCGTCAATACGGACGCATCAGGCGGCACCCTACCAGAGAAGCCGGGACGGTTTCCAGCAAAAACATGCAATCCCGACAATTCTTATACAGTTTCCAATAGGGCCACTATAGACAAACGCCCCCCGTGCCCGGCCGGGATTGCGACAGACTGCAGATTCCGGGCACCAGACGACAAATCCGCCCGCATCTTGCTTCCGTTACGTCAACATACATACCAAAAAAATTACGTTTTAGCATTCCATTAAGCTAAGATAAACTGCTCCGCGCCCTGCCTGCGCGGCCGCTTTCATTCGATTCCGTCTCACTTCCAGTTTTATTTTCGAGGTCATCAATGCGCATGCGCCAACTCCCCGTCCTGCTGGCCGGGCTCAGCCTGTCGGTATCAGCCTTAGCTGCCACAGCTTCGGCCACCAGCGACAGGTGGGACCTGCCGGTCCACACCAAGAAACTCGACAACGGCCTGACCGTGATCGTGACGCCAGACTCCAGCTCGCCCACGGTTGGCGTCTCGGTCGTGTACCACGTCGGAATGCGCCTCGAGCCGAAGAACCGCACCGGCTTCGCCCACCTGTTCGAACACCTGATGTTCCAGGGGACCCCCAACGCCCCCAAGGGCGTTTTTGATAAAACGATCACCGCCGGCGGCGGCCGCAACAACGGTTCGACCCGCGCCGACTTCACCAACTACATCGAGACGGCGCCGGTGTCCGCGCTCGAGCCTATCCTGTGGCTGGAAGCGGACCGCATGAAGACGCTCGACTTCAACGCCGCCACGCTGAAGAACCAGCAGGACGTGGTGAAGGAAGAGATCCGCGTGAACGTGAAGAACCAGCCTTACGGCGGCTTCATGTGGATCGACATCGGCCAGCACGCCTTCCAGAAGTGGGAGAACAACCACGACGGCTACGGCAGCTTCGAGGACCTGGAGAACGCCAGCCTGGAAGACGTGCGCGCCTTCCACCGCGACTACTACGGCCCGAACAATGCCGTCATCGCGATCGCCGGCGACGTGACCCCGGCCCAGGGCTTCGCGCTGGCCCAGAAATACTTCGGCGGCATCCCGGCCCGTCCGACGCCCAGGAGCGGCGACTTCAGCGAACCGCTGAACAAGGTCGAGAAGCGCGTCGAGCAGAGCGATCCTCTGGCCCAGGTGCCGGCGCTGGCCGCCGCCTGGAAAGTGCCGGAGCGCGGCAGCCGCGACCAGGCGCCGATCGCGGTGCTGGGCGAACTGCTCGCCGGCGGCGACGCCTCCCTGCTCTACCAGGGCCTGGTCAAGGGCCGCGAAGTGGCGCTCAACGTGGACGTGCTGTTCGGCCTGACCAGCCCATGGGAATACGACGGCCCGACCCTGCTGACCGTGTACTCGATGTACAAGCCGACCAGCAGCGCCGACGCGATCCTAGCCGCCATCGACGAGGAGATCGCGAAGATCGTCAAGAACGGCGTCGACGACGCGACCCTCAAGCGCGTGAAGACCCGCATGCTGGCCGACTGGAACAACAAGCTGGAAAGCTTCATCAACCGCGCCGACACCCTGGCCAAGCTGCAGACACTGTGGGGCGACGCCAACGTCGTCAACAAGATCCCGGGCTGGATCGAAGGCGTGACGTCCGCCGACATCCAGCGCGCTGCCGCCACCTACCTTGTGTCGACCAACCGCACCGTCATTGACCGCAAGCCCGTCGCCAGGGTGGCGGCCGCGAGCGAGAAAACCGCGCCGGCCGCCGGCGACAAGAAATAAGGAGCGCATCGATGAAAAAACTGATGCTGACACTGGCCGTATCGATGGCCTTCGCACCGATGACGTTCGCAGCCGACGCACCGGCTGCGGCAAAAGCGGCCGCCTCTCCCTCTCCAGCCTCGGCCATGCCGGCCTACGGCCAGGACAAACCGATCCCGACCCCGAAGATCGTCAAGAAAACCCTCGCCAACGGCATGACCGTCTGGGTCGTGCCGCGCCAGGGTTTGCCGCGCGTGGACTACGTGCTGGCCGTGCGCGGCGCCGGCTACGCGGCCGACGACCGCGCCCATCCGGGCTTCGCCAACCTGCTGGCCTCGATGATGAACGAAGGCAGCGCCAGGCGCGATTCGCGCGCCATCGCCGAAGCGGCCCAGGGCATGGGCGGCTCGGTGGCGGCCGGCGCGGCGAACGACGGCATTTTCGTCTCCGCCAACGCCCTCGCTTCGCACGCCGGCGACATGATGCAGCTGCTGGCCGAAGTAACCCGCACCCCGACCTTCCCGGCCAGGGAAGTCGAGCTGACCAAGGCCAACGCGCTGCAGCAGCTGCGCGCGGCCGAGGCCACGCCGCGCTTCCGCGCCGAGCGTGCGGTGAACCAGGCCGTCTACGGCGACCACCCGTACGGCCACACCACGCCGACCTTCGATGCGATCACCTCGGTCACCCAGGACCTGCTGCGCGCCGAGTACGCGAAGCGCTTCCGTCCGGAGCGCGCGCTGCTGGTCGTCACCGGCCGCATCAGCGAAACCGAGGCGATGAAGCTGGCGCAGGCGGCCTTCGGGGATTGGAAGGGCCAGGGCCAGGCCCTGGCCGAGGTTTCGCCGCCGGCTCGCGCGGCGAAACCTGCGCGCATCCTGCTGCAGCGTGGCGGCAGCGTGCAGTCGACCATCCGCGTGGGCGGCCCCGGCATCGCGGCCAGCGCCGACGAGCAGGTGCCGCTGCGCCTGGCCAGCACCATCCTCGGCGGCGGCTTCTCGAGCCGCGTGAACATCAACCTGCGCGAGGAAAAGGGCTACACCTACGGCGCCTCGGCCGGCGCGCGCATGAGCCGTGCAGGAGGCTCCGTCATTGGCGGAGCCGACGTCCGCAATGAAGTGACCGGTGCGGCGCTGACCGAATACTTCAACGAGTACAAGCGTATCGGCAGCGAGCTGGTGCCGCCCGACGAAATGACGATGAACAAGCGTTACGTCGCCGGCGGCTACCTGATCAGCAACCAGCTGCAGGGCGCGGTCGCCTCGACGCTGGCGCAGAACTGGCTGGTCGGCCTGCCGCCGGAATTCCTCGGCCAGTACGTGCCGCTGATCCAGAAGGTGACCCCGCAGCAGGTGCGCGACGTGTCGAAGAAGTATTTCGCACCGGAGGCGCAGTCGATCATCGTGGTGGGCGACCCGAAGGCGGTGGGCGAGCAGCTCAAGCCGTTCGGCGAGTTCAGGGTGGTCGAGAAATAAGGACGGTTTCGTCCGGTCCGGATGCCCGCCGCGTGCGGGCATTTTTTTGCCATCGGCGGCGAGGCGGTCGGGTGTGCGGGGGCACGTAAACGCGTGGACTCGGGAGTCCACCCTGCATGTGCGTTATTTCCGCGATGGCGAAACTGCCACTGTCCGTTGGGTGGAGTCATTGAAGCCGGTGGCTTCAATGACGAGTCCACGCGTGACCCCGGCAAATACGCGGCGCCCGCCTCAGCCCCGCAGCGCCTTCTCCAGGTCCTCCAGCTCGGCCGGCTTCACCAGGTGGGCGTCGAAGCCCGCCTCCTGGGCCTTGCGGCGGTCTTCGGGCGAGCCGTAGCCGGTGTGGGCGACCAGGCGGATGTGCTTCAGTTGTGGATGGCTCTTCAGCATGCGCGCCAGCTGGTAGCCGTCGGCGCCGGGCAGCCCGATGTCGAGCACGATCACCTGCGGACGGTGCTCCAGCGCCATCGACTCGATCCGGGTGGCATCCGAGGTGGTCCAGGTTTCGTGGCCCATCTCGGCCAGCAGGAAGCCCATCATCTCCATCGCGTCGACGTTGTCGTCGACCAGCAGCACGCGCAGGCCGCCGGCGTCCGCTCCCTCTTCCTGGCCGGCGCCGGCCGCGCATTCGACGCCCGTCGTGCGCAGCACCGGCAGCTCCACCGTGAAGGTGCTGCCCATGCCGATCCCGGGGCTTTCGGCGCGCAGCCCGCCGCCATGCATTTCCAGCAGGCGCGACACCAGCGACAGGCCGATGCCCAGCCCTTCCGGCGCGCGGTCGGGCGGCACCGCCGCCTGCGCGAACATGCCGAAGATGCGCGACAGGTTGTCGGCGGCGATGCCGATGCCGTTGTCGATCACGGCGATGTGCACGTTCTCGCCGTGCAGCGAGACGACGAGGCGGATCTCGCCGCCGACCGGCGTGAACTTGGCCGCGTTGTGCAGCAGGTTGCCCATCGACTGCGCCAGGCGCACCGGGTCACCGGCCACCCATACGTGGCAGTCCGGCTGCTGCACCTCCAGCCGGTGGCTGCGCGCGGCGATCAGGGGACCGGCGGTCTCGATCGCCTGGTCGATGACGGCGCCGAGGTTGACTTCCTCGCGGCGCAGCACGATCTTGCCTTCCGAAATGCGGGCGACGTCGAGCAGGTCGTCGACCAGGTGCGCGAGGTGCTCGACCTGGCGCAGGATGACTTCGCGCGCGCGGTTCTGGCGCTCGGTCGCGTTCTCGCCGGCCACGCCGAGCAGCGCCGCGGCGTTGCGGATCGGGCTCAGCGGGTTGCGCAGTTCGTGCGCCAGCGTCGCCAGGAACTGGTTCTTGTTGGCGTCGGCCGCGCGCAGCAGCGCTTCCATCTCGCGGCGCGCGGTGACGTCGCTGGTCACGCGCGCCACGCGGTAGACCTCGCCGCGCGCATTGCGCACCGCGAACAGGCGGTCGCGCACCCAGCGCGTGGCGCCGTCGGGCAGCACCAGGCGGAACTCCTCGTCGTAATGCGGCTGGATGGCCAGCGCCGCCCAGCGTCCCGCCAGGCGCGCGCGGTCGTCCGGATGCACGGCGTCCAGCCAGCTGGCGTGCTGGCGCCGCAGCGAATCGCAGCTGCGGCCCCAGATCGTGGCGTAGGCCGGGCTCACGTAGGCCAGCACGCCGTCCGGTGCCGAGAACATCCAGAACACGTCCTCGATGTTGTCGGTCAGCTGGCGGAAGCGCTCCTCGCTCTCGCGCAGCTCGTCCTGGGTCTGGCGCATGCGCAGCAGCGCATTCACGTTGGCGATCAGCTCGTCGGACTCGATCGGCGCGGCCAGGTAGTTGTCGGCGCCGCCTTCGAGGCCGCGGATCTTGTCGGCGCGCCCGGTCAGCGCGGCCGAGGTCTGCAGCACCAGCACGCAGTTGGTGTCGGGATCGGCCTTGATGCGGCGGCACACCTCGATGCCGTTGATGTCGGGCAGCTTCACGTCCAGCAGCACCAGCGCCGGGTCTTCTTCGCGCACCATGGCCAGCGCATCGGTGCCGTTCGCGGCTTCAAGTACCTTGAAGCCCGCGCTTTGCAGGATGCGCGTCTTCGCGTAGCGCGCGCCGTCGTTGTCGTCGACGTTGAGGATCAGGGGTGGATTGGCAGTCATGATCAGTTTTTCAGGCGCGTTTTCTTCAGGCGTCGGTTGGCGCCGGATGGGGAAATAGACGCGGCAGCGTCAGCATGAAGGTCGAGCCCACGCCGGGGCGGCTGGCGACCTCGACCCGCCCGCCCAGCAGCCCGGCCAGGCGCCGGCACAGCGGCAGGCCCAGGCCGGTGCCCTTGCTGCGCCGCTGCAGGGGATTCTCGACCTGGGTGAACTCTTCGAAGATCAGTTGCAGGTGCTCTGCGTCGATGCCGATGCCGGTATCGGTAACGGCGAAGGTGAGCGTGTCCGGCCCGGCGTCGTAGTCCGCGCTCACGCGCACCGAGCCCTGCTCGGTAAACTTCAGTGCGTTCGAGATGAAGTTGCGCAGGATCTGCGACAGCAGGCCCTCGTCCGACTCGAACGGCGACTCGACGCCGCCGTTGTCGAAGACCAGCTCGACGCGCTCGGTGTCGACCAGCGGGCGCATCATGCCCTTCAGGGCGCGGAACAGGTTCTCGACCACGACCGGTGCCGGCTGCGCCTCGACCCGGCCAGCCTCGATCTTGGCCAGGTCGAGCAGGTCGTTGACCAGCTCCGACATCTCGGTGGCGGTGCGCTCGATCAGCAGCACCTGACGTTCCTGTTCGGGCGTGAGCTCGCCGTCCATGCGGTCGAGCAGGAGCTTGGACAGCGCCCGGATCGAGGACAGCGGCGTGCGCAGCTCGTGACTGGTATTCGACAGGAAGCGCGACTTCATCTCGTCGGCGCGGCGCAGGCGCTCGGCCTTGTCCTCGATCTCGGCGTACAGGGCGACGATGCCGCGGTTGGTGTCTTCCAGTTCGCGCGTGAGCGAGAGCAGGTCTTCCTGGCGCTCGCGCAGTTCGGCGAGCGTCTCGACCAGCTCGCGGTTCTGCTGCTGCATCTCCTCGTAGGAGTTGACGGGCGGGGCGGCTGCCAGTTCGGCGCTGAGCTGGGCCAGCCGCGCCGCGTTGAGCGGCAGCTGCGGCGGCAGCGCCTTGCGCATGCGCACCGTGAAACCGCCCGCGTCGCCGTCGAGCTCGCACGTATCCATCAGGCGGTGCGCGGTCACGCGCGCCTGGTCGGCGATCGCCGCGCCTTCGCTGCCGGCCGGCTGGGTCTGGACGGCGGCGACCGTGACTTCGAGCTGCTGGCGGGTGTGGTGATCGGCCAGCACGAAGGCGGCGCGCGCGCTGGTGCCGTCGAAGCTGGCGGCGCGCGCCACTTCCGAGACGGCGGTGGCGATGCGCACCTGATCCTGTTTGGCGAAGCCGAGCAGGGCCGATATCTGGCGTGCGCGCTGGCGCACCAGCACCACGTCGTTGTAGCCTTCGAGGGCGACGGTGAGGATGCGCTGGCTCATGCCCGCCCCTGCCGGCGCCGCACGACCAGCACCATGGCGTCGTCGCGGCGACGGATGAAATCGCGCATCAGCATCGCGGCGATCAGCGCCGGACTGCGCGCCAGCAGGCCCGGGTAGCGGTCGAGGTTCCACTGGGTCTGGATGCCGTCCGAATGGAGGATACACAGGGCACCCGGCGGGCAAGGCACGGTGAACTCCTGCACCTTGCGCATGTTGTGGCCGACGATGCCGTTGTGCGACACCAGCGCGCGCCGGTCGTCGCCGTCGATGACATAGGCGCCGATGTTGCCGACGCCGGCGAAACGCACGACGTCCGCCTCGAAATCGATGCGGGCGGCGGCCAGCGCCGCGCCGCGTGTGACGCGCAGCGCCTGGTGGGCCGCGTCGATCAGGGGCCCCGGCCCGGAAGCGGGGCGATGCTCGAGCTCACGGATGGCCGCGCGGGCGGCCGCGGCCGCGTCAGGCCCATGACCGAGGCCGTCGGCGGCGAGCAGCGTGGCGCCCTGGCCGTCGCAGGCCACACCCCAGCCGTCGCCGCACTCGTCCTCGCCGGCCAGCGGCACGGCCAGCGCGCCCACCTCGACCCGGCACAGGCGCGGCGCCGGATCATCGCGCCACAGGCGCATGAAGAACAGGGCGCCGTTGCCGGGCGTGGAATACACGTCGAATTCGTCGGACAGGCGGCCCAGCGCACCGAGGCCGGTGCCGGAGGTGCCGGCGGTGGACATGCCGTCGCGCAGGCAAGCATCGACGTCGAGAATGCCGGGGCCGTTGTCGACCGCCAGCACGTCGACCCCGGGCACGCCCTCGGACTGGGACACGTTCAGGTAGAGCGTGCCCTCGCCCGCATGCTTGAGCAGGTTGGTGCCGGCCTCGGTCACGATCAGGGCGAGCATGCCGGCGCGCGTCTCGTTGAAGCCGAGTTCGGTGGCCAGCTTCTGCCCGGCGCGGCGCGCCGCCGCGATATCGCTGGCGTGCACCACCGGAAAGGCGATCTGGGTGTTGAGCGAACTGATCAGCGTTTCCATTTCACGACCGCGATCGCGGTCCCCTCTCCCGGACGGGTGTCGATGTCGAACTCGTCGACCAGGCGCTTCGAGCCGCCCAGGCCCAGGCCCAGGCCGCCGCCGGTGGTGTAGCCGTCGCGCAGCGCCTGCTCGAGGTCGGGGATGCCCGGGCCGGCATCGAGGAAGACCAGGCCGACGCCCTGGCGCAGTCCGTCGACCAGCTTGTCGACGTACACGGCGCCGCCGCCGCCGTACTTGATCGTATTGCGCGCCAGTTCGCTGGCGGCCGTGATCAGCTTGGTCTGGTCGACCAGCGACAGGCCGATGCCGACCGCCCGCTCGCGCACCTGCTTGCGCAGGCCGACCACGTCCTCGTCGCCGCGCAGCGGCAACCGGACCCGGTCGACGCGCAACCGGGCGTGGCGCTCGACCAGCTCGGTCTCGAACCCGACTGTGGAATCGGTCGCAGTGCTCATCTATTCAGGTTCTTTCCGAGCAGGGCCATGCCCTTCTCGACGTTCAACGCCGTTTTCACGCCGTGCAGCGTCAGGCCGAGCTCGACCAGGGTGATGGCGACGGCCGGCTGCATGCCGACCACCACCGTCCGTGCGTCGAGCACGCGCGCCATGGCCGCCGTATTGCTGATCATGCGCCCGATGAAGGAGTCGACCAGGTCGAGCGCCGAAATATCGATCAGCACGCCTTTCGCGTTATCGCGCACGATACGCTCGGTCAGGTCGTCCTGCAAGGTCATGGCCAGGCGGTCGTGCATGTCGACCTGGATGGTGACCAGCAAGAGGTCGCCCATCCGCAGGATTGGAATGCGTTCCATTGTCGTTCCGCTTCTTTTAGTTCTTCTTGGTTTTTCTTAGTTCTTGTTGGAGACGACGACCGAGGTGCCGGTGCGTTCCAGCGCGACCAGGAAGGCGTCGGCCAGGGTGGCCTTGGTGATCACGTCTTCCAGGTTCACGCCCAGGTGGACGATGGTCTGCGCGATCTGCGGACGGATGCCGCTGATGATGCAGTCGGCGCCCATCAGGCGCGCGGCGGCGATGGTCTTCATCAGGTGCTGGGCGACCAGGGTGTCGACCATCGGCACGCCGGTGATGTCGATGATGGCGATGATGGCGCCGGTGTCGACGATCTTCTGCAGGATGTTTTCCATCACGACCTGGGTGCGCGCCGAGTCGAGGGTGCCGATCAGCGGCAGCGCCAGGATGCCGTTCCACAGCTTCACGACCGGCGTCGACAGCTCCAGCAGTTCCTGCTGCTGGCGCACGATGATCTGGTCGCGCGCCTTCTGGAACACTTCGATGGTGTACAGGCCGAGCTTGTCGAGCAGCGAGCTGATCGACCAGGAAGCGGCCGCCAGCGCCGCGGAGTCATCGGCAAAGCCCACGGTCAGCTGGGCGAACAACGGCTGCTTGAGCGAAAACACGAAGGTCGCCGTCTCGCTCGGGGTCGAGCCGCTCTTGGCACGGCTCGACGAAATTTCGGCCAGCAGGTCGCGCACATCGTCCCACGAGCGGTGCTCGATGTTTTCCAGCTCGCCGCCACGGGTCGCAGCCGCGAAGGTCGCCAGGAACTGCCGGCAATGCGTGCGCAGCTGCTCCTTCGCGCTGGCGGTACCGCGCACGGTCAGCGCCTCGAGCTGCGCGATCCATTGCGAACCGATCTCGGCTTCGTGTTCCTGAATGAGCTGGCTGATGCGGGCGGCGTTGTCCTTCGTGGTCATCGATACGTTCCTTGGTTTGATCGTCATTGTCGTGGATGCGCCCGCGTTATTGAACGAGCTGCTCCACAATGTGGAGAATTATTAACTATAACACTTCTTGTCACGATTCCAGGTAACGGTTGAGCGGTACGCGCGGTCTTGATACCTGCCCGGCAGGCGCAGGCCGTTCCCGGCGTGATCGCCGCCGACGGCGCGCCCGTTTACCTCGATTTTCGCGAGGAACCTTGATCTTCGACAATAATCTGATTCGGGGCAATTGTTACTCTGTTGTGTCGCGCCAATATGGACACCGCCGGCGCGGCTTGTGCCCACATGTTTGCGTAACGGGGAGCCTTCCCCGAAGGAGAAAGTCCATGAAACACCTGTTCGGTCGGCGCGAAAAATTCATCTACCGGCGTAATCCGGTGTACGACAGTTTTATCTCCGGCAGCAAATTCGGCGCGGTCGTGGCCGTGCTGGTGCTGCTGGTCGCCAAGCTGGCGTGATGGTGCCGGACCAGCGGGGCAACGGTCTGGTAGCGCAATCGCGCAACAGGCAGCCATGGTTGGTCTGGCCTTGGTTAAACCATGCAAGCAATAAAAAACCGCCAGGCTCACGCACTGGCGGTTTTTACTTTCAGCCTTGAATCGCTGATGGCTTACTGCGCCGCGGCTTCCACCGGATCGGCAGCCTTCATCGACAGCTTCAGGCGGCCGCGCTCGTCGGTCTCCAGCACCTTCACGCGCACCTGCTGACCTTCCTTCAGGTAGTCGGCCACGGCGTTCACGCGCTCGTTGGCGATCTGCGAGATGTGCAGCAGGCCGTCCTTGCCCGGGATGACCTGCACGATGGCGCCGAAGTCCAGCAGCTTCAGCACGGTGCCGTCGTAGGTTTTACCGACTTCGACCGAGGCGGTCAGCTCTTCGATGCGGCGCTTGGCTTCCTGGCCGGCGGCGGCGTCGACCGAGGCGATGGTGACGATGCCTTCGTCGGTGATGTCGATCTGGGTGCCGGTCTCTTCGGTCAGCGCGCGGATGACGGCGCCGCCCTTGCCGATCACGTCACGGATCTTCTCCGGGTTGATCTTGATGGTGATCAGGCGCGGGGCGAAGTCCGACAGTTCGGTCTTCACGGTCGGCACGGCCTTCTGCATCTCGGCCAGGATGTGCTGGCGGCCTTCCTTGGCTTGCGCCAGGGCCACCTGCATGATTTCCTTGGTGATGCCCATGATCTTGATGTCCATCTGCAGCGCGGTGATGCCGTTGGCGGTGCCCGCAACCTTGAAGTCCATGTCGCCCAGGTGGTCTTCGTCACCGAGGATGTCGGTCAGGACGGCGAACTTGCCGCCTTCCTTGATCAGGCCCATGGCGATGCCGGCGACGTGCGCCTTCATCGGCACGCCGGCGTCCATCAGTGCCAGGCAGCCGCCGCAGACGGAAGCCATCGACGACGAACCGTTCGATTCGGTGATTTCCGACACCAGGCGCACCGAGTAGCTGAAGTCTTCCGGGTTGGGCAATGCGGCGACCAGCGCGCGCTTGGCCAGGCGGCCGTGGCCGATTTCACGGCGCTTCGGGGTGCCCACACGGCCGGTTTCGCCGGTGGCGAACGGAGGCATGTTGTAGTGCATCATGAAGTCGTCGGTGTACTCGCCCATCAGCGCGTCGATCTTCTGGCTGTCGCGGCCGGTGCCGAGGGTGGCGATGACGAGGGCCTGGGTTTCGCCGCGGGTGAACAGGGCCGAGCCGTGGGTACGCGGCAGGACGCTGGTGCGGATCGAGATCGGGCGCACGGTGCGGGTGTCGCGGCCGTCGATGCGCGGCTCGCCTTCCAGGATCTGCGAACGCACGATCTAGGCTTCCATGTCGAACAGGATGTTGCCGACTTCGGCCGCATCCGCTTCGATGCCCTGCGCGGCCAGGCCTGCCATCACTTCGCCCGACAGCGACTTCAGCTTCTGCTGGCGCGCCGATTTTTCGCGGGTCTGGTAGGCGTCGCGCACTTTGGCTTCGGCCAGCTGGGCCACCTGGGCGATCAGGGTTTCGTTCTTCGGCGCCGGCGCCCATTCGACTTCCGGCTTGCCGCCTTCTTCGACCAGGGCGTGGATCGCGTCGATCACGGCCTTCATCTGCTCGTGGCCGTAGACGACCGCGCCCAGCATGATTTCTTCGGACAGCTGCTGGGCTTCGGATTC
>JBBWZO010000358.1:0-4540 GCA_039649125.1 Massilia sp. | reverse complement strand
GGCCCAGCTGGAAATCGGAATCGGCGAACAGGGTCAGTTCCTTTTCCTTCTGCTCGACCTTGGCGGAGCTGCCCTTGAAGTCGAAGCGGGTGGTGATTTCCTTGTTCGATTGCTCGACGGCGTTCTTCACTTCGACCATGTCTGCTTCGCAGACCACGTCAAACGATGGCATGGCGGTTTCCTTTGTCTGTTTATACTGCTGATTTTGCAAGTGGCGGTATTTTAACGGACTGGCATGAATAGAACGACCGTTTATTAGCCGAGCGGCAGACAAAACCGCCATGGCGCTCCCCGGGTTCAGCCGATTCACGGCAGGGCCGGGCTTGCCTCTATAATCGACCCGTTTCCCTTGCCTCCAGAACCCATGCATCCCGACCTGCCCATCGAACAAGACGTCCCGCTGCAACCCTTCAACACCTTTGGACTGCCGGCACGGGCGCGCCGTTACCTGCGCGTGACCGACCCCGCCCAGCTCGCGCAACTGGCGGCGGACGCGTCGCTGGCCGGCCTGCCGCGCTTCGTGCTCGGCGGCGGCAGCAACGTCCTGCTCACGCGCGACGTCGATGCGCTGGTGCTGCACATGGCCATCGAAGGGCGTACGGTCATGGGCGAGGAGGGCGATGCCGTGCTGGTGCGCGCCGGCGCCGGCGAGAACTGGCACCGCTTCGTCGCATTCACGCTGGAGCAGGGACTGGGCGGGCTGGAGAACCTGTCGCTCATTCCGGGCACGGTCGGCGCCGCGCCGATCCAGAACATCGGGGCCTATGGGTTGGAAATCAAGGATGTGTTCCACTCGCTGACCGTCTTCGACCCGCGCGACGGCAGCCGGCGCACGCTGCGCGGCCCCGACTGCCGCTTCGGCTACCGCGACAGCCTCTTCAAGCACGCGGACGGCGCCGGCCTGGTCGTGCTCGACGTGACCTTCGCGCTGCCGCGCGCCTGGCGGGCCAACCTGCGTTATGCCGAGCTGGCGCGGGAACTGGAGGCGGCCGGCCTGCCTGAACCGACCCCGCGCCAGGTGGCCGATGCGGTCATCGCGATCCGGCGCCGCAAGCTGCCTGACCCGCTCGAGATCGGCAATGCCGGCAGCTTTTTCAAGAATCCCGTGGTGCCGCGGGCACAGTGCGAAGCCCTGCTGGCGCGCTTCCCGGACCTGGTGCACCACAGCCAGCCGGACGGCAGCGAAAAACTGGCGGCCGGCTGGCTCATCGACCAGTGCGGCTGGAAAGGGAAGTCCATCGGCGCGGCCGGGGTCTACCCGAAGCAGGCGCTGGTGCTGGTGAACCAGGGCGGCGCGACCGGTGCGGACGTGCTGGCGCTGGCGCGCGCGATCCAGGGCGACGTCCAGGCGCGCTTCGGCGTGGCGCTCGAACCGGAACCGGTGTTCGTCTGACGGCCCGAAAAGCCTAGACCCTGAACGCCGCCACGCGGTTGCGTCCGCGCGCTTTCGCCGCGCCCACCGCTTCCTCGGCGCGCGCGACGACGGCCTCGAAGCTGATGTCGTCGGCAGGCACCGTGGTGGCCGCGCCGATCGACATCGTCACGATGCGCCGCTCCGGCAGCGGGTGCGACAGGGCCAGGCGCTCGAGCGCGGCGCGGCACCCCTCGGCCACCTGCACGGCGCCATCGAGGCCGGTATCGGCCAGCAGGATGGCGAAGCGCTTGCCGTCGTAGCGCGCCGCCAGGTCCGACGGGCGCTTCAGTTGAGCGGTCAGCACGCCGGCCAGCTTGCGCAGGCACAGGTCGCCCGCCTCCTGCCCGAGGCGTTCGTTGAAACAGCTGAAATTGTCGAGGTCGCACACCAGCACCGACAGCGTCTGGCCGCTGCGGCGTGCGCGTCCCCATTCGGCCTGTGCGACGTCGTCGAAGCGGCGGCGGCTCGGGATGCCGGTGAGGGTGTCGATGCCGGCGTGGAGGTCCAGTTGGGCGCGCACCTGCAGCAGCACGTCCTGGCTCGCGCGCAGGCTGCGCTGGGCCTCGTCGCGCTCCTGCAGGACGCGGCTGACGGCGGCGTGGTAGCGCAGGCGCGCCAGGATTTCCGCGCCGGCGGGCAAGGCGGACAGGTAATCGCTGGCGCCGGCGGCGAACGCGGCGTCGCGGTGGCGGCCGTCGCAGCCGGGTGCCAGCACCAGCAGCGGCAGGTCGCGCAGCGGCGCGGCGCCGCGGCAGGCCCGGATGAAGTCGCTGCAATCCTCGGCGCCGGCCAGGGCGCGCACGATGACGGCCGGGCGCAGGCTGGCCGCCTGCTGGGCAGCGCCGGCTGCGTCGCTCAGGACCAGTTCGATGTCGTCGGCGCCGGCCAGCATTTCGCGCAGGGCGGCGGCGAAAGGCGGCGCGCCCACCAGCAGCACGCGGCATGGGGTGTGGGGCGACTGGCAGGCGAGGGCAGGTGACATCGGATCGGATGAGGTGGGCTGGGCGGCACATTCTACCCCGAGGAAGTTACAAATTGGTTGCGTTGGCCTACCGGCGGTGCCTCCTTACAACGGTCTGCGCCCGCTCTGCCGAATCGGCTATGCTGGCTGCATCGATCAATAGGAGAACGACATGAAAGCCATCGTCACCGGCCACAGCAAGGGCTTGGGCGCCGCCATCGCTACCGAACTGCTCGGACGCGGGATTCCGGTACTGGGCCTGGCGCGGGGCCGCGCTCCCGCGGGCCTGCAGGCGCGCTTTCCGGGCCTGCTGCTCGAGGCCGAAGTCGACCTGTCCGACGCCGCCGCGCTGAGCGGCTGGCTGGCCGGCGACGCGCTGGCCGGGTTCGTGCAGGGCGAAGGCGCGGTGCTGCTGGTGAACAATGCAGGCGTCGTCTGGCCGGTCGGGCCGCTGGCCGAACAGGACCCGCTCGACGCCGTCAAGGCCGTCACGCTGAACGTGGCCGCGCCGCTGGCGCTGGCGGCGGCGGTGGTGCGCGCCAGCGGCGGCGCGCACCGGCGCATCCTGCACGTGTCCAGCGGCGCCGGGCGCAGCGCCTATCCCGGCTGGAGCGTGTATTGCGCCACCAAGGCCGCGCTCGACCGGCACGCCGAGGCGATCGCCCTCGACGGCGACCCGGCGGTGCGCGCGTGCAGCCTGGCGCCGGGCGTGATCGACACCGGCATGCAGGCCGAGATCCGCGCCACGCCCGAGGCGCGCTTCCCGATGAAGGAACGTTTCGTCCAGCTCAAGCAGCAAGGCGCGCTGACCTCGCCCGAGGCCTGCGCCCGCGCGCTGGTCGATTACCTGCTGGCGCCGGGATTCGGCAACCGGCCGGTCGACGACTTGCGCAATGCCTGAGCGTCGAGGGCGGCGGGCGGTGGGCGGCGCTGCATTCCTTGGGGGGGCCGGGCGGCGTTCCGACCGCGTGCCCACGCGGTACGGGCGTGTCTGTCGTACGTAGCGTGGAAAGTTCGCTCGCATGGTATCCCGTAGTCGCCGAATGGCATGCGTTGACGATGGGTCTTCGCCATACACACGGGATATCGACTCCGGATGCCGTGCGGGCGACATGTCACGGCCGTTGGCGAATGGGCGCGTCCCTACCGCGTGGGCGCGGGGGCGGAGCGCCGCCCGTCCCACCCTACGAGCCCGCGGCGACCGTACGCCCCAGCGACGCCATCCCATGCCGCGCCCGCGCGCGCGTGCACTTGACGTCCCCGATTTCGACTTCGCGGCAGGGGCTGGGCCGGTGCGCGTACACGCCGCAGGCCATCGGCCCGGCATCGCCTTGTCCGAGCGCGGCGCAGCGCGGTTGCGCGGCGTTGGTGCCGGCCATGCAGGCGATATGCGGCGTGACCTGTTCGGTCATCCGGGGCGGCAGGCCGGCCGCGCAGGGCTCGGCCCAGTAGAAAGAAACCCGGAGGGTCATGCAGCAGGCGCCGCAGGCCAGGCGCTTGGGGAAGGTCCCGGGCGTTTGCAAAGGCCAGTGGTATAACGCCGTGGTAATCATTGCGAAACAGGGCCAAGCCCATCACCAGCCAGACCATGCGTTCAGCAGGAAGACGGCGTCGTCGCAGCGACACAGTTCCGGTCTGTTGCAGGGCTTCGTCGATCCAGGCCGGATCGATCAGACTGGCGAAACGCTCGAACTCGTGCGGCGCCAGCTCGGACGCATAGTCCAGGTCAAGTTGGAGAGCCATAATAAAAAACGGATTCACGTTGCACGTGAATCCGTTTTAGCTCAAGCCGCCGGTAGGTCAATGCCTTAAGTGACTGGCATTCGCCCGAGGGCGGCTTTTCATTGCGACGACGCGGCTGCTTATTGCCCGCGTCTTTACTGCCCGCCTTATTGCCCCCGTTTTGCGCGCGCCTTGGCCGCGATGCGCATGCGCAGCGCGTTCAGCTTGATGAAGCCGCCGGCGTCGGCCTGGTTGTAGGCGCCGCCGTCTTCATCGAAGGTGGCGATGTTCATGTCGAACAGCGAATCGGTCTTCGAGTCGCGCGAGACCACGATCACGTTGCCCTTGTAGAGCTTCACGCGCACCCAGCCATTCACAGTCGCCTGGGTGTGGTCGATCAGCGTCTGCAGCGCGACGCGTTCCGGCGCCCACCAGTAGCCGTT
>JBBWZO010000352.1:0-11464 GCA_039649125.1 Massilia sp. | reverse complement strand
TGTGCTCGCGCCTGCGCCGCGGCATCCTGTACCGCGTCGCCGACGAACTCGGCTGCAACAAGATCGCCCTCGGCCACCACCGCGACGACATCCTCGAGACCTTCTTCCTGAACATGTTCTTCGGCGGCAAACTGAAAGGCATGCCGGCCAAGCTGGTGTCGGACGACGGCAAGCACATGGTGATCCGCCCGCTGGCCTATGTGAAGGAAGCCGACACCGAGCGTTATGCAGAGGTGAAAGGCTTCCCGATCATCCCCTGCGATTTGTGCGGCTCGCAGGAGAACCTGCAGAGGAAGCAGATCAAGGCGATGCTGCGCGAGTGGGAAAAGAAGCACCCGGGCCGCGTGGAAAACGTATTCTCCTCGCTGTCGACCGTGGTGCCGTCGCACCTGCAGGACCGCAACCTGTTCGGCTTCGTCGACCTGAAAACGGATGGCGTGGCCAATCCGGATGGCGACATCGCGTTCGACGAGGGGCCGTGCGCGACGCCAGCGGCCAATACCATCTCGTTGACGCCGCTGTAATCCCCCACAAGACCTTCAGGCGATCTCCATGTCGAACAGGTGGAGATCGCCGCCCTCGGGGCGATCGAGCGCACGCTCGAAACGCAGCCCCAGCTTTTCCAGCAGCCTGATCGACGCCCGGTTGTCCGGCCGGACGGTAGCGACAAGACGCTTCAAGCCAATATCGTTTTTCGCATGGGCCAGCACCCCGCTGGCCGCTTCCCGGGCATATCCCTGCCCCCAGTACTGCGGCAAAAAGGCATAGCCGATGTCGACGTCGTCGAGGAAGTCGCGTTTGGCCAGGCCGCATACGCCTACCGGGCAACGGGATTCCTTCAGCTCGACCACATGGAAGCCGAAGCCGAGGCGGCGCACCATGTCGACCGGACCGGCGAGGATGTAGTCGCGCGCCGCGTCAATCGTCCTGACGCCACGATCGCCAATGAAGCGCAGCCAGGAAGGTTCGTTCAGCAAGCCGAGCATGAAGCCGGCGTCGCTTGCCCTCATGTGGCGCAACTGCAGGCGCTCGGTTTGCAAAACCACTGTTGGCGGCCCCTCCTGGGCAGTGAAAGGCGACATCACTGTTCGGACATCATTGATCATTCGTTCCTCTCTCGGCAACATACCCTATCGCCCTCTCGGCGTTCACTCAAGGACTCAGACTTCAGGCGCACCGCGCAGCCATCTATGCAGCGCATGTGCAATGGCGCTTGTTTGCTCCGCAGTGAGGCTGTCAAAGAGTGACATGCCAAGGTATTGTCGATATTCCTGGGGAAGCGGCTGTTCATGGAAAAGATCGTCAAGAATGGAATACATCTCGTCGATATAGCCCGTTGACTCCCAACTGCCTTCGTGAATCGTCCGACTCGGCGAAAATATGAATTCGATTTTTTGGTAGCACGATGTCTCTGCCACTTCGGAGCGGAAACTGGTACTCCCAAAAATTTCTCGTTGTCTGAAATCATTTGCGCCAAGGATGACACCCTCAAGAGCTCGTTCCTGGAGCAAGCAGCTGGCTGGAGGAAAAGTTCAAAGCGAACCTCGCCATTTTCCTTGTCGATCTTGCCTACTCCGAGAAACTTCTCGCGATGCCCGGAAACCCATGCAGTAAATCCCTTAGTCCTTTCGGCATTTTCCCATTTGCATTGAGCTGGGGTTCGATATGGTCGATCGCCTTGCGCACTTCTTTCAGCCTCAGCAGATCCTTCGGGGACAAAGGTGCCATCGACTCGACGTGGATCTTCTCGGGCTGCCGATCTCCGAGATAGACCGCTAGGATTGACTCACGATACATCGACAGCAATTCGAAACTGCGGCCCGTGAACCACTCGGTCTGGCCATTCGGCTTGTCCCCACTGGCAGCGTGAAGCTATACAACCTCAGCAGGGTTCGGAGTGCGTCTTCGAGTTTGCGTGCCTGATACTTCGTCCTGGTACGAAATGCGTATGAGTGTTCGCTTGAGAAGGGGCCGAAATGTCGATTCAGGCTGCGTAAGCGTATGCGCATGTTGGTCGTATGCCCAATTTTGTAGCATTTTCCGTCCGCCCTCATCAGTACATATACAAAATTCGTACCTAACATAGCGCACCTTCGTCGATTCGGTAGAGTCAAGCATGATTTTGCCAAAGTCTACCGCTGTCAATAGATCATCCATTGCGGCACTTCCTCCAATGTGGTGGTAGCTAGCTGGCGACGCGGGTGTATGGCGATCACGTTCTGTGCCCCGTCGCGTGTGCTACCGTCCTGAACCATCAGCTAGAAGGTCCTATGACTACCTAGTGGACTTATTGCCCCCATAAAGGAACATCCATGCCCTTGTTTTCACGTCTGTCTGACGTTTGTGCATTTCTACTCGCGATGTTTGCCCCTGCTATGACTTTTGCCGAACCGTCGATGATCTACCTCGTGCGCCATGGCGAAAAAGCCCCAGAGGGCAAGGACCCCGACCTGACGCCGCAGGGCCGCCAGCGCGCGCAGAACATCGCGGCGATGCTGGGCAAGGCGAATGTCGCGCACGTCTTCAGCTCGCCAACGAACCGCACGCGCCAGACCGCCGAGCCGCTGGCGCAGCAGAACGGGCTGCAGGTGCAGCTGTACGATCCGAGAACGCCGCAGGCGCTGGTATCGCGCGTCAAATCGCTGAACGGGGCGGTGCTGGTGGTCGGGCACTCGAATACCTTGTCGGAGCTGGTGAAGCTGTTCGGCGGGCAGCCGGGGGCGGAGATCGCCGATAACGAATACGATCGGCTCTACCAGCTGATCCCGGGAACGAATGGAGCAGTGACGACGGTGCTGTTCACGTCGCTGCCGGCAACGGGCGCGGCGCCGTAAGGGGCCGGGGGCGTAGGGTTGACTCGCCATGGAAGCATCCGACCAAACGTTTCGATTGTTCATCCGTGCGAAAACGCGTGGACTCGGGAGTCCACCCTACGGTCAGAAGACGCATCGTGCGCCGATCTTCGGTGGCGTCGGATGCAAAAAGGCCGGGAGAGATCCCGGCCTTTTTTGTTGAAACCCCGCGTCCTGTTACGGCGCCACGTTCGCGCGCAGCACCGGGTACAGGTTCAGGCGCTCGTCCCACGAGGAATGGCGGCGTGCGAAGAATTCCAGGCGGGCGTGGGCGTTTTTCGCGAATGCCGGGTCGCTCTCGATGCGGCGCCTGAACTCGGCGGCCACGGCCGGGTCGGCCGCCATCTGCTCGCGCGCGACGTCCTCGGCGACGTATTCCTCCATGTATTCCTTGGCTTCGAAGGCATTGTTGAACATACCCCAGGCCAGCAGCGAGTCCGGCGCCTGCGGCTCGAAGATCGCCATCACGAGTCGCGCCTTCGGCTGGGCGATCGGCACGAACAGCGCACCGCGGCCGACGCTGCGTTCCTCCGGTTTCCAGCTGCCCTCGACCGTCAGGCGCTGGTGCGACTCGAAGGATTGCGCGCCGAAGGTCGCCTTCTCGGCGCGGAAGGTCTCGGCCTCGAAGCGCTCCAGCGTCTTGTCCAGCTTGCGGAAGCTGATGCCGTGCTGGGTCAGCTTGGCGGCGACCGTCGCCGCATGTGCAGCCGGGACGATGTAGCCGGCGCGCGGCGCCGCCACTTCCAGGTCGGGCACGACTTCCTCGCGCAGCGGCACGCGCCAGACTTGCGGTTTGGTTTCGTCGTAGCGCGTCATCAGGATGCCCGAGACTTCCGACGGGGTGCGTGTGTATTCGTAGCCATTGAAATCCACCGTTTGCGTCTTGTCGGTGGTTTTATAGGTCAGCGCCACCGGGGTGCCGGCCAGTTGCTGGGCGCGGGCGTCGGCGCCGGCGACCGCCTGCTGCCAGGTCTTGCCGTTTTTCGCCACCTGCTCGAGCACCGAGATCACGGTGTTGTGGGTGATGCGCACGCGGGTCGGATAGTCCTTCCACGAGTGGGTTTCGACCAGCACCGCCAGGCGGTTACGCAGCGGGAAGTAGCCGGTCGAGAAGCGCGGGTCGGACACGCTGTCGACAAAGCCCGACTGCGGATCGTCGGTCTTCGCGAACGACATGTAGTAGGACTGCGGAGCAGAACCCTGTTTCGTGATGTCGGCGATGACGTTGCTGCGCAGCGCCAGGCCGGCCTTGCGCAGTTCCGGGTCGGCGGAATACGCCGGTTCGACCTGGATCGAGATGTCGTGCTGGAACTTGGCGCCATTCGTCACGTGCAGGTCGACATAGGTCAGCGGGTCCCATTTGTTCACCAGCGCCAGCATCGCCTGCATCTCGGGCGCATCGGCCTTCACGTAGTCGCGGTTCAAATTGAAATTCTGGGCGGTGGTGCGCCAGCCCATCTCGACCGGGCCGCGCTGGTTCGGGCGGTTCCATTTCTGGAAGCGCTCGTGGCCATCGACGTTGAAGACCGGGACGAAGACCAGCACCTGCTTGTCCAGCGCGCCCTTCGCCTGGCGCCCTTCCAGCACCTCGCGCAAGGCCAGGAAGCCGGCGTCCTTGCCGTCGATTTCGCCGGCGTGGATGCCGCCCTGGATCAGGGTCACCGGCAGGCCCGCCCTGGCGGCCGCCTCGGGCGTGAACACGCCGTTGCGGTTGACGACCAGCGCCAGCATCGGCCGATCTTCCGGGGTGCGGCCGAATTCGATGCATTTCACCGCTTTCGGATAGGCCTTCTCGAAGGCGGCGCACAGCTTGACGACCTCGTCGTAGCGGCCGGTGGCCTGGAAGCCGGAGCGTTCCGAGATGGTGGTCAAATCGGGCGCGGCGTGGGCCAGGGGCATGGCGGCGAGCAGGGCAAGCAATAACGCAGAACGAATCATCGGTGAAGCTCCGGCAGGTGAAGTGCAAAGCGGAAAATTATAGTCGGGTTTGCCTGTTGCAGACGAACGTCCTGCCCTCTCCCGCTTTGTTATTCTCGGCCGTATAGACACCCGCATGGAGAAACGGCGATGACGACCGAACTGACGATCCTGGCCTGGACGTCGCCGCCGCGGTCCTGATCGCCCACGTGGGGCGGTGCTGGTGAATTGACAAGCGCTGCCGGCGCGTCCGTGCTGCGACCGGCAACACGTGGACTCGGGAGTCCACCCTACGTATAAGGGTGAGGCTGGGGCTGGCGGTGGGGCTGGCGAACCAAAAAAAACGCCACCCGAAGGTGGCGTCGTGCGATCCGCTCCGGCTTACCTCGCCCGGGTATGGATTGCGATCTGCGAGACCGCCGGGCGCACCATGGTGCGCGGCGCCGCCACCGACATGGCCGCCGCCGAGGAACGGCCCAGGGCCGGGCAGGTGCCGGTCTGCTGGTAGGACAGCGCGGTTGCCAGCAGGGCTTCGTTGGGGTCGCCCAGGTCGCGCGCCAGGTCGTCGGCCACGGCGCAGGTCGGGGCGAAGCCGTCCGCGAAGTCGCCGATGCCCTTCGCATTCACGCCGCCGAACTCGATCGAGAAATACGTCGTGCCGCAGTTCGGCACCGGCGTGAAGCCGTAGGGCTTGCCGCAGGTCTGGGCGCCGATCACGTCCACCTGGATGTCGATACCGCGCAGCCCGTTGATGAGCGACTCGCTCGCCGAGCAGGTGCCCAAGGTGGTGAGGATGGTGACGCGGTTCAGGCCCAGGGTAGGCAGCACCGAATTCTTCGCTACCGTGCCGGCGCCGGCCTCGAAACCGTAAGCCCTGTCGGAGAAGTTGATGATTTGCGGCTGCTGGCGCGCTTCGATCTTGTCGTTGTAGCGCAGGCGCTCGAATACCTTGCCGCTGGAGGTGGGGCCGGCAATCATGTAGCCCAGCTGGGCGGCGATGTTCAGCAGGCCGCCGCCGTTGTAGCGCATGTCGAGCACCAGCGCGTTCACGCCCTGGTTGCGCAGCGTCGTGAAGGCGTCGATCAGCTGGCGTTCGGACACCGCGTTGTGGTTCTCGAAGGAGAGATAACCGGTCTTGCCGGTGGCGGTATCGAAGGTTTTGACGTTCTTCACCGACGTTGCCTGCACGTCCTGCGACGCCATCGTCACCGGGGCCAGGTCGATGCCGGCACGGCGCACAACGAAGCTGTGCGTCTCGCCCGCATTCTCCGGGAACAGGGCGGCGTTGATGCGGTCGACCAGGGCCTTGTCGCTGGCATTGACGAAGTCGATGTCGTCGACCCTGACCAGGAGGTCGCCGCGACGCAGGCCGGCGGCGGCGGCCGGCGAGCCCGGCTCAACGATCGCGATTTGCCACGAGCGCGGCGCGGTCGGGCCGGCGCTCGACCAGGTGAAACCGTAGCCGCGCTCGATGCCGACCTGCATGGCGTTCCATTCCGCCGTCGGATAAGTGAAGTGGTAGTTGTCCTTCTTCGCGCCGGCCGCCGTCAGGACGGGCGTCTTGAGCTTGTCGAAGTAGGCGATCGGATCGGTGAAATCGGCCATCTTGAAGTCGGCCGGGATCTCGTTGTACCAGAGGTAGTACTGGTGCGACCAGGCGCGCAGGAAGGTCAGCTCGTCGCGCAGGGTGCCCTGCCTGTCCGGATAAGGCTTGCCGGTGTACGGGTCGATGCCGCTGCGCGGCTTGGCGCACAGGTTCCAGTAGGTGCTGAAGGCGTCGCCCAGGGTGCGCACGTCCGGCTCGCCCGAGCCCGCAGGTGGAATCGTCGAGGCCGGAGGCGGGGTTGTGCCGCCAGCGAGGGTCCCGGTATCGCCTCCCCCGCCACCGCAAGCGGCAAGCGTGAATGCAGTGGCAAGGCCCGCGCAGAGCAGGCGGAGCGATGGCGTGGTGCGGCCGTGTTGCTTGGTCGGTAATTTCATGGAGAGATAAGGTATTAGACGAGCCCGTCAGGGGAGAGTAAGACAAGCCCGCTTGTTTGAGAAGTCCACACAATAAAATTTTTTTCCAAATAAATTTTAATTTCCTTCAAACAAAAAAGCGCCAGGCCGGCGTGGAGCCGGGCCTGGCGCTGGGAATATGCGGCGTGAATGATCAGGCTGCGTGGACCGTGTCTTGCGCTTGATGGAAGGCTGCCAACAGTTGCGTTTCCTTCGCCTTCGCCGCCTTCAGGTGGCGTTCCTTCACGTGGCCGTAACCGCGGATGTCTTCCGGAATGCTGGCGATCGCCACGGCCTGCGCCAGGTTCTCGGGCGACAGCTTCGGCAACAGCGCACTCACCGTCTGGCGGTATTCGCCGATCAGGGCGCGCTCAAGCTTGCGCTCGGCCGTGTAGCCGAACACGTCGAACGGGGTACCACGCAGGCCTTTCAGCTTGGCCAGCACGCCGAAGGCACCCATCATCCATGCCCCGTATTCCTTCTTGATCGCGCGGCCTTCCTTGTCGTGCCTGGCCAGCAGCGGCGGCGCCAGGTGGTATTTGATGGTGATGTCGCCCTCGAACATGTTGGCGATCTTTTCCTTGAAGGCCGGGTCGGTGTGCAGGCGCGCCACTTCGTACTCGTCCTTGTAGGCCATCAGCTTGTAGAAGTAGCGGGCGACCGCCTCGGTCAGGCGCGTGCCGCGGTTGCCCCCCTCCAGCTTCGCTTCCGCAGCGCGCACCTGGTCCACGAAGGCCTTGTACTGCGCGGCATAGGCGGCGTTCTGGTAGGCGGTGAGCAGTTCGATGCGGCGGTTGACGATCTCGTCGAGCGTTTGCGTGCGTTTGAACTCGACCACCTTGGCCGGGGTCGTGAGCTTCTTCACCGATGCCAGGTCGTGGGCGGCGGTGCGGCCCCAGTTGAACGCGGATTGATTGAAGGCGACCGACACGCCATTGAGTTCGATCGCCTTCATCAGCGAGGACTCAAGCAGCGGCACATGGCCCTTCTGGAAGGCGTAGCCGAGCATGAACATGTTGGTCGCGATCGCGTCGCCCATCAGGGCGGTCGCGATCTGGCCGGCATCGACGAAGTCGACGTTGTTGGCGCCGCAGGCCTGCAGGATGGCGCCGCGCGAGCCCTCGGCCGGGAACTGCCAGTCCGGGTTTTTGACGAAGGCGGCGGTGGTGGCGCCGGTGGAGTTCACGGCGGCCCAGGTGCGTCCTTCTCCCATGCGGCTCAAGGCGTCGCGGCTGGCGGTGACGATCTGGTCGCAACCGATGACGAGATCCGCGCTGCCGGTGCCGACGCGGGTCGAGTGCAGGTCCGACTGGTTCCGGGCCAGGCGCACGTGCGACATCACAGGTCCCCCCTTCTGGGCCAGGCCGCTCTGGTCGAGCACGATCGCACCTTTCCCCTCGACGTGGGCCGCCATCGCCAGGATCTGGCCGACGGTGACGACGCCGGTGCCGCCGACGCCGGCTACCAGGATGCCGAACGGGGTGTCCACGGACGGGATGGCGGGCACCGGCAGGCTCGGCGGCGAGGTGGAAGCAGATGCGTCGGTGGCAGCCGCTGCCTTCTTCGGCTTTTTGAGGCCGCCACCTTCCACCGTCACGAACGATGGGCAGAAGCCGGAGACGCAGGAAAAATCCTTGTTGCAGGAGGACTGGTTGATCTGGCGCTTGCGGCCCAGTTCCGTTTCCAGTGGCTCGACCGACAGGCAGTTCGACTGCACCGAGCAGTCGCCGCAGCCTTCGCAGACGGCCTCGTTGATGACGGCGCGCTTGGCCGGGTCGGGGAACTCGCCTTTTTTCCGGCGGCGCCGCTTTTCGGAGGCGCAGGTCTGGTCGTAGATGACGGCGGAGACGCCCGGCATCTCGCGCAGTTCCTTCTGCACGTCCATCAGTTCCGAACGGTGGCGCACGGTGACGCCTTCGGCCCAGGCGTAGTCGCTCGGGTATTTATCGGGCTCGTCGGTGACGACGATGATCGGTTTCACGCCTTCGGCCGCGATCTGGCGCGTGATCATGCCCGGGTCGAGCGGGCCGTCGACGTTCTGGCCGCCGGTCATGGCGACCGCGTCGTTATACAGGATCTTGTAGGTGATGTTCACCCTGGCGGCCACCGCCGCGCGGATCGCCAGGATGCCCGAGTGGAAATAGGTGCCGTCGCCCAGGTTCGCGAACACGTGCTTTTCGCTGGTGAACGGAGCCTGGCCGATCCAGGTCGTACCCTCGGCGCCCATGTGCGTAAACGTCGAGGTCTCGCGGTCCATCCACAGCACCATGTAGTGGCAGCCGATGCCGGCCATGGCACGCGAGCCTTCCGGCACTTTCGTGGAGCTGTTGTGCGGGCAGCCCGAGCAAAAATAGGGGATGCGGTCGGTTTCCGGAGTGGCCTTGGCCGGAATATTTTTGAGGACCAGCTCTTTCGCTTCCAGGAAGGCGATGCGCTCTTGCACACGCTGCTCGACCGGATGGCCGGCGCAATAATGCGAGATGCGCGAAGCGATGGCGCGCGCGATTTGCGCCGGATTCAATTCATAGGTGGCCGGCAGCAGCCAGTCGCCGTGGCCGGTGCGGTTCTTGTTGTGCCACTCGCCGGTGTCGTCGAATTTACCGACCACGCGCGGACGCTCGCCGTCCGGCAGGTTATATAACTCTTCCTTGAGCGCGTATTCCATCACCTGGCGCTTTTCCTCGACCACCAGGATCTCGTCCAGGCCGCGCGCGAACTCGTGCACGCCTTCGGACTCGAGCGGCCAGGTCATGCCGACTTTATACAGGCGCAGGCCGATGTCGCGCGCCGCCTGCTCGTCGATGCCGAGGTCGGCCAGCGCCTGGCGGGTGTCGACATAGCTTTTGCCGGCGGTGATGATGCCGATTTTTGGTGCCGGGCTGTCCCAGATGATTTTATTGAGCTTGTTCGCACGGGCATAGGCCAGCGCCGCGTACCACTTGTAGTTGCTCATCCGCACTTCCTGGTCCAGCACGGCGTCCGGCCAGCGGATGTTCAGGCCGCCCGGCGGCAGTTCGAAGTCGGTGGGCGTGACGATCTGCACGCGGTCCGGATCCAGGTTGACCACGGCGCCGGACTCGATGATGTCGGTGACGCACTTCATCGACACCCACAGGCCGGTATAGCGGCTCATGGCCCAGGCGTGCAAACCGAAATCGATGTATTCCTGCACCGACGAGGGGTACAGCACGGGGATGCCGCAGTGGGTCAGGATGTGGTCGGACTGGTGGGCAGTGGACGAGGATTTCGCGGCATGGTCGTCGCCGGCCAGCACCAGCACGCCGCCGTGTTTCGACGAACCGGCGTTATTGCCGTGTTTAAAAACGTCGCCGCAGCGGTCCACGCCCGGGCCCTTGCCGTACCACATGGCAAACACGCCGTCGTAGTTGGCATCCTTGTACAGGTTGGTTTGCTGGGTGCCCCAGACGGCGGTCGCCGCCAGGTCTTCGTTCATGCCCGGGTGGAATTTGACGTGGTGGGCGTCGAGGTGTTTCTTTGCCTTCATCGCGGTCTGGTCGACGGCGGTGACTGGCGAGCCGCGGTAGCCGGTGATGTAGCCGGCGGTGTTCAGGCCGGCCTTGACGTCGCGTTCGCGCTGCAGCATCGGCAGGCGGATCAGCGCCTGGGTGCCGGTCATGAAGGCGCGGCCGCGCTGCAGCGTCCACTTGTCGTCGAGCGTGATCTCGCGGTTCGGCTGCGATTCCGGCTGGGGTGCTTGCAGCTGGGAGCGGTCGAGGGGTCCGTTCATGCGTGTGTCTCCGTTGGGGTTGTGCCGGACGCGGGAGATGGCAGCAGCCCCGTTACCCCGATCGGGAATGGACAACCGCCACGCGTTTCCTGGTCCTTCCGGGTGCGGCGCCCTTGTTGTTGTTGGTTGCGCCGCGACGGAGATGTCTCCTCCGTAATCCGAAACAGTATAGTCCTCTGCCCCCGGCATTAAATATCAATCAATTCCCCCGTTCGCGCCGATTGCGCAATAAAATTGCGGTTCTGCTCAGCCGAAGGGAAATTTATGTCAAAGATCGAATTGGATAAAACCGACCGCAGGATCCTCGAGATCCTGCAGGCCGACGGGCGCCTGTCGAACCAGGACGTGGCCGAGCGCGTGAACCTGTCGCCGTCTCCCTGCCTGCGCCGCATCAAGCGGCTCGAGGAAGCCGGCGTGATCCGCCAGTACGTGGCGTTGGTCGACCCGGACAAGATCGGCCTGGGGCTGCTGGCCTATGTGAACGTGCGCCTGGAAAAGCACAGCGAAGGTCCCGCCAATTCGCGCGTACCGGCGACCTCACCGCGCTTCGAATTCGCGCAGGCGGTGGCGGCCTGGCCGGAAGTGGTGGCCTGCTATGCGATGACCGGGGAGATGGATTTCCTGCTGCGCGTGCATGTGGAAGACATGGACCATTTTTCGCGCTTCATGATGGCGACCCTGCTGCGCCATCCGTCGGTGCTGGACGTGAAGTCGAGCTTTGCGCTGCAGAGAATCAAAGAGACGACGGCGTTGCCGATCGGGGAAGCGGCAGTACGGTGATTCATCGTTGGTAATTCCCACGTCGGGAAGCCGGCACAGACCTGTAGATACCGTCTTCCCCGTCAAGCCTTACATGGCGAAAGTTGGTTCATAAGGTTTCCCCGTATGGATCACGCCGAAGCACAGGTGCGCCAGTTTGCGCATGCAGGCGCCGATGACGGCCATCATG
>JBBWZO010000343.1:0-11918 GCA_039649125.1 Massilia sp. | reverse complement strand
TTTGTACCTGGTCGTGCGGCACGCGGCCGGTGAACACGACCTTGTCGGCGATGCCGAGGTCTTTCGCGAGCTGGCGCAGCTGGGCGTCCTGGGGGCCGCCGCCGACCAGCAGCACGCGCAGGTCGGGAGCGCGCTGCGACAGGGCAGGCACCGCACGCAGCAGCACGTCCAGGCCCTCATAGGCATAGAACGAGCCGATGAAGCCGATCAGGCGGTGGCCATGCAGGCCGAGCTGGCGTTTCAGGTCCTGGTCGGCTTCGCCGCCGACGGCGAACTTGTCGATGTCCACGGCGTTCGGGATCACGGTCACTTTGGTGGCCGGGATGCCGCGCTCGACGATGTCGCGGCGCAGGCCTTCGCAGATCGTGGTCACGGCGTCGGCGCGTTTCAATGCATAGGTTTCCAGGCCGCGCGTGAGTTTATAACGCAGGCCGTTTTCGGTGCTGGTGCCGTGGTCGACCGCGGCGTCTTCCCAGAAGGCGCGCACCTCATACACCACCGGGATGCCGAACTTGCGCCCGGCGCGCAGCGCGGCGATCGCGTTCAGGCAGGGAGAGTGGGCGTGCAGCACGTCGGGTTTTACTTGCGGGATGATCTCGAGCAGGCGCTTTTCCAGGCCGCGGATGACTTCGAGCTGGTTCAGCACCGGCATCCTGGCCAGCATGCCGCTTGAACGCGGGGTGCGATAAAAATGCAGGCCGTCGGCCGTTTCCTCGAGCTGGTCGTGGCCACCCTGGTGCTTGGCGCCGGTGACGTGGAAGGTCTCCCAGCCGAGCGCGCGCTGTTCGCGCAGGATCGAGCGGGTGCGGAAGGTGTAGCCGCTGTGCAGCGGGATCGAATGGTCGAGGACGTGAAGGACACGCATGGTCTTGCTCCAATACTCCAAACTCGGTTAGGCGGCGGTGGCGATCAGGGGACGGGCCACGCTGGTGGCGCTGTCGGCGCCGTTCTTGCGCAGGAAGGCTTCGAACATCAGCACGGCCCACAGCGCGGTGCTGTGGTCCTTGGTGCCGGCCAGGTGTTCGTCGACCATGCGCTGCAGGTAATGGCGGTTGAAGATGCCGGTGTCGAGCAGCATCGGGTTCAGCACCGCCGCTTTCATCGCTTCGCGCAGCGGGCCGCGCAGCCAGGACGCGAGCGGGATCGAGAAGCCCATCTTCTTGCGGTACAGGATGTCGTCCGACAGGTAGGGCTGCAGCGCCTTCTTGAAGATGTGCTTGCCTTCTCCGTTGCGCAGCTTGCTCGACGACGGCAGGCCCGAGACCCATTCCACGAACTTGTGGTCCAGCAGCGGCACGCGCACTTCCAGCGCGTGCGCCATGCTGGCGCGGTCCACCTTGGTCAGAATGTCGCCCGGCAGGTAAGTTTTCATGTCGATGTACTGGATGATCGACAGCGGGTCTTCGGTCGGCGCGTTGGCCGCGTGGCCGCGCATCACCTCGACCGCGCGGTAGCCCTGCAGCTGGCTGCGGAACGAATCCGAGAACAGTTGGTCGCGCACGCGGTCGACCAGGATCGACACGCCGTGGAAATAACCCTCGGTCAGGTCGCGCGCCAGCGCTTCGAAGGTGGTCTTGGCGCGGAAGATGCGCGGCGCCCAGTCGGCCTTCGGATAGGCTTTACCGAGGAAGCCGAACACGGGTTTGCGCAGCGCCAGCGGCAGCATCGAGCGCACTTGCTGTTCGCCCATGGCCATGCGGTGGCGCCGGTAGCCGGCAAAATTCTCGTCGCCGCCGTCGCCCGACAGTGCCACGGTGACGCGCTTCCTCGCCAGTTCGCAGACGCGGTAGGTGGGAATGGCCGAGCTGTCGGCATACGGCTCGTCGTACAGGCCGGCCAGCAGGTCGACCAGGCCGTAGTCGTCCTTGTCGACGGTCTCGCACTGGTGGTTCGTCTTGTACTGCTCGGCCACCTGGCGCGCCCAGGTCGACTCGTCGAAGGCAGCATCGTTGAAGGCGATCGAGCAGGTATTTACCGGCTCTTTCGACAGGCCGGCCATCATCGCCACGATCGCGCTCGAATCGACGCCGCCGGACAGGAAGGCGCCCAGCGGCACTTCGGCTTCCATCTGGCTCTCGACCGCTTCGCGCAGGCGCACGATGAGCTCTTCTTCCATCTGCTTTTCCGTCATCGCCCCGTGCGGGGTGAACGGCACGTCCCACCAGCGGCGCGGTTTTACATTGGCTGCATTCGCGCCGACCTTCATCGTCAGCGAATGGCCCGGCGCGAGTTTAAAAGCGTCCTTGAAGATGGTGCGCGGCTCCGGCACGTAGCCGTAAGCAAAATATTCCTCGACGGCGCGCGGTTCGATCACGCGCGGCAGCTCCGGGAAGGACAGCAGCGCCTTCAGTTCCGAACCGAAGATGAAGGTGCCGTCCGGCAGGAAGGCATAGTGCAGCGGCTTGATGCCGAGATGGTCGCGCGCCACAAAGAAGGTGCGCTTGTTGCGGTCCCAGATGGCGAAGGCGAACATGCCGCGCAGGTGCTGGACGCAATCCTCTCCCCACTGTTCCCAGGCGTGGACGATGGTCTCGGTATCGGAATGGGTGCGGAAGGTGTGGCCCAGTGCCTTCAGTTCGACGGTCAGCTCGCGGAAGTTGTAGATCTCGCCGTTGAACACGGTGACCACCGTATGGTCTTCGTTGAACAGCGGTTGCTGGCCGGCCGCGAGGTCGATGATCGACAGGCGGCGGTGGCCGAAGCCGACGCCCGGCTCGAGGTACACGTCGCCCTCCACCGGGCCGCGGTGGAACTGGGTCTGGTTCATTCGTTCGAGGTCGCCGCGATCGAATGCGCGCATGCCGCGCGGGTCAAAAATGCCTACGATTCCGCACATGGTTGGTTGATTTCTTTGAGGGTTGTCTTGGAGTTGCAGAGCTGGTCGTACAGCGCGGTGTACGCGTCGACCATGGCTGCAACGCTGTAGTTGCGTTCGATGCGTTCGCGCGCCGCGGCCCCGTGGGCGGCGACACGCGCGCCGTCCTCCACATAGCGGACCAGCGCATCGGCGAGCGCTTGCGGGTTGCTGGCCGGGACCAGCGCGCCGTTGACGCCGTCCTGCACCACTTCCGGGATGCCGCCGACGGCGGTGGCCACCACCGGCAGGCCGCAGGCCATCGCCTCGAGCAGGGTCACCGGCGTGCCCTCGGCGATCGAGGACAGGGCGAACAGGTCGAAGCTGCGCATCAGTTCGGGGATGTCGTTGCGGGCGCCGGCAAACCAGACCAGGTCGGCCACGCCGGCATCCTGCGCTTTTTGCGCCAGGCGCTCGCGCAGGGGGCCGTCGCCGACGATGGCCAGGCGCAGCTGCGCGCGGCGCCCGGGCTGGCGTGCACAGAGCAGGGCAAAAGCCTCGATCAGGCCGGCCTGGTCCTTCACGTCCTGCAGGCGGCCGACGGTGCCGATGACGAAGGGCGAGCCTTCCCACGGCACCTGGGCGGCCGGCAGGTCGGGCGCGAAGCGCACCGTGTCGACCCCGTTCATGATCAGGGCCGATTTCGGCGCCGGAATGTTGACTACCCCGGTGAGCCAGCGCGCCAGGTCGTGCGAGACCGGCACGTAGCGGTCGATCCACGGCACCAGTGCGCGGCGCAGGAAGTTGTGCTTGCGGTTCAGGCCGTGCGGGTCGCTGGCGTCGCGGCCGTGTTCGGCGTGGATGCGCACCGGCACCCGGGCGGCCCAGGCCGGCACCGCGTACTCCGCGCAGGCGAAGTTATAGGTGTGCAGGACGGCCGGGCGCAACTGGCGCAGCAGCTTGAACAGTTTCACATGGATGCCGAGGTCCAGCCCCGGCGCCTTGTGCAGCGCGTACAGCGCCACGCCCGGCTGCCTGATCTTGTCGGCAAACGCCGTGTAGTCGGTCAGGCAGACGATCGCGTGCCGGTAGCGCTCCGGCGGCATGTGGTTGATGCAGTCGACCAGCAGGGTTTCCAGCCCGCCGAAGTCGAGCCGGTAGATCAGGTGCACGACCAGCGGGGCTTCCGCTGGCCGGTTCTTCGTGACAGCCATGATTTAACGTTCCCGTGCTGCCTCGAGGGTTGCCTGCAACGGCGCCAGGTTGGCGCCCAGGAAGGCGCGCAATGCCGCGCGTGCCGTTTCCGGTTGCTCGCCGAGCGGCGTCGCCACCATGATGGCGGCGCCATCGTCGCCGTGCATCATCAGCTTGGCCTGTGCCTGCCACAATTTGCCGAGGTAATCGTTGGCGGTGAAGCGGCCGTCGATCCAGGTCCAGTGCCAGACCAGGTAATTGCCCTGCGGGCCCTTGACGCGGGTCTCGCGCACGGCCAGCTTGCGTTCGCCGATGTCCTCGGTGCGGCCGTTCGAGGCCACGTGCTGGAAGCCCTCTTTCCGGTTGTCGACGCGGTTGACGGAGCTGATCAGGCGTTTTTCAGGTCCCTGGTTGCGGTAGTACAGCACGTTCAGGCTGACCGGCGCGCCGGCGGCCAGGTATTCGCCCTTGATGGTGGCATCCGGCGCCATGAAGTTCGGGCTCCAGGCCGGCATCGGTGCGCTCGGGCGCGACACCAGCTGCGCGTCGTCGAGCTGCACCGGCTGCGGGTTGTGCGCGGCCTTGTCGCTGACGAACGCCAGCGCCGGCCACAGCGCGCAGACCAGCACCGCGGCGAGGGCGGCGACGGCCACCGGGCGCGCGGCCGGGGCGGCGCCGTTCGCCTGTGCCGCGGCGGCGGCGGCCGGGGCCGGGACGGGCGCGTCTTCCTCGCGCCAGTAGCTGCCGATCCAGAACATGACGAACATGACCAGGCCGAAGAACAGCCAGCCGTAGATCAGGTGGTCGACGCCGGTGGCCAGCGCCATGTCGCTGGTGTGGCCGATCATGACGATCATGTAGGCGCGCAGGCCGTTGGCGATGATCGGCACCACGACCGACAGGACGATGAACAGCGCGCGGCGCAGCGGCGAGCGGTAGCTCAGGTAGGCGTACAGGCAGCCCAGCGTGATCGAGGAAATCAGGTAGCGCACGCCGCTGCAGGCCTCGACCACCGACCAGTTGCCGGTCGGGAGTTCGAACATGGTGCCATTGCGCAGCACCGGGATGCCGGTGGCGCGCACCATGGCCACCGTGAAGTCGGCAGTGAAATTAATCAGGGGTTGGACGAACGCTTCGCCGAAGGGCACCGCGAACAGCAGGAACAGCAGCGGGAAGGCGAGGGCGCCGGCCAGCCGGCGCCCCAGCACCGCCAGCGCGATGACCGGGAACATGGCGACGAAGGCGTACTGCATCACGACCTGCACCTCGCCGGCGCGCGCCACCAGCCAGCCGGCGCCGCACAGCGCCAGCACGGCCAGGGCGGGCCAGAACGGGGCGGCCGGGATGCGCGAGAAGACCTCGCGCCGGCGCCATACCAGCCACAGGCTGATCGGGACGATGGCGTAGCCGTGGGCAAAGGTTTCCGAACTGTTCCAGACCGAGACGATCGAGCTGGCGGTGCTCCAGTACAGCAGCAGCGGCGCCAGCAGGGCAGCGACGACGATGGCCACGTTGGGCATGGCCATGCGGCTGCCGGCGGCGCCGGCCAGTGCTGGATTGTCGTGCATCAGCATTCGAACCTCTTTTCGATCTGGGACAGGTGGGCCGGCCAGCTGTAGCGGCGCTCGACGCTGGCGCGCGCGGCGCGGCCCATGGCCGGGTCGGGAGAACGCAGCAGTTCGATCACGCTGTCGGCGTAGGCGTCGGGCGCGTCGGCCACCACCAGCTCGCGGCCGGCGACGGCGTCGATGCCCTCGAAGGCCTGGGGAGACGCCACCACCGGGCGCGCCATCGCCATCGCCTCGAGCACCTTGTTCTGGATGCCGCGCGCAATGCGCAGCGGCGCCACGGCGGCGCTGCAGTGGGCCAGGTAGGGACGCACGTCGGGCACGGTGCCGGTGACGACGATGGCGTCGCCGGCCAGCGCCTGCACCTCGGGCGCCGGGCGCGAGCCGACGATGTAGAAGCGCGCCTGCGGCACGCTGGCGCGCACGCGCGGCAGCACTTCGGCGGCGAACCATTTCACCGCATCGATGTTCGGCCAATAGTCCATCGCGCCCGTAAACACCAGCGCCTGCTCACCGGCGGCGAACGGGTTGTCGAGGGCGTGGGCAGGGCTGAAATAGTCGGTGTCGACGCCGTTGTTGAAGAAGCCGATCTTGGCGCGGTGCTCCGGCGCCAGGCCGCGGAACAGTTCGGCCTCGGGTTCGGACACGAACAGCGAGGCGTCGCAGATGTCGGCCACGCGACGCTCGTAGTCGAGCAGGCTCTTCGCCTCGTGGCGGTACACCCAGCTCATCGGCCACTTCTTCTTCTCGGCGTACTGGCGCCATTTGTCCGAGTCGACGTCGCAGAAGTCGATCACGCGGCGCGCCGCCGGAAACGCCTCGGCGTACTGTGCCATCACCGAGGAGAACATCATGATGCGGGCGATGCCGCGCTGGCGCATCGTGCGCGCCACCCATTGCTGCATGCCGGCGTCGCGGTAATAGGCCAGCGACAGCGATTTGCCGGTGGCGAGCGCGGTGGCGCTGCGGATCTTGCCCTGCATCGGGTCCAGGCGCGCGAAATGGCTGCTCGCGCACAGCGCCTCGACGGTCGGCACGTGCTGCCAGTCGTCGGGATCGTCGATGAAGGTCGCCAGGTGCACGTGGTACTTGCTTGCCAGGTGCTTGAGCAGGTGGTACGAGCGGATCTTGTCGCCCTTGTTCGGCGGGTAGGGGATGCGATGGACCAGCAGCAGCAGGTCCTGCTTGGCGGCTTCGGTGGCGGCGGCCTCTTTCTTGTGTAGCACCGCCTCGATGATCGAATTCATTTCTGGTCCAGGAAGATACGGTCCATGCGATCCCAGGCGAAATCGCGGGCAAGGGCGGCGATGCGCCCTTCCATGCGGTCGATATTGATGTAGTGGCGGAAGCGCGCTTTCGCGCCCAGGCCCTCGGGGCGCGGCTGGCCCGGATCGACTTCCCAAGGATGGAAGTAGAACAGGGCCGGCTCGTTGTCGGCCTCGTTGACGCGCCTGACCATCCAGCGCGACAGCGCGTATGGCAGCAGGCGGAAGTAGCCGCCGCCGCCGGCCGGCAGTTTTTTGCCTTTCAGTTCGACGGTGGTGATCGGGATTTCGAGCAGGCCGTCCGGGCCGTTCGGATAGAAGGCGAAGCGCGGCGCGTCCGGCATGCCGTAGTGGTCGTGGCGGATCGGGTAGATGCTCGAGCTGTAGCGGTAGCCCGCTTCGGTCAGCGCGTCGAGCGCCCACAGGTTGCCGCGGCCGATCGAGAAGCTCGGCGCGCGGTAGCCGATCACGCGTTGGCCGCCGATGTCTTCCAGCAGCGCTTTCGCGGAGCGGATGTCGTTGTCGAATTCGGCGCGGCTCTGGTCGGACGCGCGCAGGTGGCCGTAGCCGTGGCTGGCCAGTTCGTGGCCGGCCGCGACGATGCGGCGCACCATGGCGGGATAGCGTTCGGCGATCCAGCCGAGCGTGAAGAAGGTGCCCTTCACGTCGTGCCGCTCGAACAGCGCCAGGATGCGCTCGATGTTCGCCTCGACGCGGCATTCGCGCGTCGGCCAGCTGTCGCGGCTGATGTAGGGGGCGAATGCGGAAACCTGGAAATAATCCTCGACATCGCAGGTCATCGCATTGCGGATGCGCTCGCCCGGCTGGCGCTGCGGCCGGGCTGCGGGAGTTTGCATCTTCATTCCTGGGTATCCACGTGTTGGGCCGCCTGCGCGCCGTTGGGCGGGTTGGCGACGATTTTCTTCAGGATCGACAGCACCGAGACGATCGATTTTTCAAGGCGCATCATGCGCTCGTCGAGGACGTCGGCGTTGGCGCGGCGCTCCGGCAGGTGGCCGAGGCCGCCGTCGTCGAGCAGGCTGCCGTTCAGGGTGTCGGCGGCCGGGGTGCCGATCGCGCTCGGCGGCTGGAATTCTTCGCTGATGTCGCTGATGACGGCCTGGATGTGGCCTTCGTTAAATTCGTGCAGTTCTTCCAGGTAGCCCATCAGCAGCACGCGGTCGAGCAGGGTATTCGTCTTGCGCGGGATGCCGCCGGTGTAGGCGAAGATGGCGGCGTGGGCGCCATCGTCGAAGGCGGGATCGCCCTGCCAGCCGACCGTGTGCAGGCGGTGCTCGATGTAGGCGCGGGTTTCCTGCGCGTCCATCGGCCCCAGGTGGTAGCTGGCGATCACGCGCTGGCGCAGCTGCTGCATGCTCGGGCTGTGCAGGGTGGCGCGGAATTCCGGCTGGCCCAGCAGGAAGGTCTGCAGCAGCGACTTGTCGTCGGTCTGGAAGTTCGACAGCATGCGCAGTTCCTCGACCGTCTTCGGGCTCAGGTTCTGCGCCTCGTCGATGACGAGCAGGGCGCGCTTGCCCTGGCGGTCGACGCCGCGCAGGAAGTGCTCGAGGCGGGTCAGCATGTCGGTCTTGCTGGCGCCTTCATAGGCCAGGCCGAAGGCCGAGACCACCATGCGCAGCGTGTCGTCCGGGTCGAGGTGGGTGTTGACGATATGGGCGGCGACGATCTGGTCGGTCGGCAGCTGGTTGAACAGGTTGCGCACCAGGGTGGTCTTGCCGGCACCGACTTCGCCGGTCACGACAATGAAACCCTCGCCCTGGGACAGGCCGTACTCGAGGTAAGCCATGGCCCGCTTGTGGCCTTTGCTGCCGAAGAAAAAGTGCGGATCGGGGCGCAGCTGGAAGGGCTTGGCCGAGAGGCCGTAATAGGATTCGTACATCGTGTCACTCCGTTAGAACTGGACCGTCATGGTGGCTGCCACTGCATTCTCGGTATAGTCGCGGCGCGTGATTTCGCTGTTGCCGACGATGCGGCGCGCCTCCAGGCTGCCGCGCACCGAGCGGCCGAAGCGATGGGTCAGGCCCAGGCGCAGCGAGGTCTGGTCGCTTTCGAGGTCGGTGTCGAGCGAACGCGCACGCGAGGCCGACAGCGAGGCCAGGGCGGTCGAACGCGCGCTCAGGCGGTAGCTGAAGGCGGCGGTCGTGCCGACCTGGCGCACGCTGTCGTTCAGCGCACGCAGCTGGCTGCCGAGCAGGCCGCTGTCGGCTTCCGACGAGGACAGCGCGATGCGCTCGCTGGCATAGGCCGACAGCACCGCGCTGCTGCGCCGCCAGTTGAACGCGACCGACCCCTGCAGCAGCTTCTGGCGCATGTAGCGGTTGGTGAGATAGTTGATGTTCTCCGCCAGCGTGGGCGGCAGGTTGGCCGACTGGATGTAGGCGTCGACCGCCTGGCGCCGCGCCACCGGGTCGGCAATCGACGCCGCCAGCAGCGAGTCGATCATCGACACGGTGTCGACCGCCGCCGGCAGGGTGAACTGCGAGCGGCTGGTGGTGACGGCGTCGGAATAGTTCACCCGCCAGACGCTGTGGCGGCTGCGGTGCAGCGCCGCCAGCATGCCGGTGTTGCCGAGGTAGTGGCGGCCGATCGACATCTGCAGGCTGGTACGCGCCGACGGCGCCCAGGCGAAACCGGTCGACCAGCTGGCGCCGGAAGTGCGGCCGCCCAGCGCCTGGTAGTCGTACTCGTCGTAGCCGGCGCTGGCGGTCAGGCTCAGGCGCGGATTGAGGCGGTAATCCAGGCTCAGCAGGGCATTTTGCGAGGAGGTGTCGCCGAAGTTCTTGTTCTCGACTTCCTGGCGCGCGAAGTAGGCACGCCAGCCGATGCTGCGGAAGCCGCGGCCGGACACGAGATCGAAGGTCACGCCGTCGGCCGTGCTGTCGCCGTACAGGCTGCGCGAGTCGGTCTTGACGCTGTCGTGGCTGTAACGCGCGGTGCCGGTGGCGAAGTTGCCGAAACGGTGGGTCAGGTAGGGGCTGATGCGCCAGGTCTGGACGTCGGTCTGGTTCTCGCGGGTGTAGCGGTTGCCGTTGATGTCTTCGACCAGCGGCCCGAACGCCGAGATGCTGCGCGCGTTGCCGCTGGCGCTGGCGTCCACGTAGAACAGTTCGTCGACGACCTTGACGCGGCCGGCGGCGTTGTACTCGCGCTGGCTGTTGCGCACCCCCGGCATGTCGCCGGCGCTGTAGTTGTAGTAGTACAGGCGGGCATTGCCCGCGAAATCGACGCGCGAGTTGTGGCCGCGCACGCTGATGCCGGGTACTGCTTCGGTCACCCAGGACGCACGCTTGATGGAGTCGTCGCGCAGGTTGACGTTGTCGGTATAGGTCCCGCTCAGGCTGAACGAAGGGTCGATCCTCCATTGCGCCTGGGCGGGCAGCGCCACCAGCAGCGCCGCCGCCAGCGGCGCCAGACGCGGCACGCGCGAGCGCTTAGCCGTAGTGATAATCATACTTCTCTTCGATCCCCGGGATGTCCCGCGCCTTGTTGTAGATGAGATTGACGTTGCTGCAGCCTTCGAGCTGGTGCAGCGCTTCCTTGACGGCGTGCTGGGTCGTGCCCTGGGCTTCGACCACCATCACGATCTGGCCCATGTGGCTGGCCAGCACCCGTGATTCGCTCGTCAGCAGCAGCGGCGGCGAATCGAAGATGATGACGCGGTCCGGATAGCGGTGGGCGATCTCGTTGACCAGGTTGCTCATCGTCGAGCTGGCCAGGAGTTCGGTCGCGCGCGGCGTGCTGGTGCCGGCCGGCAGGATGCTCAGCGTGTCGACGTTGGTCCGCAGCATCACGTCCGACAGGTCCAGCTTGTCGTCGACCAGGATGTCCATCAGGCCGCGCTGGGCCGGCAGGCCGAGCGTGCGCAGCACCGACGGACGGGCGACGTCGGCGTCGACCAGCAGCACCGTGTGGTCGAGTTCCATGGCGATGCTCATGGCCAGATTGATCGCGCAATAGGTTTTACCCTCGCCCGGCAACGAGCTGGTGACCATGATCAGGTTGTTCGGACGGCCCGGCGCGCCTTCGCTGAAGGCTTGCTTGAGCAGCGGGCGCTTGATGACGCGGAAGTCTTCCAGCAGGTTGGTGCGGCCGCTGGCGGCGGTGACCAGGCCGGCTTCGCGCATGCGCACCAGGTCGAGGTCGACCTTGCGCACGCCGGGTTTCGGGGCCACCTTGCGCGGCGTGGCGACGCCCGGCGTGGCGGGGGCCGCGACGCTCGGGGCGGCGGCCGCTGGCGTCGCGACGCCGGTGACGTCGACGCGTGGCGCCGGCGCGGCGGCGGCCGCCGGCGCCAGGCCCTGCGGTTCGAGGACGATGGTCTGGCCGTCGTGTTCGACGACGGCAGGGGCCGGCACCGGCGCGCGGGTGTGGTCAATGCGGCTGGCCGCTTTTTCGATAATGCTCACGTTCGCTCCTAATATTGTCCGTTACGGCTGCTCAGGCGCCGGCGCGCGCCAGCATGGCGGCCACGCCGACGGCATAGGCGCCGATCAGCAGCAGCACCGCGGCGCCGACGCCGAGCAGGCGGCGCTTGCGCAGCACTTTCTGGGCGTCGGTCCAGTGCATGTTGATCGATCCCAGGACCGGCACGCCGGTCACTTCACGCAGCGCAGCGTGGCTGAGGAAGGTCGGGCGCACCTGGCTCATCATGAAGGCGCCGAGCAGGCCGGCCACCAGGGCCAGGAAGAACACGCCGGAGAACAGTGCCAGGCGGTTCGGGCCGCTCGGCTTGGTCGCGGCCATCGGCGGCTCGACCACGCGGAAGGTCAGCATGTCGGTGGCCGAGGACAGGTCGCCGGACAATTTCGCCTGCTCGCGGCGCTGGACCAGTTGCTGGTAATTCTCGCGGTTGACCGTGTAATCGCGGTTCAGCTGGGCCAGCTGGGCCTCGATTTCCGGCGCCGTCTGGCTCTGGCTGCGCAAGGTCGTGACGCGGGCCTGGTATTCGCCGACGCGGGCACGCAGGGCGGCGACGCGCGATTCGGCATCCGACAGCGATACGCTCAGCTGCTGCATCATCGGGCTGGCGGCCAGGCCTGGATCGGGACGGCCCTTCTTCATCTCTTCCTTCTTGCG
>JBBWZO010000347.1:0-25018 GCA_039649125.1 Massilia sp. | reverse complement strand
TCTACAAGGTCTATTTCTGCGGCGCCGAGCTGCATGAAATCGACATGACCAAGTTCGGGTAACATGACCGAAATAGTGTCACCTATGTCTCCCGACAAGTGTCACCCATGTGTCCCGGCCAAACACCTACGTCCACCCTACGGGGCCGGCTGTACAGCCCGCGGCGCCACCAGCGCCAGCAGCGCATCCGGACTGACCGGTTTCACGAGGTAGTGGTCGAAGCCGGCAGCCCGCGCGCGGGCGCGGTCCTCGGCCTGGCCATAGCCGGACAGGCCGATGGCCACCGGCCCCTCGCCTTCCTGCGCCCCGCGCAGGCGGGCCATCACTTCCAGCCCGTCCATGCCGGGCAGGCCGATGTCGCAGACGACGACGTCGAAGCGGTTTGCCAGCAACGCTTCCAGGCCGCTGCGTCCGTCGTGGGCGATCGCCACCTCGTGGCCTTCCATCTCGAGGAAGGCCTGCAGCGACTCGCAGGCGTCGGGGTTGTCTTCGATGACCAGGACCCTGCACCGGCCGGTGGCGGCGACCGGCGCGGGCACCGGGTTCGCCGCCTGCGGCAGCGGGCAGGACGGCAGACGCAGCGTGAAGCGGCTGCCCTGGCCGACGCCCGCGCTCTCGGCCCGGATCGTCCCGCCATGCATGGCCACCAGGTTGCGCACCACGTTCAGGCCGACGCCCAGCCCCCCTTCCGAGCGCGCCAGCGAACGCGGCCCCTGGGTGAACAGCTCGAAGATGTGCGGCAGGACTTCGGGCGCGATGCCGATGCCGTTGTCTTCGACCACGGCAACGATGTCCTTGCCATCGAGGCTGACCTGCAAGGAGATCGTGCCGCCGTCGCCCGTGTATTTCGAGGCGTTGCCGATCAGGTTGGTAAATACCTGGGCCAGGCGCACGCGGTCGCCTTCCGTTGCGACCGGCTCCGGCGGCAGTTGCAGGTCGAGGCGCTGGCCCCGCTCGCGGATGCGCGGCAGCACGGTTTCGATGGCCTGGTCGACGACCTCGGACAGCAGCAGCGGTTCGCGGTTGATCGTGATCTTGCCGCTGCTGATGCGCGCCGCGTCCAGCAGGTCGTCGAGCAGCAGCGCCATGTGGTCGACCTGGCGCCGGATCACTTTCGAAAAATTCAGGACCTGGGGCGAGGCGTTCGCAGAGCGCTCGAGCAGCATCGACGACATGCTGATCGGTACCAGCGGGTTGCGCAGCTCGTGGGCGAGCATGGCGAGGAATTCGTTCTGGCGCCGGTTGGCCGCTTCGGCGTCGTCGCGCAGGCCCTGTTCGTTGATGGCGGCCAGCACCAGGTGCTCGTTGGCTTCGCGCAGGCGGGCGACGCTGCGTTCCAGCTCCTCCTTGCCGCGCAGGGCCGCACGCAGGCGCGCGACCTCCTCCTCGAGGCTGCCGATATGACGCAGCAGCGCTCCCGTATAGGCATCGGGCTGGGTTCCCAGCCCCGTCGGATCAAGGGAACGTTGCATCGAGCCGGACTCGTCTTCCTGGAACATTCCCCGTTCTCCTCATGCCGTCGCCAGGCCTCTTGCAGACCCGCCGCCCAGTATCCCGCTGACCTCGGTCGGCAGCTCGTCCACCTCCAGGCCCTCGTCAGTAATCCGGTAAGCCCGGAAATCGGTACTGTGCCCGCATCCGCGCACCTTGACGACCGACATGAACTTCTGCAGCCTGCCGTCGACCTCGGCATAGCGCAGGGCCAGCACGGCGTCGGTCAGGTAGGAGATGTTCGACTGGCTCAGGCGCAGCTCGGTGAATACGTCGTCCTGGCCGAAGGTCACGATGGCGCTGACGCCCTTCTTCGCCACCACGGCCAGCAGGCGGAACACCGCCTGGCGCAGGTCGGCATGGAATTCGGGTGCCATGTACAGCCCGAACTCGGACAGCGAATCGATCACCAGGCGTGTGGCGCCGGTGCGCTCCAGCGTATGGAGCACGCCGTCGATCAGCTCGTCCACGGTCAGGTCGAACAGGCGGCTCTCGACGATGGCCACCGCGCCGCTTTGCACCAGTTCCGCCAGCTCGGCGTTGCGCAGGCGCGGCGTGCCCTTCTCGAAGAAGACCGCGACGCCCTTCTCGCCCTGGCGCGCGCCTTCCCGCAGGAAGCTGGTCGCGATGATGGTCTTGCCGGAGCCGGTCGGGCCGACCACCAGCATCGTATGCCCCTGCGGCAGGCCGCCATGCAGCAGGCCGTCCAGGCCCGGCACGCCGGTCGAGATGCGGCGCGGATCGCGGTCGACCTCGACGCCGGGCTGGCGGTCCTCGGCCAGCGGCGGCAGGATGCGCGGATAGACGCGCAGGCCGTCGTCGGTGATGCGGAAGTTGTGCGAGCCGGCGAGATGGGCGCGGCCGCGCATCTTCACCACGCGCATCTTGCGCACTACCGCGCTGTGCTCGTGCACCTGGGTCAGCGACAGCATGCCGTCGGCCACTGTCATGATCGGGTTGGCCTCGGGATCGGTATTCATGTATTCGCCGATCAGGAAGGTGGTCGCCTGCCAGCTCGTCATGCGCGTGCCCAGCTCCTGGATGAAATACTGGAGGTCGGACACGCCCTCGTTGCCGGGTTTCGCGGTCTGCACCACCGACCGGAACGAGTCCACGAACACCAGCGAGGGCGAGAAAGCCTCGACCTCGGCCATGATGCGCTCGAGCACGCCGCTAAAGTCGCCGGTGCGCAGGTTTGCGCCCAGGTTCACGTAGCGGATCGCGGGACCGACCTTGCCGACGTCGAAGAACGAGAACTGCTGCTGGTAGCGCAGCATTTTCAGCGGCGGCTCCCCCAGTACGGTAAAGAACAGCGCGCGCCGCTCCGGCGTGGCCAGCGCAAACATGATCTGGTGCGCCAGCGTGGTCTTGCCGCTGCCCGGCGGACCGGCAACCAGGTTGAACGAAAACTCCGGCAAGCCCCCCCCAAGCAGCGTGTCCAGTCCCGGCACCCCGGTGTTCAAAAGGCCCAAGGATACTTTGTCGGTCATTTACTTCTGCTCCTGTCCATGCTTTTGCCCGTTCCCGCCTTCTTGTGCGAGGTGCAACAGTTGTTTCGTTAGCGCTTCGCCGATCAAGGTACCCAGCAGCGTGGTAAAAGTGTCGAGCAGCGCCGCGTTCGCGGGCGCCGCTTGCTCCGGTCCTATCTCGTTCAGGGTTCTGGTCAGGGACGTGAACAGGTCTGCCAGTGGCCGCGCGCTGTCGCAGGTGGCGAGGCGCTCGAAGCGTGCGCTCGACAGGCGCAGCGCCCGGCCAAACAGGGCGCAGAAGCCGCTCTCGCCAATCAGCGGCGTGAGCTGCTCGCTCAGGCGCAGCCAGGGCCGCACCAATGCGGCGGCTTCCGGAGCATGCACGCCGGGCGCGCCCGGCACACCGGGCCTTCTCATCGTGTCGGCTTCATGTTCCGACCGGGGCCGCTGGCCTTCTTTGTGGTCCATGCTCGCTGTTCAGCCATCGTTTGTTGTGTCGTACCGCCCGCTGTTTAGCGGGCTGAGACGCGATTATACGGGCAATGTAAATAATTTTTACAAACAAACACGACAACGAGAGAAATTCCTACATGGGGCGATTCCGGCAATAACACTTTCCTGTCCAGCTTGCTCGCGACATAATGCATGACAGCAAATATTTGCGAGCTATCAAGAAGGCAGGAGACATGATGAAACCAACATCTCGCGCCGTCCTGCGTGCGGCCCTCTGCACGGCCGGCATTCTGGCGGCAGCCACCACCCAGGCCGCGCCAGCGACCTCCGCGGCCGCCTCCCCTGCTGCCTATCCGGCCACCACCGCGACCGCCACCACGACGGAGGACCGGCGCTTCGCCGCCATCCACAAGGCAGAATGGCAGTGGCGCATCGGGCAAAAGCTGGCAAGCGAGGAAGGATCGCGCGGCCGGGTGCGGCCGGAGCTGCCGCGCGTGGACGCCGCCACCCAGGCCGCCCGTCTCACCCACTGGCAAGGCGTGCTGCGCCAGCTCGACGCGATCAAGCCCGCGGCCCTGTCCGCGCCCGAACGCATCAACTACCAGGTGTACCGCGCCCAGATCGCCGCTTTTGCGGAAGAACTGCGCTTCCGCGAGTTCGAGGCGCCGGTGAACGCCGACAGCGCCTTCTGGACCGACGTGACCTACGGCGCGCGCCAGCCGTTCGCGCAGCGCGACGATTACCGCAACTACCTGCTGCAGCTGGCCAGCCTGCCGCGCCATTTCGACGAGCAGCTCGCCAATATGCGCGCCGGCCTGGCGCGCGGCTTCACGCCGCCGAAGGTCACGCTGAAGGGCCGCGACGCGTCGCTCGCTTCGGTGGCGCAGGCCAAGCCCGAGGACACCGTCTTCTACACGCCGTTCAAGAATATGCCGGCGGCGATGCCGGCCGCCGAACAGGCCGCGCTGCGCGCCCGGGCCGTGGCCGCCATCCGCGAACAGGTGCAGCCGGCCTATGCGAAGGTGCTGGCGTTCATGCGCGAGGAGTACATGCCCGGCGCGCGCGACGCGCTGGCGGCCGAGAGCCTGCCCGACGGCAAGGCGTATTACGCCTCGAAGATCCTCGAGTACACGACGACCTCCATGAGCGCGGACGAGATCCACCGCCTCGGCCTGGCCGAGATGGCGAAGATCCGCGCCGAGATGATGGAGACGATCCGCAAGGCCGGCTTCCAGGGCGACCTCCCGGCCTTCCTGCAATTCCTGCGCACCGACCCGCGCTTCTATGCGAAGACGCCGCAGGAACTGCTGATGCGCGCGGCCTGGACCGCCAAGCAGTTCGACGCCAGGGCCGGCCAGTACTTCGGCTACCTGCCGCGCCAGCGCTTCGCGATCATCCCGGTGCCCGACGACCAGGCGCCCTACTACACGGCCGGCCGCGGCGGCCCCGGGGTCTACCTGGTCAACACCTATAATTTGCCGGCGCGCGCGCTCTACAGCCTGCCGGCCCTGACGCTGCACGAGTCGGCCCCGGGCCACGCCTTCCAGATGCCGGTCGCGCTCGAACAAAAGGGCGTGCCACCCTTCCGCCGCGCCTACATTTCCGCCTTCGGCGAGGGCTGGGCGCTCTACACCGAGCGCCTCGGGGTCGAGATGGGCATCTACGAGACGCCCTACGAACACTTCGGCATGCTGAGCTACCAGGCCTGGCGCGCCTCGCGCCTGGTGGTCGACACCGGCATCCACGCCAAGGGCTGGACGCGCGAACAGGCGCAGGCCTACCTGAGCGAGAACACGGCCCTGTCGCAGCACGAAGTCGAGACCGAAGTCGACCGCTACATTTCCTGGCCGGGCCAGGCGCTGTCCTACTACCTGGGGCAGATGGCGATCATGGAAGCGCGCGCGAAGGCGGAGAAGGCGCTGGGGCCGAAATTCGACATCCGCAACTTCCACGACACCGTGCTGCAACTGGGCTCGGTGCCGCTGCCGGTGCTGGCAAGCCGGATCGACCGCTTCATCGCGGAGGGCGGACCGAGTCCGTATCCGAAGGAGGGTTGAGCCGCGCCCCAGCGTCGGCCTGCCGTCCCGAGGCATTCGTGCTGCCACCGCCCTGCTATAATCCGGCGCATTCATAAGGATCTTCCTTGCGCCGGCTCGTCCACCTCCTCCTGCTGCTCTGCCTGCCCCTGTATGGTTTCGCCATGCAAAGCGGCCTGCCGCATGCCGCCGGCGCGGCGCCTTTCGCCCATGTGCTGGAACACGAGCAAGGCGTGCAGCACCACCACCATGAGGAAGACGGCTCGGTGCACTACGACGCATCCGACGAGTCGCTCGACCATGTGCAGGAGTGTTCCTCGCACTCGCAGCCCTTCGGCTTCAGCCTGCCGCAACTGACGGTGCCTCCCGAGGAAGCGGCGTCGGAACCCGACGCTTACCTGGCCCGCACCGTCCCCGAACCCTTCCTCGACGGACCGCACCGTCCGCCTGCCTTCGCCCCCGGCCCAGCTGCCGGGGGAATGCCGCACGCGTGATCGACCGGCGCAGGCACGAGCCTGCGCCTTCCGATGCCTTCTTGCGTGCCGCTCCCCGGTGATCTCGAACTCACCCGATGGAGCACACATGCGCGCCTTCCGCCTGTCCTTCTATATTGCCGGTGCCGTCCTCGCCCTGCCTTGCCGGGCCCTTGCGGCACCACCGACGCCGACCGCGGTCGGCCCCACATTGCAACAAGCCGTCGAGGGCGCGTGGCTGCGCGCCCCGGCCGCCCGTACGCTCGAAGCGCGCCAGGACGAGGTGTCCGCGGCGCGTGACAACGCCCGTTCCTGGCTCGCCGCCAACCCGACGCTCGGCCTGTCGCAGCGCGCCGATCAGGGCGGGTCCGAACGCCGCCAGCACGAATCCGAGCTCTCGCTCTCGTCCTCGCTCTGGCTGCCGGGCCAGAAGCGCGCCCGCGAGCAGTTCGCCGCCCGCAGCGGCGAAGAAGTCGCGGCCCAGCTGCGCGCCACGCGCCTGGCCGTGGCCGGGATGGTGCGCAACCGGCTCTGGGAAGCCGCCGCGGCCCGCGTCCGGCTCGAGGAAAAACAGGATCACCTGCACCACCTGGAAGGCATCGCCGACGAAGTTCAGCGCCGCGTGCGGGCGGGCGACCTGGCGCGCAGCGACGGCCTGCTCGCGCAGCAGGAAGTCATGGCCGCGCGCATCGACGTGGCCGAGGCCCGGACCGCGGCGCGCGAGGCGCTGGCGCGTTACCAGGCCGTAACCGGGGCGGCGGACCTGCCGGCGCTCGAGCCCGAGCCGCTGCCGGAGCCGCTGACAGGGCGCGCCCTGCCCGACAACGCCCGCCTGCTGGCGGCGCACGCTTCCGAACGGCGCGCACAGGCGTCACTGCGCCTGGCCGAGGCGAGCCGCGCGGCGCCGCCGACCATCGCGCTGTCGATGCGCCGCGAAGACGAACGGACCCTGCGCGAACCGGCCAACAGCATCGGCCTGGCGCTGCAGATCCCGCTCGGCAGCGCCGCCCGCAACCGCGGCGCCGAAGCGCAGGCGCGCACCACGATCGCCACCGCCGCCGCCGAGGCGGCCGAGTCGCAGGCCCAGGCCGAGGCGGAACTGGCCGTGGCGCGCGAGCGCCTGGTGAATGCCAGGGCCGCGCTCGACGACGCCAACGCCCGCGCCGCCGCCCTGCACGAACACACCGCACTGCTCGACAAGGCCTTTCGCCTGGGCGAACGGGGCCTGGCCGACCTGCTGCGCTCGCGCGCCCTGACGCACGAGGCGGACGTCGCGGTCGCCCAGCAGAAAACGGCGCTCGGGCTCGCCCATGCACTGCTCAACCAAGCACTAGGAATCCTTCCATGAAATACCTGCACTTCCTGTTCGCCGCCATGCTCGCCGTGTCGGCGGCCCTGGCCGGCCCCGGCGCGCACGGCCCGAACGGCGAACACCTCGACGGCCCGGCGGCCGGCCCTGCGTCCGCGCTGCCGCGCATCGAGACCTTCACCGAGTCCTTCGAGCTGGTCGGCCAGCTCGCGGGCGGCGAGCTGTCGATCATGATCGACCGTTACGAGACCAACGAGCCGGTCCTGAACGGCGCGCTCGAGGTCCAGTACAAGGACCTGAAGGCGAAAGCCACCTTCCACGCCGACCAGGGCGATTACGCCGTCGACGACAAGGCCTTCGTGGCCGCCATCTCGCAGCCCGGCACGCACCCGCTGCTGTTCACGCTGGTCGCCGGGGACGAGAGCGACCTGCTGGAGGGCAGCCTGGTGGTTGCCGACGCCGCCACTGCGGCGAACGAACACGGGGACGAGCACGGGCACGAGCATGGGCACCTCTGGCTGCTCGCGGCCGGCGCGGCCGCCATCCTCGTCGCGGCGGTCGCCTTCGTCCGTCGCCGCAAGCAACGCAAGGGAGCCTGAACATGAAGAAGCACATCGCAATCGCCACCCTCGCCGCCACCCTGTTCCCGGGTTCCCTGTCCGCCTCGCCGGGCGCGCACGGCCCCAACGGCGAACACCTCGACGCCCCCGCCGCCGCCGGCGGCCTGGCGCGCCTGCCCGACGGCAGCGTGAACGTGCCGAAGCTGGCGCAGCGGCGCATGGGCGTGCGCACGCTGATGGTCAAGGAAGGCGAGTTCGCCCGCACCGTGGCCCTGAACGCGCGCGCCGCGATCGATCCGAATGCCGGCGGCCGGGTCCAGGCGCCGTTCGCGGGACAGGTCGAGCCGGGCCCGAAGGGCTTGCCCGTCGCCGGGCAACGCGTCGTCAAGGGACAGGTGCTGGCGCGGCTGCGCCCGGCGGGCGCCGCCATCGAGCGCGGCAACCAGGCCGCGCAGCTGGCGCACCTGCGCGCCAACCGGGGCTTGCTGGAAAAGCGGGTGCAGCGCCTGCAGTCGCTCGAAGGCGTGGTGCCCGCCAAGGAGATCGAGGCCGCCCAGGCCGAACTGAAGGCGACATTGGGCCAGGAACGCGCGGTCGCCCGTTCGATCGGCGGCAGCGAGCCGATCGTGGCCTCGGCGAGCGGCGTCATCGCCAGCGCCTCGGTGCTCAGCGGCCAGGTGGTCGAGCCGCACGAGGTGCTGTTCGAGATCGTCGACCCGCAGCGCATGCTGGTCGAGGCGCGCGCTACGGACGCCGGCCTGGCGCGCCGGATCAGCTCCGCGACGCTGGCCGAAGCCCCGGATGTCGCGCTGACCCTGCTGGGTGGCGGGCGCAGCCTGCGCGACGGCGCGGTGCCGGTCAGTTTCCGTGCCCAGGCCTCCGGCGCTGCCCTTGATCTGGCGGTGGGCCAGCCGTTGACGGTGCTGGCGAAGCTCGATACCCGGATCAAGGGCATCGCCCTGCCGGCCGCGGCGCTGGCGCGCAACCAGTCCAACGAAACGGTGGTCTGGATCAAGTCCGGCGCCCAGCGCTTCATCGCCCTGCCGGTGGAGGCGACGGCACTCGACGCCCGCACCGTCGTCGTGACCCGCGGGCTGAGCCCCGACAACAGGGTGGTGGTGGCCGGCACCTCCCTGATCAACCAGATCAGGTGAGCGGCCGATGTTCAACCATATTGTCCGCTTCAGCCTGCGCAACCGCCTGTTCGTCCTGGCGGCGGCCCTGCTCCTGATGATCTGGGGTGCCGTGACCGCATGGCGCACGCCGGTCGACGTCTTCCCCGACCTGAACAAGCCGGTCGTCACCGTGCTGGCCGAAGCCGGCGGCATGGCCCCCGAGGAAGTCGAGCAGCTGGTCTCGTTCCCGATCGAGACCGCGCTCAACGGCATGCCCGGCGTGACCCGGGTGCGTTCGGTCTCCGGTGTCGGCCTGTCCATCGTGTACGCCGAATTCGACTGGGGCACAGATATCTACCGCAACCGCCAGCTCGTCGCGGAGCGGATCGCGCTGGTCAAGGAACAGCTGCCCGGCGCGATTTCGCCGGTCATGGGGCCGGTGTCGTCGATCATGGGTGAGATCATGCTGATCGCGCTGCCGATCGACCTGAGCCGCACCGATCCGATGAAGGCGCGCGAATATGCCGACTTCGTGCTGCGCCCGCGCCTGCTGTCGGTGCCGGGCGTGTCGCAGGTGATCCCGATCGGCGGCGAGGTGCGCCAGCTGCGGGTCGAGCCGCACACCGCGCGCATGGCGCAGTTCGGCGTGTCGCTGGAACAGCTGACGGGAGCGCTGCGCGGCTTCGCGGCCAACACCAGCGGCGGCTTTGTCGACCTGAACAACCGCGAATACCTGATCCGCAACCTGGGCCGCAGCAAGCGCCTCGAGGACGTGGCCGGGCTGGCCGTCGGCTACCGCAACGGCGTGCCGGTGCTGCTGGAACAGGTGGCCTCGGTCCGTTACGCGCCCGCCTTCAAGCGCGGCGACGCCGGCATGAACGGCAAGCCGGCCGTGATCGTGAGCGTGCAGAAGCAGCCCGCGGGCGACACCGTGCGCATCACGCGCGACATCGAGTCCGCGCTGGCGGAGCTGAACCAGGGGCTCCCGGCCGGCATTTCGCAGCCGGTCGTGCTGTTCCGCCAGGCGAACTTCATCGACGCCTCGATCGGCAACGTGGTCGAGGCGCTGCGCGACGGCGCCATCCTGGTGGCCATCGTGCTGTTCGCCTTCCTGCTCAGCGTGCGCACCACGCTGATCTCGCTGGTCGCGATCCCGCTTTCGCTGGCGGTCACGGCGCTGGCCTTCCACCTGCTCGGCCAGTCGATCAACGTCATGACGCTCGGCGGCCTGGCGATCGCGGTCGGCGAACTGGTCGACGACGCGGTGGTCGACGTGGAAAACATCATGCGCCGCCTGAAGGAGCGCGGCGGTTCCAGCCCGTCGGTGCTGGAAGTGATCTGGAAGGCCTCGGTCGAGGTGCGCTCGGGCATCGTCTACGCCACCGTGATCGTGGTGCTGGTGTTCGTGCCGCTGTTCGCCCTGCCCGGCATCGAGGGCCGGCTGTTCGCGCCGCTGGGCATCGCCTACATCGCCTCGATCCTGGCCTCGATGCTGGTCTCGATGACGGTGACGCCGGTGCTGGCTTATTATCTGCTGCCGAAAATGCAGCGCCTGCACCGCGGCGACAGCCCGCTCGTGCGCCGCATGAAGGCATGGGACACGGCGGCGCTGCACTGGTCCTTCGTCCGGATCCGGCCCATGCTGGCCGTTGCCCTGCTGGTGGTGATCGCCGCCGCGGCCTCGGTGCCCTTCTTCCCGCGCGCCTTCCTGCCCCCCTTCAACGAGGGTTCGCTGGTGATGGGCCTGACCTTCACGCCCGGCACCTCGCTGGCCGAAGCGAACCGCATGGGCGCCCTGGCCGAGACCCTGGTCGGCCAGGTGCCGGAAGTGACCCGGGCCGGGCGCCGCACCGGCCGCGCCGAACTCGACGAACATGCGGAAGGCGTGCATTCGTCCGAGATCGACGTCGACCTGAAACCGTCCGAGCGCAGCCGCGAGGAAGTCATGGCCAGCATCCGCAACCAGCTGGCGGGCATTCCGGCCTCGGTCGCGATCGGCCAGCCGATCTCGCACCGGCTCGACCACCTGCTCTCCGGCGTGCGTGCGCAGGTGGCGGTGAAGATCTACGGCGACGACATCGACACCCTGCGTGGGCTGGCCGAGGGCCTGCGCGGCCGGCTGGCGGGGGTGCCGGGCCTGGTCGACCTGTCGGTCGAGCGCCAGGTGCTGATCCCGCAGATCAAGGTACGGATCGATTACCGCAAGGCGGCCCAGCACGGACTGGCCGCCGGCGACGTGCTGCAGGCCCTGCAGGCGATGGCAGAGGGCACGCGCGTGACCCAGGTCATCGACGGGGCGCGCCGCTACGACCTGGTCGTGCGCCTGGCCGACGTCGACCGCACGCCGCAGGACCTGGGCCGGGTCATGCTCGCCAGTCCGGCCGGACCGATTCCGCTGTCGTCGGTGGCGAGCGTGGAAGAAGGCGACGGACCGAACCAGATCGGACGCGAGAACGGGCGCCGGCGCATCGTCGTGTATGCGAACACGGACGGCTCCAGCATGTCCCGGGTCATCGGCGACGTGCGCGCGGCGGTGGCGGCGAGCCGCCTGCCGGGCGGCTACTTCGTCAGCGTCGAAGGCCAGTTCCAGGCGCAGGAACAGGCGCAGCGTCTGATCGTCGGCCTGTCGCTGGCCTCGCTGGCATTGATTTTCCTGGTGCTGTATTCCCGTTACCGCTCGACGACGCTGGCGCTGATCGTCATGGGGAATATCCCGTTCGCGCTGGTCGGCAGCGTGGTGGCGATGTGGATCGCCGGCGTGTCGCTGTCGGTCGCCTCGATGGTCGGCTTCATCACGCTGGCCGGCATCGCCACGCGCAACGGCATCCTCAAGGTCAGCCACTACATCAATCTCTGCAAGTTCGAGGGCGAGGTATTCGGCTGGCCGATGATCGTGCGCGGCTCGATCGAGCGCCTGACGCCGGTGCTGATGACGGCCCTGGTGGCGGCCTTTGCGCTGCCCCCGCTGCTGCTGGCCGCCGACGCGCCGGGCAAGGAAATCCTGCACCCGGTCGCGGTGGTGATCTTCGGCGGGCTGGTCAGTTCAACCCTGCTCGATTCGCTGCTGACGCCGCTCGTATTCTGGACCTTCGGGCGCGCCCCGCTGGAGCGCCTGCTGGCGGAGGAAAGCGGCGACGCCTATTGACGCATCCCGATTGCTACGGGCCCAGCGGCGGCGCCCTTCCCGAGCCGCCGCGTGTTAATGGAGTGAGAAATGAAAAAACTATTCGCAGTCGCGGCCCTGGCCGCCAGTGTCGTCCCAACGGGCAACGTCCACGCTCACGGCGCCAAACCCAAGCATGGCGGCATCGTTCAGACCGCAGGCGACCTGTCGTTTGAACTGGTGTCAAAGGACGGCGCCACGACGATCTATGTCGACGACCACGGCAAGGACCTGCCCACCGCCGGCGCCAGCGGCACCCTGACCGTATTGAAGGGCACCGAGAAGACGGCGCTGCCGCTGGCCGCGGGCGGCAACAACACCCTCGTCGCCAGGGGCGCCACCCTGGCCGCCGGCAGCAAGGCGGTCGCCGCCGTGACCTTCGCCGACAAGAAGGCCGTCAGCGTACGCTTCTCGGTCAAGTGAGGGCCATGCCCGGCGGCCGGCGGCCGGCGGCTACGCTTTACCTGCCGGCACTCATGCGTCCTCGCGCAGCCAGGCACGCGCCGCGTCGATGTCGTCGTAGAACACCCGGTCTTCGCTCTCGAAGAACGCGATGCGCGCCAGGTAGGCGATCTTCGTACCCGGCACGACGATGGCGCGGCGCAGTTTCAGGGCGCCCAACTGGTCGTCGAGCTCCTGCTGCGTCAGCACCAGGCTCGCTTCGGGCGCGATCATGGCGCGCGCGTCGTACAGCACGCGGCGCAGGCCGGTCGTGTGCGCCAGCTCGAGCACGCGCTGCTGGCACAGGCGCAGTGCCTCTTCCGTCATCTCGCCCTGCTGCTCGACGAGGAGGACGTCGCCGTCGATGCTGACCTCGAGCTTCGAGGGGGAGGAATTACTCTGTACTTCGCTCATTCAAGCATCCAGTCAATCGTCCGACTTTGGGTCGAGCCCCGGGAACATCACCTCGGTGAACCCGAAGCGCGAGAAGTCCTTGATCCGCATCGGGTACAGCATGCCGAGCAAATGGTCGACCTCGTGCTGCACCACGCGCGCATGGAAGCCATCCACGTCGCGGCGGATCGGCTTGCCGTACTGGTCCGCGCCTTCGTAGCGCAGGCGGGTGTAGCGCGGCACGCTGCCGCGCAGGCCAGGCACCGACAGGCAGCCTTCGAAACCCTCTTCCATCTCGTCCGACAAGGGGGTGAGAACGGGGTTCAGCAGCACGGTTTCCGGCACCTGCGGCGCGTCCGGATAACGCGCGTTGTGCTGGAAGCCGAAGATCACCAGTTGCAGGTTGACGCCGACCTGCGGGGCGGCCAGGCCGGCCCCGTTGACGGCATGCATGGTCTCGAACATGTCGGCGACCAGCGCTTCGAGTTCCGGCGTGCCGAAGTCAACCACGGGCTCGGCCACGCGCAGCAGGCGCGGGTCGCCCATCTTCAATATCTCACGTACCGCCATCGCCGTTCTCCTCATTGTCCGGACGCGCCAGTTGGGACAGGAAGGCGCGGAAACCCGCGCCCGTCTCCGGGTGCTTCAGCCCCATCGCGGCGGTCGCCTCCAGGTAGCCAAGCTTGGAGCCGCAATCATAACGCCGTCCGGCATAGCGGTAGGCGAGCACGCGTTCGGCACGCATCAGGGAGGCGATGCCGTCGGTGAGCTGGATTTCGCCGCCGCTGCCGGCGCCGAGGTTTTCCAGGTGGTCGAAGATCGCGCCGCTGAGCACGTAGCGGCCGACGACGGCCAGGGTCGAGGGCGCTTCCTCGGGCTGGGGTTTTTCGACGATGCCGGACACCAGCTCGAGGTTCGGGCGGTAGGCGCTCGCCGAGACGATGCCGTACTGGCGCGTCTGGGCGCGCGGCACGTCCTGCACCGCCAGCACGCTGCATTGTTCGTAACCGAACACTTCCGTCATCTGCGCCAGCACCGGCTTATGGTCGCTGCCGGTATCCATGAAGTCATCGGCCAGCAGCACGGCGAAGGGCTCTTCGCCGACCACCGGCCGCGCGCACAGCACCGCGTGCCCGAGGCCCAGCGGCGCCGACTGGCGGATATAGATGCAGGCGATGCTCTTCGGGATCACCTCGCGCACCAGGTCGAGCAGCGCCTGCTTGTTGTGCGCTTCCAGCTCCGCTTCGAGTTCGTAGGCCTTGTCGAAATGGTCTTCGATGGCGCGCTTGTTGCGCCCGGTGATGAAGATCATCTCGGTGATGCCGGCGGCCACGGCCTCCTCGACCGCGTACTGGATCAGCGGCTTGTCGACGATCGGCAGCATTTCTTTCGGCTGCGCCTTGGTGGCAGGGAGAAAGCGGCTGCCCAGGCCGGCAACGGGAAAGACTGCCTTACGGATTCGGTTCATCGTTCACCTCTTCTACAGGTTGTTTGTTGCCGCTCACCTGGCTCAGCAGCGCCAGCAGCCCGGCTTCGTCGAGTACGGTGACGCCGAGGGTTTCCGCCCTGGCCAGCTTGCTGCCCGCGTCGCTGCCCGCGACCACATACGAGGTCTTCTTCGAGACCGAACCGGACACCTTGCCGCCGGCCGCCTCGATCAGCGCCGCGGCCGCATCGCGCGACATGGTCGGCAGGGTCCCGGTCAGGACGAAGGTCTGGCCGCTCAACGCGCCTTCGGGCGCAGCGGCCTCTTGCGGCAGGGCTTCCAGCAGTTCGCGGCGCAGCGCGGCGAGTTCGGCCAGCGCCTCGCGCTTGCCCGGCGCCGCCATCCATTCCTCGAGTGAGGCGACAACGTTCGCCGGCAAGCCAAAGACCCCGAACACCTTCAGGTGCACCAGGTCGTCGAGCGAGCGGCCGTCGAGCAGCTGGCGTGCGCGCGGCTCGGTCAGCTTCGGGATACCGAGCGCGGCCAGCAGTTCGACCTCGCCGAGCTTCTCGCGCAGCTGGGCCTTGGGCGGATGCTCGCCCTGGGGCGCAACGCCGGTCGCCAGCAGCGCGTCGATGGCGCGCTGGTTCTTTTCCTCGGCGAAGAATTCGGCGATCGACTCGGCCACGGTGCCGCCGATGTCCGGCAGCACGCGCAGCAGCGCCACCGGCGCGCGCCGCACCAGCGCCAGGCTGCCCAGCCAGTCGGCCAGGGTCTTGGCGGTCGACTCGCCGACGTGGCGGATGCCGAGCGCGAACAGCAGGCGCTCCAGCGGCGGGTGCTTGCTGGCGGCGATCGCGCCGAGCAGGTTGTCGGCCCACTTGGTGGCGACCTTGCCCTGTTTGGCGGACTCCGGCGTGGCTGCAGGGGCAGCGACACCAGCGGCGCCAGCTTCGCCAGGGGCGCCAACAGCGGCGTCGCGCTCGTCGGCCATCCGCTTCATCGTGAGCAGGTCGTCCAGCGTCAGCTTGTACAGGTCGGCCACGCCGTGGATCAGGTTGCACTCGACCAGGCTGTCGATGTAGCGGTCGCCCAGGCCTTCGATGTCCATCATCCGGCGTCCCGCGAAGTGGCGGATCGCCTCCTTGCGCTGGGCCGCGCACGACAGCCCGCCGGAGCAGCGCGCCACCGCTTCGCCCTCTTCGCGCACCACGTGCGAGCCGCACACCGGGCAGGTGGCGGGCAGCGCGTACACAGGCGGCTCGGGCTGCGGGCGGCGCTCCAGCACCACGCCCAGCACTTCCGGAATCACGTCGCCGGCGCGGCGCACGATCACGGTATCGCCGACGCGCACGTCCTTGCGGCGGACTTCGTCTTCATTGTGCAGGGTGGCGTTGGTGACGGTGACGCCGCCCACCGACACCGGCACCAGGCGCGCCACCGGCGTAATCGCTCCGGTGCGGCCGACCTGGACGTCGATGGCGGACACGGTCGTCAGTGCTTCCTCGGCCGGGAATTTATGCGCCAGCGCGAAGCGCGGCGCGCGCGACACGAAGCCGAGCGCGCGCTGGTCGGCCACGCGGTCGACCTTGTAGACGACGCCGTCGATCTCGTAGGGCAGCGCGGGCCGGCGCGAACCGATGTCGCGGTAATAGGCCAGCAGGCCGTCGCGGCCGGTCACGACGGCGCGCTCCTTCGATACGGGCAGGCCGAGCCGGTCGAACCAGTCGAGCACCGCCGAGTGCGAATCGGGCATAGGGAAGCTTTCAAGCGCCCCTTCCAGCAGGCCGATGCCGTAGGCGAAGAAGCGCAGCTTGCGCTGGGCCGTGATGCGCGCGTCGAGCTGGCGCAGGCTGCCTGCGGCGGCGTTCCTCGGGTTGGCGAATTCCTTCTGCCCGGCTTCGCGCTGGCGCGCATTCAGTTTCGCGAAATCGTCCTTGAACATCAGGACTTCGCCGCGCACTTCCAGCACGTCCGGAATGTCGCTGCCGTGCAGGCGCAGCGGAATCACGCGCACGGTGCGGATGTTGGCGGTCACGTCCTCGCCGGTATAGCCGTCGCCGCGGGTGGCGGCCTGCACGAACACGCCCTTCTCGTAGCGCAGGCTCATCGCCAGGCCGTCGAATTTCAGCTCGGCCGCATAGGCGACCTCGCGCGCGCCCACATCCAGGCCTTCGCGCACGCGCCGGTCGAAGTTGTCGACGTCTTCGTCGCTGAAGCCGTTGTTCAGCGAGAGCATCGGCACCGCGTGCGTCACCTGCCTGAACTCGGGGATCGGCGCGGCGCCGACCCGCGAGGTCGGGGTGTCCTGCGTCACCGCTTCCGGATGCGCCGCTTCCAGTTCCTGCAGCTCGCGGAACAGGCGGTCGTATTCGGCATCCGGAATCGTCGGCGCGTCGAGCACGTGGTAGTCGTAGATATGGCGGTTCAGTTCCTCGACCAGCCATGCCATGCGCGCCAGGTGGTCCTCAGTTGCATCCTGAGCTGCGTCCTGGTTGTCCAGTTGATCGCTCATCCGCACCTCAGCTGAACAGGCGCAGCGCGCGGGTCGATCCGGCCGGGATGTCGGCCGCTTCCATCTCGGCGTAGAACTCCTTCACCTGGCCGGCGATTTCTTCCAGGGTCGAATCGAGCAGCGGCTGCTCGAAGTCGTCCACGACCGCGCCGTCCAGGCGCAGGCCCAGTTCCTTGGCGCAGCGCACCATGGCGGCAAAGCCGTCGCGCTCCGGGGCCACGCAGGGCACGTCGAGCAGCAGGGTCAGGCGGTCGGTGGTGTCGGCGCCCAGCGTCACGTTGGTCGACAGCGTGAACAGCACGCCGCCCGCCCCATCTGGCATGGTGAAGCGGCCGCTTTGCCCCACGTCGAAGCCCGCGTTCTCGAGCACGCCGATCAGGGTCGAGATCGCCCACGGCGCGCCGTTCGATTTCAGGTTCACGCCCAGCTGGGCGTCGTGGCCGGCGACGAACTTGTGCAGGGTGCGCGCTTCGCTCATCACCTCGATCATGTCCGGCACTTCCGGCTCGGCGCCGATCTCGTCGGCCACGGCGCGCAGGCGCGTGACCAGTTCCGAGTATTCCAGTTCGTTCAGCGCGGTGGTGCGGGTGGCCATCTGCACCCCGGCCTGCAGCCTGGTGTAAACGCCGCCGTGCACGATCGGCTCCCAGTCGCCGTTCACGGCCAGGCCGACGTAGTGGATCGGCTTGTTGCCGACGCGGCGCAGTTTCAGCAGCGAGGGCAGGATGCGGTCGCCGCGCGCGGCGCCTTCCAGTGCCAGCGGGAGCAGGCAGTCGATCAGCGGGTCGACCAGGTTCTCGGCCACCTCCGCCGGCGGCGTCTCGGCGCTCACGCCCGGCAGCGGTGCGGCCGGGGCCAGCGCCTCGGCGGCACCGCTGCCCGTATCACCGCCCGCATCGCCGCCTCCGGCCGCGCCCGCACCGCCGACCGGGGCGCCGGCCTGGGCGCCGAAGCTCGGCTCGGCGCTTTCCGCGCCCGGCATGCCGCCGACGTCGAGCACCGGTTCGGCGCGCTCGGCGCCCACCGTGTCCTCACGCATCAGCACGTCGTCATGGTCGTTCGAGAAGGCACGTTCGACGCTCTTTCTCGCCTTGTGCTCCTGCCACTTGTTGTAGGTGATGACGCCGACGACGAATACGCCGCCCGCCGCGATCAGGCTCATTTGAAAGTCTGTCATGCTGCTTGTGCCTCTTGTGCGAAATGGGCGGCGGACTCCATGTCCACCGCCACGATGCGCGATACGCCCTGCTCCTGCATCGTCACACCGATCAGTTGGTTGGCCATTTCCATCGCAATCTTATTGTGCGAGATGAAAAGGAATTGGGTATGTTCGGACATGCGCTTGACCATGCGGCAGAAGCGCTCGGTATTGGCATCGTCCAGCGGCGCGTCCACCTCGTCCAGCAGGCAGAACGGCGCCGGGTTCAGGCGGAACATCGAAAACACCAGCGCGGTCGCCGTCAGCGCCTTCTCCCCGCCCGACAGCAGGTGGATGGTCGCGTTCTTCTTGCCCGGCGGCTGGGCCATCACCTGCACACCGGAGTCGAGGATTTCGTCGCCGGTCATCACCAGCTTTGCGTTGCCGCCGCCAAACAGGATCGGGAACAGCTCCGAGAACTGCTGGTTGACGCGGTCGAACGTGTCCTGCAGCAGGTCGCGCGTTTCCTTGTCGATGCGGCGGATCGCGTCTTCGAGCGTGGCGATGGCCTCGTTCAGGTCGGCGTTCTGCGAATCGAGGAAGCGTTTTCTCTCGGTGGCCGTGGCCAGTTCCTCGACCGCCGCCAGGTTGACCGCGCCCAGCGCCGAGATCGCATTGGTCAGGCGCGTCACTTCACCCTGCAGGTACTGGGGTTTCAGGTCCGGGTTGAGCTTTTCCGCCAGCGCCGCTTCGTCGGCGCCGGTGGCGCCCAGGGCTTCGGCAAACTGCTCCTGGTTCAGGCGCGCGGCCTGCTCCTTGAGCTGCATTTCGGTGATGCGGTCGCGCTGCGGCTGCAGCGAACGCTCGGTGCCCATGCGCCCTTCCTCGGCGTGGCGCAAGGCCTGCGCCACCTGGTCGAGTTCGTGGCGGGCATCGGACAGCGCCTTTTCCTGCGCGGTGCGCCGTTCCAGCAGTTCCTGCAGGCCCTCGTGGGCGGTGCCGCTCTCGAGCGCCGCCAGCTCGGCCTGGCCGCCGGCCAGGCTTTCGGCCACCTGGGCCGCCTGCGCCGTGGCCGTGGCGATGCTGCGCCGCAGCTCTTCGATCCTGGCGCGGCCGGTCTTTTCCGCGAACAGGGCTTCCTGGGCGCCGCGTTCGAGTTCGCGCAGCTTGTCGCGCGCCTCGGCCAGGGCCGACTCGCGCTGCAGGAACAGGGTCTGGCCATCCTCGAAGCCGCCCTGCAGCTCGGCCAGCTCCATGTCGAGCTCCTCGAACTGCTGTTCCGCCTCCTGCTGGATCATGCGCTGCTCTTCTTCCTGGGCCGCGATCTCGGCGAGATCCACGTCGATCTGGCTGCTGCGCTGGTTGAAGCGCGCCTCGACCTCGCCCTGGCGCACGACCTCGATCTGCAGGGCATGGGTCTCGCGCTGCAGGGTGGCGATGCGCGCACGCGCGTCCTGCAGCCGGCGCGTCAGTTCCGTCACCGCCGCGTCGGCACGGGTGGCGCGGGTGCGCGCCTCGTCCAGCAGCAGGGCCTGGGCGCGCAGCTGCGTGGCCGTGTTGTCGATGTCGTGCTGGCGCGCCAGCATGCCGTCCTGCTCGGCATCGGCCGCGTAGAAGCGCACGCTCGACGCCGTGATGACGTGGCCCTGGCGCGTGACGAAGCTGCCGCCCTGCGGCAGGCGGGCGCGTTCGGCGAAGGCCTCGGTCGCCGTCTCGGCCGCGAACACCAGGTGCAGCCAGTCGTTCAGCACGCCGCGCAGGCCGGGGTCGTTCAGCTTCAGCAGGTTGGCGAAGGACTTCAGGCCCACGATGTCCGGCGCACTCGGGGCCCCTGGTGCCGGTGCGTACAGCGCCAGCCGCGCGGGCGGCGCGTCGCCGGCGAAAGCCTTGGCCCACTCGATGTTCGACAGCTCGAGCGCGCCAGCGCGCTCGCGCAGCACCGCTTCCAGCGCCGTCTCCCAGCCTTCTTCGATGTTCACCTTCTGCCACAGGCGCGGCAGCGTGTCGAGTTCGTGTTTTTTGAGCCAGGGCGCGACCTTGCCCTGGGTTTGCACGCGCTCCTGCAGCTGTTTCAAGGCCGACAGGCGCGCCTCCAGCTGGGCGTTCGTGGCGGACTCGCGCTGGGCCTGGGCGTGGGCCTCGCGCCGCTCCGTATCAAGCAGGTCCTGGCTTGCGGCCGCCTCTTCCTGCAGCATCGTCTGTTCTTCCAGCGCCTGCTGCTTTTCCTCCAGCTGCATGCGCAGGTTGGCCAGGTGCGCGCTGTCGGGCGGGGCCAGCGCCTTCTTTTCCGCCTGCAGTCGCTCGCGCCGGGTGGCCAGGCCGTTCAGGATGTTGCCGGCGTTGCGGCCGTGGGCCGCGGCCAGTTCGATGCGCTGGCGCACTTCGCCGATGCGCGCACGCGCTTCCTCGCTGCGGCGCTGGGCTTCGCGCCAGGCGGCGTCGAGTTCGGGCAGGCGCTCGCTTTGCGCCTCGACCGCGATCTGGGCGCCTTCGGCGCGCGCCGCCAGTTCCTCGGCGCGGTACGTCGCTTCCTCGATCTGCTCCTCGTATTCCTGCGCCTGCGCCAGCCATCCATCGCGCTGGGCGGCCAGGGTGCCGAGCTGGGTCTGCAGTCGGGTGCGCGACTCGATCACGAACTTGATCTGCGCTTCCAGGCTGCCGATCTCGGAGTTGGTTTGATAGAGCGCGCCCTGCGCCGTGTGCAGGCGGTCGCCCACCGCAAAATGGTGCTGGCGCAGGTGTTCCAGCTCCAGTTCGACGTTGCGCAGCTTCGCCGTCTGCTCTTCCAGGCTGTTCTGCGCCTCTTCCATCTCGCGGAAGTAGCGGGCCTGTTCGGCCTGCGCCTCGTTCTTGCGCAGCAGCCACAGCAGCTTCTGCTTCTCTTCCTGGTCGGCCTGCAGCTGGTGGAAGCGGTTCGCCACCGCCGCCTGGGCCTCGAGCTTTTCCAGGTTCGCGTTCAACTCGCGCAGGATGTCCTCGACCCGCAGCAGGTTCTCGCGCGTGTCGGACAGGCGGTTCTCGGTCTCGCGGCGCCGCTCCTTGTATTTCGAGACGCCGGCCGCCTCCTCCAGGAACACGCGCAGCTCTTCCGGGCGCGATTCGATGATGCGCGCGTTCTTGCCCTGGCCGATAATGGCGTAGGCACGCGGGCCGAGGCCGGTGCCGAGGAAGATGTCCTGGATGTCGCGCCGGCGCACCGGCTGGCCATTGATGTAATAGGTGGAGGTGCCGTCGCGCGTGAGGGTGCGCCTGACGGCGATTTCGGCGTACTGCCCCCACTGGCCGGCGGCCTTGCCGAGACTGTTGTCGAACACCAGCTCGACCGAGGCGCGGCCCGAGGCCTTGCGGTGCGTCGAGCCGTTGAAGATCACGTCCTGCATCGACTCGCCGCGCAATTCGGACGCTTTCGATTCGCCCAGCACCCAGCGTACGGCATCGATGATGTTCGACTTGCCGCATCCGTTCGGGCCGACGACACCGACCAACTGCCCAGGCACCTGGAAGTTGGTGGGATCGACGAAAGACTTAAATCCCGACAATTTAATGGAAGATAGTCGCACCTTGCTTCGGCTGTCAGGGAATCGTTAAAGGGGGAATCATATCATCTGTTGCTTGCATTTCGGCCAAGTTTGGCATAGGCGGACGCAAGCGTACCGGGGGGAGCACCAATCGGCTGCCCCCCGGGGCGGCGACATTTTACAGAAGATTAACCGAAGGAAATAGAGGCACCAACCTGCTTCAGCCGGCCGCGTGTCGTCGAGCCGAGTCGGGATCGTTCATGGCCTGCATGGCTTCGGTCAGCACCCGGCCGACAACACCCTCGAGCGCGAGGACTTTGACGCTGCCGCTGCCGGAGGCCTGCGCGAGCTTCTCGGCCGGCAGCGAGAAGGCTTCCTGGCGGGCGCCGCCCGAAAAGATGAACAGCATGCGCAGCGGACTCACCCGGGCCAGCTTGACCTTGCGCACGCTGCCGGGGCTCGCCTTCGGCTTCACCGTCCACACCAGGTCGTCCATGGCGCGAGTGGCGTGCTCGAGCGCGCCCGGACGTTCGTCCTCGATCATCCCAGGCAAAGGTCAGCACGTCGACCCAGCGCCGTTCGAGGAAGCCGGAGACGACGGCCACCAGTTCGCCGTCGGCCACGCGCAAGGCGACCGCCTGGCGCGCCGAGCGGCCTGCCGGCCCTGGTACGGCGGTATGCCAGGGCGGTATCGTTGCCCGCGGTGGTCGTGTCGAGCAGGGCCGCGGCGAAGCGGCTGGCCATCGCGCCCACCCGCCCGGCGGCGGCGCTTGCTGTCCGGACGAGTTCGGTCAACACCGCGCGCGGCGGCGCGGGCGTCGCAGCGGGTTTTACAAGATTAGTGCTGGAATCGAGGCTGTCGGTTGCGGTAGGCGCCATGGCTGGGATTCGTCGGCTGGCGCACCGGCGCCGGCCCATCCATTGGGCACATTATTTTCGAAAAGCAATAATAACGGCGACAAGCCCACTCAGGCCGGACGGGTGCGTCATGCGAATACCACACGCCGGCCGGGCCGGCCGCCTAAAATGTCCTCTTGGCATCTTTTCAGTTGAGCCAAGACAAGCGCCAGCCCTTTCCTTTCCCTAACATGACAAGGTCCATTTCACCATCCGCCCGAGGAAGCTTCCATGAAACAGTTTCGACAGCTCGACACCAGGATCAAGATCGTTGGCGCACTCGCGCTGCTTTTCGCGCTGTCCGCCGCCCCCGTGTTGTGGATGCTGGCGCGTCTTGGCGACGCTGCCGCGCCGGTGCGCACGGGCGCCCTGCTTTTCCTTGCCGCCGGCTTCGGCATGGCCGCGGCGCTGGCAGCCTGGCTGGCGAGCGAGTCCGGCCGGCCGCTGCGCGACGCCCTGCAGTTGGCACAGCGCCTGGCCGAGGGCGACCTGCGCGTGCGTGCCGCGCCAATCGGCGCCCAGGCCGGCGCCAATGCGCTGACCGAGGCCCTGACTGCCATGGCGGCCAGACTGGCGGCGACCATCGGCGAGGTGCGCGCCGGGGCGGGCCAGATCGCCACCGGCAGCGACGAAATCGCAACCGGCAACATGGACCTCTCCAGCCGCACCGAGCAGCAGGCCGCCTCGCTCGAGGAAACCGCCTCGTCGATGGACGAACTGACGGCCACCGTGCGCCAGAACGCCGAGCATGCCCACCAGGCCAGACAGCTGGCGCTGTCGGCATCGAACGTGGCGGTGAAGGGCGGCGAAGTCGTGGGCGACGTGGTCGGGACCATGGCCTCGATCAACGATTCCTCGAAACGGATCGCCGAAATCATCGGCGTTATCGACGGGATCGCGTTCCAGACCAACATCCTGGCCCTGAACGCGGCCGTGGAAGCCGCCCGCGCCGGCGAGCAGGGACGCGGCTTTGCCGTGGTCGCCTCCGAGGTGCGCAACCTGGCGCAGCGCTCGGCCGCCGCGGCCAAGGAGATCAAGGCGCTGATCGACGATTCGGTAGCCAAGGTCGACGCCGGCACGACGCTGGTCGACAAGGCCGGGCGCACGATGGAGGAAGTCGTCTCCAGCGTCAAGCGCGTGACCGACATCATCGCCGAGATCGCCGACGCCAGCGCCGAGCAGACCGCCGGCATCGAACAGGTGAACAAGGCGATCGCCGCGATGGACCAGGCGACCCAGCAGAATGCGGCGCTGGTCGAGCAGTCGGCCGCCGTCGCGGCCTCGGTGCGCGACCAGGCCGCGGCCCTCACGCGCGCTACCGGCGACTTCATGCTGGCCACCGACAAGGCGCCCGCCACGACCGGTGCAGCGGCGGCGGCGCCCAACCGTTCCCTGGCGGCGCCGAAGCTGGCGGCCGTGCGCGAGGCTGCGCCCGCGGCACGCAAGAGCGCCCCGCCCGCTGCAGCAAAAACGGCAAAAACCGCAAACACGGTGACCCCAATCCGGCGCACCGCCAAAGCGGACATGGGTTGGGAAGAATTCTGAGCGATTCAAGCGAAATACATTGACGAATTTAAATTAGCGATTATTTTCTATATGTAGGTAAGCATCCTACACGGGCTCAGGCGCTCATCCGATACCGGCTAAACTGTTCGGCTCGCATGATTGCACCACCGAAAACTACTGCTGCAATAAATCAGGCAGTAGTTTGGTGAGTAGCACTGGCTTTTCTACATTGAAAGGAAATAATCATGGCCTCGAATCAAAAACGCACGCAAGGCGGCACCCCTGAGCAGCATGCAGAAGCCGGTCGCCAGAGCCACAAGAACGACGGCAACAGGCAATCCGGCTCGGGTTCGGGCTCGCGTTCGGGCTCCGGCTCGGGCATGCGCGGCGGCACCCCGGAACAGCACGCCGAAGCCGGGCGCCAGAGCCACAAGAACGACGGCAACAAGCAGTCCGGCTCGGGCTCGGGTTCGCGCTCCGGCGGCAGCTCGGGCATGCGCGGCGGCACGCCGGAACAGCACGCCGCGGCCGGCCGCCAAAGCCACAAGAACGACAAGCGCTGATGCGCTTCCTTGCCGTCCGCTGATGCGACGGTAATCAAAAAAGCCCGGTGCGCTGTTCGCCCGGGCTTTTTTAATTCATTTTGATAATTCGATTGAATGACATGATCATTACTGCCCGGTTTCCATTTTTTCTTTTATTGCCGGGCTATCGAAAAATGAATATGGCCGAGTGCTCCGATATGCAAAGGCTATTTGCATGCGAACGCCAATTGGCCAATTATATCTGCATGCCCGAATAAAATGCCGAATGCACGGTCGCAAGTAAAAAGCCGAACCAGCCGGCTCAGATATTGCGCAGGATCGCGCCCTTCGGCGGCGCGAAGTCGGCCACCTCGTTGATCATGCCGGCGCTCTTGGCGTCGCGCGAATTCAGGTGCAGGTCGGAGTACTGGTGAATCGCCCACTGCTCGGGCGTCAGCTCGACATGTTTGCGCAAAATCGACTCGGTACGCGCATCGTCGGCCCGCAGGCCCTCGACGATGATGTTGAGCGCATCGGGCCGCGAACCGGGCGAGGCCGTCGCGTGCGACTTGTGCACCATGAAGCGCGCTG
>JBBWZO010000065.1:0-13975 GCA_039649125.1 Massilia sp. | reverse complement strand
TCGCGGCCGACACTTCGCTCAGGGCCGTGTTGCGGCGCACTTCGGCTTCGTCCTGGGCCGCGGCCGAGGTCATGCCCGAGGCGCGCAGGGTCTTCAGGCGCTCGAGCTGGCGATTCGCCTGGTCGAGTGCCTGGCCGGCGGCGCGCACCGCTTCGTCGGCCGACAGCAGGCTGTCGCGGATCGCGGTCTCGTCGAGTTTCACCAGGAGGTCGCCGCGCTTGACCGGGTCGCCGTTTTCCTTCAGCACCTGCAGCACGATGCTGGACACCTCGGCGCGCAGGTCGGCGCGGCGTTCCGGCTGGATCGAACCGGTGATCACCGGACCGGAGGCAAGCGCATCGCTTTGTACCGTCAGCAGGTCCTGGGGAGCAACCAGCAGCTGGCTCGGTTTATTGTCCTTGGCCTCGGCCTTCGGGTCTTCCGCCTCCTTGCCGCAGGCGGCCAGAGCGGACGCGATGGCGAGGACGAGTAGAGTGTTGCGCAGCATGAATGGATCTCCCGTTCTGGACGCTGAATGTTTTTATAAAATTTGAATAGACATCTTCAGCGGGCAGTATCCTGGAGGGGGCCACACCAGTCAATTGACGATCCCGCCCAGTGTGGTTTTGTATGGATGAACTGCATTCTGGCGCGACAGACTGCACGTGCTGGAGCGAAATGGGTCCGAAAAAGACCTCTGCGATACGCCGTCCACCCTACGGTTCATCCCGTGTCGCGGCCTGCTCAGGCGCTGAAGAGATAGTTAATCAGGAAGCCCATGCCGATGCCGGTGACGATGCCGCCGCCGATCTCGACGAGGGTGTGGCCCATGCGCTCGCGCAGCGTGATGTGGCCGGTGACGGCGATGGCCAGGCGGTTGATGGCGGCGGCCTGGCGGCCCACGTGCTGGCGCAGGCTGTTGGCGTCGATCATGACGATGAAGGCGAGCGTCACCGCCACGCCGAAGGCCGGATGATCGATCCCCTCGCGCAGCGCGATCAGCGTCGCCATGCTGGTGACGACCGAGCTATGGTTGCTGGGAAAGCCGCCATTGCCGACGAGGTTGAATGCCCAGCGCCGCTGGCGCGCGCTGGTGATCAGGAATTTGATCGGGCCGACGACCATCCAGGTCAAAAACGGCGTGATGAGGTAAGCGAAGTCCATGAGGTCCTTTGGTGGTACGGAGTGTCGATGCCGGGCGCATCATTTATGCCGGGCGGAATTATGGCAGAAGCAGTAGACCATGGGCGACCTGCGCTGCGCCACTTTCATGGAGCGGCGCGTAAGATGACCTGAACTGTGGCATTTCAACCAACATGAAAGGAAGAAACATGCGGCACTTCCGGATATCGATTGCTGTGACTGTCGTGCTGATGATTCTGGCCGGCTGGTGGGGCTACGAGCGCGGCGGCATGGCCGGCCTGGCCAGCGCCCTGTGGATCACGGCCGTGCTCGGGGTGCTCGAAGTCTCGCTGTCGTTCGACAATGCGGTCGTGAATGCGTCGGTGCTGAAGCACTGGAACGAATTCTGGCGCAAGCTCTTCCTGACCGTCGGCATCCTGGTGGCGGTGTTCGGCATGCGCCTGCTGTTCCCGCTCGTGATCGTCTCGGTCGCCACCGGGCTCGGGCTGGTCGACGTGTGGAACATGGCGATCGAAACCCCCGACGAATACTCGCGCCACCTGACCGAGCACCACGCGGAAGTGTCGGCCTTCGGCGGCGCCTTCCTGATGCTGGTCTTCCTGAACTTCCTGTTCGACGAGCAGAAGGAGCTGCACTGGATCGGCTGGTTCGAGAAAAAGGTGGGCAAGTACGGCTCCGAGGGGCTGGCCACCCTGCTGACCCTGCTGGCCGTGTTCTTCGCGATGAGCCTGATGCCCGAGGAACGCAAGCTGCCGGTGCTGACCGCCGGCGTGGTCGGAGTGCTGATCTATATCGGCGTGAACTGGATCAGCAGCCTGCTCGAGGAAGAGGAAGAAGACCCGGCGATCGGCAAGATGATCTCCCAGGGTAGCATCGGCGGCTTCCTCTATCTGGAGGTGCTGGATGCCTCGTTCAGCTTCGACGGCGTGATCGGCGCCTTTGCCATCACCAACGACGTCGTCATCATCATGCTGGGCCTGGCGATCGGCGCGATGTTCGTGCGCTCGATGACGGTGTTCCTGGTCTACAAGGGCACGCTGCAGGAATTCGTCTACCTCGAGCACGGCGCCCACTATGCGATCGGCATCCTGGCGCTGATCATGTTCGCCAACGTACATTACCATATCCCGGAATGGTTCACGGGCCTGTCCGGGCTCGCCTTCATCCTGGTCTCGCTGTGGTCGTCGATCCGCTACCGCAAGCGCACCGAACTGGAAGAAGCACGCGCCAAGGCGGAAATCGCCTGATGCGGGCCTGAATCAAGCCACTCTGCGCACTGCCGTTTTGACAATCCGGGCGAGCGTGGCAGAATGGCGACATCGCTGGCTCGACAGCCCCGGCATGCGTGCCAGGACTGTCCTGCCTCGCTCCTTCCAACTCACGAATAACACACTATGCCGAAAGCCCTGCCGCAACGCACCGTCGCCATCCTGCTCTCCCTGATCGTCGCCCTTGTCGTCGTGTTCGGGCTGTACACCTGGTTCACCCTGACATGGTCGTATTCCGAAGGCACGCGCGCCGGCTACCTGCAGAAGTTCTCGAAGAAGGGCTGGCTGTGCAAGACCTGGGAGGGCGAGATCCTGCTCTCGAGCATGCCGGGCGCGATTCCCGAGCGCTTCGCCTTCACCGTGCGCGACGAGAGCCTGGTGCAGAAGCTGCAGTCCACCATGGGCCAGCGCGTCGAGATCAGCTACGAACAGCACCGCGGCGTGCCGACCACCTGCTTCGGAGAGACCCAGTATTTCGTCAGCAGCGTGAATACCGGACCGAAGAACCCGGTGGCGCCGAGCGATGCGCCGGCGGCGATGCAGTGATAGGAGAGGCGTATCACCAGTAATGGGTGATATACCAGCGATATCAATCGCAGGGACGTAGGGTGAGCGGGATTCTAGTTCGGGGGACTAAAATCCCGCTCACGCGTTCAACGCACGTCAGCGTGTCGAAAGATTTACCGTTTCGCGGATGACTTAGGCAGCGACGCTTGGGTGTTCGAATTACCTAGCGCTAGTTGAACGCGTGGACGGCAGAGCCGTCCACGCTACGTCCCTGCGCTCAGCGCCGTCGCCGATTCCTGACTATTCGTTCCCCGAGCGCCGCTGGTTCATGATCACTTCCGCCAGCCGCGCGGCGGCCTGTTGCGCCGAGGGCAGCTGCTTCAGGCGGCCCAGGACTTCGCGGGTGATGTTTTCCGAGGCGGCGCGCTGGCGTGCCTCGGCCTTGCGGTCGTTGATCGCGTCTTCGGTCGCCGACAGCTCGGCGGCCTGTTCTTCCAGCCGCTTCGTTTCCAGTTCCAGCAGCTCGCGGCGGGCGTCGGCCATCTGCCGGGTGGTGGCGGCCGTCTTGCGCTGCATCTCGGCATGCGCCTGGGCGTGCTCGAGCAGGGCGCGCTGGGCGTCGCGTTTTTCCAGCGTCGCCTGCGCCGCCGCCGCCTCCGCCAGTTCGTGCTCGCGCGCCAGTCGCGCCGCCTCTTCCTCGGCTTCGGCGCGCACGCGCGCGGCGAGTAGCGCTTCCTGCTCGGATGCCAGGCGCGCCGCGGCCGCTTCCCGCGCACGCGTTTCGGCCTCCCGGCGTTCGCGCTGGGCCGCCAGTTCGGCCTGCGCCAGTGCCTGCGCCTCGCGCGCAGCTGCCGCCGCTGCCTGTTCGGCTTCGGCCAGGGCCCGGGTGGTGCGCGCGCGTTCTTCCTCGTGCGCCGCGCGCTCGGCCTGCAGCCGCGCCAGCTCGGCCGCGGCCCTGGCCTGCGCCTGGCTTGCCGCGGCGGCGCTTTCCGCCTGCGCCGCTTCTTCGAAGACCTTGGCCGCTTCCTCGCGCTGCGCGTCCAGCGCCGCCTGGCGGGCCTGGGCGATGCGGCCTTCGGCCTCGGCCTGCTCGCGCAGCAGCGAGGCCGCGTGCAATTCCGCCTTGACACGGACCGCCGCGGCAGCCGCCAGTTCGCGCTCGGCCGCCAGCTTTTCCTCGACCTGGGCCAGCGCCGCTTCCTCGCTGGCGACACGCTCGCGCTCGGCCTGGGCAAGCTGGCCCGCTTCCTGCGCATGGCGCTCGGCCAGCGCCGCCGCCGCGCGTGCCAGCTCGGCCTGTTCGGCTTCCAGCGCCAGCGCGGCCGCTTGCGCCGTGTTGGCCGCGGCGCGCGCTTCGGCTGCCTCCCGTGCCTGACGGGCGCGCTCCTCGGCAAGCTGCCGCTCGCGCTCCTGCTCCGCGGCTTCCAGCGCCGCCGCTTCGGCAGCCAGGCGGTCCGCTTCGGCGCGCTGCTGCGCATGGGCCGCCGCTTCGGCTTCCGCCTGCAGGCGTGCCTCGACCTGCATTCCCGCTTCCTGCTCGGCCCGGACGCGCGCCTCGGCCGCTTCGCGCAGCTTGCGGTCGGCCTCGATCCGGGCCTCGGTGGCGGCGACGATGCGCGCCTCGGCCTCGCGCCGTGCCTCGGCGCTGGCGGCAGCCATCTGCTCGACCCGCTCGCGGTGCACGGCCGCGTCGCGCAGTTCCTTTTCCAGCTGCAGCCTGGCGCGCAGGGTATCGGCGGCAACCCGCTGCGAGTCGGCCTGGGCCTGGGCGGTCGTCGTGCGTTCGTGTTCGACATGGGCCAGCGCGCGCGCTTCTTCCAGGGCGCGCGCCTCGGCCGCGGCGCGGGCAAAGGCCGATGCCAGCGCGACCTGGTCGGCGCGCTCGCGCTGCAGGGCCAGTTCCAGCGCTTCGGCTTCCGCCTCGGCCAGCTTTTCCGCCGTCTGGCGGGCGGCCTTCTCGGCCCGCTCGCGCTCGCGCGCCAGCACCGCTACGCGGGCGTCGGCACTGGCGCTGTGCAGCACGGCTTCGCTCGCAGCCTGGACGGCGGCGACGCGTTCCGCGGCCTGGCGCCGCGCGTCCTCCGCCTGCACCAGCAGTTCCTCGGCGGCACGGGCTGCTTCCGCCGCCATCGCCGCTTCGGCCTCGATCTGTTCGGCGGCGCGGCGGCGCGCCTCTTCGGCCACGCGCGAGCGCGCTTCGGTCGCCAGCCGGCTTTCGGTATCGGCCTGCACGCGCGCGCGCAGCTCGGCGGTTTCCTGGCGCATCGCTTCCAGCCGCTCGCCGGCGGCCTGGGCCGCGGCGCGCAGGGTTTCCAGGCGGTCGCGGTTGGCTTCGATGGCTTCTTCCGATGCCTGGGCGTTGGCCAGCGCGGCCGCGGCGGCGGCGGCATCGAGCGCGGCGCGTTCTTCGGCCAGCGAACGGGCACGCGCCTCGGCATGGGCGCGGGTTTCGGCGGCGACGTTCGCCTTGGCTTCGGCTTCGACACGCGCGATCGCCTCCTTGATCGCGACTTTCTCGACGCTGCCGCGCTCCGCGACGGAGCCGGCACCAGCGGCGGCCGGCGTCGGCGCGCCCGGCAGCGGGCGGCCGGGCGCCGGTGGCAGGTCAATCGTGAAGTCGGTATCGTCGTGAGGAGCGGGTACGGGTTCCATGGCGTTTCTCGGTTAGGCTGGCGCTGGTGTGCAGTCACCGCGCACGCGATCCATTATCAATGAAACGCAGCAAACACGTCACGCGAAGCTGCGCGGTAAAAGCCATCCAATTCCATCATTCAGGTGGCGTTCAGACCGGCCACAGCGGTGGCTCGTCCATCAGTGCCACCTGCTCGCGCAGCTCGAGGATGCGGTCCTGCCAGTAGCGTTGCGTGTTGAACCAGGGGAAAGCGGCGGGAAAGGCGGGGTCGTCCCAGCGCATCGCCAGCCATCCGGCGTAGTGGATCAGGCGCAGGGTGCGCAGGGCCTCGACCAGGTAGAGCTGGCGCGGATCGAAGTCGCAGAAGTCCTCGTAGCCGGCCAGCACGTCCGCCATCTGGCGCACCATGTCCTGCCGTTCGCCCGAGAGCAGCATCCACAGGTCCTGCACCGCCGGACCCATGCGGCTGTCGTCGAAGTCGACGAAATGGGGGCCGTCGCCGGTCCAGAGCACGTTGCCGCCGTGGCAGTCGCCGTGCAGGCGGATCGGCGGCACCTCGCCGGCGCGCTCATAGCAGCGTGCGACGCCGGCCAGGGCCTGCTCGACCACGCTGGCATAGGTCGCGCGCAGTTCATGCGGGATGAAGTCGTGGCGCAGCAGGTAGTCGAAGGGTTCGCGCCCGAAGGTCCGCGGGTCCAGCGCCGGGCGCACCGCATAGGGCTCGATGGCGCCGACGGCGTGGATACGGCCGATGAAGCGCCCGGTCCACTCCAGCACCTTCGGGTCGTCCAGTTCCGGCGCGCGCCCGCCGCGGCTCGGGAAAACGGCGAAGCGGAAGCCGCCGAATGCGTGCAGCGTGCGCCCGTCCAGCACGCGCGCCGGCACCACCGGCACCTCGCGCTCGGCCAGTTCGGCGACGAACGCGTGCTCTTCGAGGATGGCTTCGTCGCTCCAGCGCGCTGGCCGGTAGAACTTGACGACCACGGGCGCCCCCTCTTCCCGGCCCACCTGGTAGACCCGGTTTTCGTAGCTGTTCAGGGCCAGCAGGCGGCCGTCGCCGCGCAGGCCGACGCTCTCGACGGCGTCGAGCACCTGGTCCGGCCCAAGGCCGGAGAACGGATGCGCCGCCGGGGACGCGGAAGAAGTAGACTCGGTATGCATGATCGCTATTCTAAGGCGGCGCGCCATATTTCGTGCGCGCCGACCCGTGCAGGCGTTAAACTGGCACATTCACCGAAACAAGAGCAACCCTATGCAACTCGAACAGCCCCTCACCGAAAAAGAATTCGACGAACTCGACCAGTTCCTCCTCTCCGAGCGCAGCCCGGAAGACGCGATGACGATGGACACCCTGCACGGCTACCTGACGGCCATCGCCATCGGCCCGGAGACCATCATGCCGGCCGAGTGGCTGCCGCGCGTCTGGGGCGAGGAAGGCGCCGCGCCGAAGTGGAAGAACGCGAAGGAAGAAGAGCGCATCGTCAACCTGATCATGCGCTTCATGAACGAAGTCCTGATCACCTTCGAGGTCGCGCCAAAGGAATTCGAACCGCTGTATTGCGAGCACGAGCACAACGGCCAGACCCTGATCGACGCCGAGGCCTGGTGCTGGGGCTTCTGGGAAGGCATGGAACTGCGTCCGGGCTCCTGGGATCCGATCTGGGAATCCGAAGTGGCCGAACTGATGCGTCCTTTGTACCTGCTCGGCGCCGACGAGATCGAGGAAGAAGAATTGCCGCTGGTCGAAGACCCGGCCAAGGCGCACCACCTGGCGCTGGAAGTCGAGGCGAACCTGCCGGCGATCTACAAATACTGGCTGCCGCTGCGCAAGGCCGCGGTCGAGACCGTGCGCCACGAGACGCCGAAGGTCGGCCGCAACGACGATTGCCCTTGCGGCAGCGGCAAGAAGTTCAAGAAGTGCTGCGGGGCGGAATCGGCCTGACAAAGGCACGGTGATACCTGGCGGCGCGGCTGTGCCGCCGCTTGTAAACGCGTGGAGTCGGGACTCCACGCGTCTGTGCGCATGTGGGCCGGCCACCCCAGCCTGCGCGGCCTCCTCAGGCCGCCTCGAGCAACTGCTCGCACAGCGCAGCCATCAAATCTGACCGGCTGACGATCCCGACCACCTTCCCACCCTTCCCCGTGATCACGACCTGGTGGTAGCGCCCGTCGCGCAGCAGCGGCACTAGCTGGGCGAGCGGCGCGCCGGCGTCGAGGGCGACGACCTTGGGCTGCATCACGGCGGCCACGCGCGGCGCTGCGCCCGGCACCAGGCTGCGCAGGCTGCTGCCCCAGCCCTGCCGGCGCAGCAGGTCTTCCTGCGCCAGCACACCCAGCACATGGCGGTCCTCGTCGAGGACCGGCAGCGCCTGCAGGCGGTGGCGCAGCATCAGTTCGCGCGCATGGGCCAGCGTGTCGCGCGGCGCCAGCGACACCACGTGGGTCGACATCAGCTCGGCGCAGGTGCGTTCACGGAAGTGGCGGTCGAGCGCCAGCTGGCGCGCGTCCTCGACGATGGCCAGCAGGTCGTCCGGGCTGACGTCGAGGATCTCGCCGTAGCGCGCCAGCGCCGTCTCCAGGTCGCCTTCGGTGATGCCCAGGCGCGTCTCGGGCGCCGGGTCGCCGGTGGCATGCAGGTTCTTGTCGGCCGCGTGCTGGGCATGCGGATAGCGGCGCCCGGTCAGGTTGTTGTAGAGCACGGCCACGGTCACGATCAGCACGCAGTTCAGGGCCACCGGGCTCAGGGGGAACAGGAAGCCGGCGTCGCTGACGGCCTGCCCGCCCAGCACCGCGGTCAGCGCCACCGCGCCGCCCGGCGGATGCAGGCAGCGCAGCGCGAACATGGCCGCGATCGCCAGGCAACCGGCAAGCGAGGCGGCCAGCAGGAAATCGGGCACGAACCGGGCACAGGCCACGCCGACCAGTGCCGACACGGTATTCCCGCCCACCACGGACCACGGCTGGGCAAGGGGGCTGGCCGGCACGCAGAACAGCAGCACGGCGGAAGCGCCCATCGGAGCGATTAGCCAGGCGGACAGGTCGGGCGCCAGCAGGTGGGTGAAGAGCGCGGTGAGGAACAGGGCGACAGAGGCGCCGATGGCGGAGCGGACGCGGTCGAGCCGGCCGGCGGCGAGCGGCTGCGGCAGGAAGCCGTGCAGCCATTGGGTGAAAGTTCCTCGCATGGGGGAAATTCGGGCAAAGAACGCCATTATACGGCTGCACGGCGCGGCTGCACGGCGCGGGCGTTGGCGCCGCGAAGCGCTGGCCTGTGCCGGCTTGACGCGTGGACTCGGGACGCGGGAGGCGGTAGCGTTGTTCATCGTTACGCGTGGAGTCGGGACTCCACCCTGGCTGTTGATGTAGGATACGCAATATTGTTTGTCTTATATTCCACCTGAACATACTGGAGATCCCATGCCCGGACACCTGACTTCCACCTTGCGTACCCTCGCGGCCGCCTGCGCCGCCGCCTGCATCGCCGCCCCTGCCCTGGCCGCCGCGCCGATGGCGAAAACCCCGGCGCCGGGTTACTACCGCGTGATGGTGGGCGACTTCGAGATCACACCGCTGTCGGACGGCACGGTCGACCTGCCGGTCGACAAGCTGCTGACGCAGAAGACCGAGAAGACCCAGGCGGCGCTGGCGAAAGCGCACCTGAAGACGCCGCTGGAAACCTCGGACAATGCCTTCCTGGTCAACACCGGCAGTAAACTCATCCTGATCGACACCGGCGCCGGCGTGCTGTTCGGGCCGACCCTGGGCAAGCTGCTGGCGAGCATGAAGGCGGCCGGCTATGCGCCGGAACAGGTCGACGAGGTCTACCTGACCCACTTCCACAGCGACCACCTGGGCGGCCTGACGGCGCAGTCGAAGATAGTCTTCCCGAACGCGATCGTGCGCGCGGCCAAGGCGGAAGCCGACTACTGGCTGAGCCAGGCGAACATGGACAAGGCGCCTGCCGAAGGCAAAGACACGTTCAAGAACGCGATGGCCGCGCTCGACCCGTACATCAAAGCCGGCAAGTTCAAGACCTTCGAGGGCGACGTGCAGATGTCGCCGGGCATCCGCGCCGTGGGCGGGCACGGCCATACGCCGGGCCACACCACCTTCGTGGTGGAAAGCCGCGGCCAGAAGATGGTCCTCATCGGCGACCTGATCCACGTGGCGGCCGTGCAGTTCGAGAACCCGGCGGTGACGATCGGCTTTGACGGCGACCAGAAAGCGGCGGCGGCGGCACGTAAAAAGCTGTTCGACGCGGCCGCGAAGGACGGCTCGCTGATCGGCGGCGCCCATCTGCAGTTCCCGGGCCTGGGCCACCTGCGCACCGAGGGCAAGGGCTACCGCTTCATCCCGGTGAACTATACGCAGATGCGTTAAGAAGACATTGCCGACGGCGCTGCCGCCTGGCTGCGGATGCCCGCCAGCATCGCGGCCAGCGCCTCGAAATCCACCGGCTTGACCAGGTGGTGGCTGAAGCCCGCCGCCAGCGCCGTCTGGCGGTCCTGCGCCTGCCCATAACCCGACACTGCGATCAGCACGCTGTGCGCCGTCTCCGGCTGGGCGCGCAGGCGCCGCGCCAGCTCGTTGCCATCCATCCCGGGCAGGCCGATGTCGAGCAGGCACACGTCCGGCCGCATGCTGCGCGAGCGCGCCAGCGCGGACGACGACGCGTGCTCGACCTCCACCCTGTGGCCCTGAGCCTTGAGCAGCATTCCCAGCGTGTCGGCGGCGTCGACGTTGTCGTCCACCACCAGGATGGTCAGGCTGCGCGGCGCGCGGCGCTCGGCCCGGATGCCGCCCTGCGCGGGCGCGCCCGCGGCCGCCAGCGGCAACCGTAGCGTGAACGTACTGCCCTGCCCCGGCCCCGGGCTGGCGCAGCTGACCGTGCCGCCGTGCAGCTCGACCAGGTTGCGCACCAGCGCCAGACCCAGTCCGAGCCCGCCCTGGGAGCGGTCCGACGAGCGTTTCGCCTGGGTGAACAGGTCGAAGGCGCGCTCGGTCAGCTCGCTGTCCATGCCGATCCCCTGGTCGGCCACGCTCAGCACCAGCATCTCGTTATCGGCGCGGGCATGGATGGCGATCGCCCGCTCCTCCGGCGAATACTTGACGGCGTTGCCGAGGATGTTGGCCAGCACCTGCACCAGGCGCGCGCGGTCGCCGACGGTCGCCAGCGGCGAGGCCGGCAGGTGCACCGTCAGGTGCTGGCGCCGTCCCATCAATTGCGGGCGCACCTGCTCGACGGCCTCGTCGACGATGGCGCGCACGTCCAGCGTCGCCTTGTCCAGCTCGATCAGGCCGCGCGTCACGCGCGAGACATCCAGCAGGTCGTCGACCAGGCGCGTCATGTGGCGCACCTGGCGCCCGATGATGGCGCTGCTCTGGCGTACCCGAACCTCGTTGGGCGTGCCGAGGTCGAGCAGCTGGGCCGCCGCGCTGATCGGCGCGAGCGGATTGCGCAGTTCGTGCGCCAGCATCGCCAGGAACTCGTCCTTGCGCTGGTCGGCTTCCTTCAGCCTGGCTTCGGCCAGCTTGCGGTCGGTGATGTCTCGGAAGAAGACGGCAATGCCGCCGTCCTGGATCGGAAAGGCGCGGATTTCGTTCCAGCCGCCGCGCCCGTCGATCTCGGGCAGCCGGTATTCGACGGCGCCGGCCACGCGTTCGTCCATCGCACGATAGAGCATGGCCCCGGTCTCGGTGCCATGCACCTCCGGGAACAGCTCCCAGTGGTTGCGTCCCACCACCTCCTCCGCCGTCTTGTGGCAGATGCGCAGGCCTTCGGCATTCATCGACTGGATGGTCCAGTCGGGTGCCATCAGCGAAAAACCCTCGAGCATGGTGTCGAACAGGTAGCGGCTGCGGTCGCGTTCGGCGCGCAGCTCCGCCTGCGCAAGCGCCGCGTCGAGGGCGGCCCAGGTGCGCTCGGCGGTCTCGCGCGTGAAGCGCACGTCGCTCTCGCTCCAGCTGCAAGCGTCGGTGCGGTTCAGGCTGAGGAAGGCAGCGAGACGCCCGTCACGCACCAGCGGCACGGTGAGGACGGCGCCGATCCGTTCTTCGCGGTAGCGGGCCGGGAAGGCGGCACGGGGGTCAAGCGCGGCGTCCTCGATGATCAGGGTGTCGCCGGCGCGCAGCACGGAGGCGATCGCCGGGCCGAAATCGTCGAGCATCCAGGTGGCACGCGACAGGTCGGCCGTATCGCGCGCGGTCCACTGGTGCTGTACGGTAAAGCTGCCGGCCTCGGCATCGACCTGGGCGTAGATGGCGCGCGAGAGGCCCAGTTCCTCGCCCAGCAGCGCGCTGGCCGTGGCCAGCACGTCGGCCGGCGAACTCAGGGGACGCAGCGCATCCGACAGTTTCAGCTCGAGCGCGGCACGGCGCTCGGTCTGCATCCGGCTGGTCGTTTCCATGACGGTGCAGTACATGCCGGCCACGCGGCCGGCGCCGTCGTGCAGCGGCGAATACGAGAACGTGAAATAGCACTGCTCCGGATAGCCCCGGCGCTCCACCATCAGCGGCAGGTCTTCGAAGAAGGCGGACTTGTTCGACAGCGCGCGGTCGATGATCGGCACCAGCTCGGGCCAGATCTCGCCCCAGACGCGCTGGAAGGGCTGGCCGAGCGCATGCGGGTGCTTGATCCCGAGGATCAGCGCATAGGCGTCGTTGTACAGGAAGCGCAGGTCAGAGCCCCAGGCGACGAACATGGGGAAGGACGAGTTCAGCGCCATGCCGACGGCGGTGGCCAGTTCGGGCGGCCAGCTGTCGAGTGGGCCGAGCGGATTGTCGCGCCAGTCGTGCGCGGCCAGCAGGGCGCGTACGCCGGTGAGGGCGCCCGGCGCGCCGCTATGAAGGGTTCGGGGCATTCTCCGATTTTCGCACAGGAATGGCGCACACCGGAACATGAAGTTTCTGGTGCGCGCGCCCGCTCGCACGCTTCATGCCGCGTGCTTACGGCTGATGCATGACAGCTTGCGCATTACAGCTTGATGAAGTGCTCGCGGTAGTACTTCAGTTCCTCGACCGACTCGATGATGTCCGCCAGCGCCGTGTGCTTCTGGTGCTTCTTGAAGCCGGAGGCCAGTTCGGGCTTCCAGCGGCGGCACAGTTCCTTCAGCGTCGACACGTCCAGGTTACGGTAGTGGAAGAAGGCTTCCAGCTTCGGCATGCCGCGCGCCATGAAGCGGCGGTCCTGGCAGATGGTGTTGCCGCACATCGGCGATTTTCCAGCCGGAACGAAATTCTTCAGGAAGGCGATCAGCGCGGTTTCGGCGTCCGCTTCGGTGACGGTCGAGGCGCGCACGCGGTCGATCAGGCCCGAGCGGCCATGGGTGCCCTTGTTCCAGTTGTCCATCCTGTCCAGCGTTTCGTCGGACTGGTGGATCGCAAAGACCGGACCTTCGGCCAGCACGTTCAGGTGCATGTCGGTCACGACGACGGCCACTTCGATGATGCGGTCGGTATCCGGGTCGAGCCCGGTCATTTCCATGTCGACCCAGACCAGGTTCATGTCGTTGGGGCGATGCGGAGCCGATGCTGCGCTCGCTGCCGGGGTTGCAGATGCGATGGATTCAGGGGCTTGTGACATAATTCTCTCTTTGCCAAATCAATCCTGCATTTTCTCACAGGCACGGAATGTCTTCACTCGCGTTTTCGGTTTTGTTCGTCGCTTTCTTCGTGCTCACGCTCGGGCTGCGCTTCTGGCTGGCCAACCGCCAGATCCGCCACGTGCTGCGCCATCGCGGCAGCGTGCCCGCCGAGTTCGCGCCTAAAGTCTCGCTCGAGACCCACCAGAAGGCGGCCGACTACACGGTCGCGAAAACCCGCTTCGGCGTCTATGCCCTGCTCTGGGGCGGCCTGACCCTGGTCGGTTTTACCCTGCTCGGCGGCCTGCAGGCCTTGTCGACGGCGCTGCTGCACGTCGCCGGTCCGGGAATGCTACATCAACTGCTGCTGGTGGCCGCGTTCGCGATCGTCTCAGGCCTGCTCGACCTGCCCTTCGACTACTACCGCCAGTTCGTGCTGGAACAGCGCTTCGGCTTCAACAAGATGAGCGTCCAGCTGTGGATCGCCGACATGGTGAAAGGCGCGCTGGTCGGCCTTGTCATCGGCCTGCCGCTGCTGTGGGTGGTGCTCAAGCTGATGGCCTCGACCGGTTCCCTGTGGTGGTTCTGGACCTGGCTGGTCTGGAGCGGTTTTCAGTTGCTGATGATGGTGTTGTACCCGAGCGTGATCGCGCCGATGTTCAACAAATTCACGCCGCTTGCCGACGACAGCCTGAAAAGCCGCATCGAGGGCCTGATGGCGCGTGTCGGCTTTGCCTCGAAGGGGCTGTTCGTGATGGACGGCAGCCGCCGCAGCGCGCACGGCAACGCCTATTTTTCCGGTTTCGGCGCGGCCAAGCGCATCGTCTTCTTCGACACCCTGATCGAGCGCCTGGCGCCGCACGAGATCG
>JBBWZO010000304.1:0-15021 GCA_039649125.1 Massilia sp. | reverse complement strand
GTCCGTTCCCTCACGCCGCAACTGGCGCCAGACCTTGTCGGCACCATAGACCTGCAGGTTCGCTTGCCAGACTCGCTCGATGTCGACGCTCAGCACGTCGTCGCGCTGGATGCGGGCACAGCGCAGTACCGGGTTGCGCTGCTGTGCGGCGTATCGCCAGTAGCCCGACGGCGCAACCTGCATCACCCGGCAGATCGGCTCGACACCGTAGGCATGGCGGTACCGGTCGATGAACGCTCTCACGGCTTGAACTGGCGGCCGAGCTCCGCCTGGGCGAAAAACGCACTCGCCAGGCGCAGGATCTCGTTTGCCTTGCGCAGCTCGCGCACCTCCCGCTCGAGCGCCTTGACGCGCTCCTCTTCCGCAGTGGTCGGCCCTGGCCGCTGGCCGGTATCGCGCTCCTGCTGGCGTACCCAGCGGCGTAGCGTCTCTGGCGTGCAGCCGATCTTGGCCGCGATCGACGTGATCGCTGCCCACTGTGATTCGTACTGGCTGCCGGCTTCGCTGACCATACGCACAGCGCGCTCGATGACTTCGGGGGAATACTTGGGTTGCTTCTTCATGGCTCCATTCTCTCAAACAATGGAGCCCCTACAAAACCCGGGGCGGTTCGTTGTGAAGAAGTGGTTGCGTAACTTTCACGTTCAGCAAACGTAAGCTAGCGTGCCTGCAGAGGCTGACAGAGGGCTCAGGTTACCCCACGCGCAACTCATCCAAATAATTCGCCCACCTCTGCATCATCTGCCGCCTGGCCGGCAAGTGCGCAGTCCGGTTATACGCCCATCCATTCGGATCGATCACCGTGTGCGCAAGCTGATGCTCGATCAGGTCCACCCGCTCGCCCAGCACCTCATCCACGATGGTCCGCGCCATCGCCGGGAACCCGTGCGCCGACATGGTCACCTTCGGGTAGCCCATGCTCCGAAGGGCTGCGGCGACGGTGTTCTCGCTCATGCAGCGCTCATCGGTGCGGACGCTCCGAAAAACGAACCGACCATGCCCGGTCATCGGGTGCAGCGACTGCAGGATCTCACGCGCCTGTCGCGATAACGGGACGATATGGTCCGACTTCATCTTCATCTTCGAGCCGGGAATCCGCCACTCGGCATTGTCGAAGTCGATCTCGCCCCACTCGGCACTACGCAGCTCCCCAGGGCGCACGAAGAAGAGGGCGGACAGTTTGAGCGCAGCAACGGCATAAGGAAGGCCCCTGTAGCCGTAAATCGAGCGCATCAGGCCGGCAACCTGGCGCGGCTCCGTGATCGCCGCGTAGTTCCGCTTCTTCGGTACGCTGATCGCGCCTTTCAAATCGGCTGTCATGTCGCGGTCCGCCAGCCCGGCGGCGACCGCGAACCGGAACACCTGGCCGCAGATCTGCTTGACGCGGTGCGCGGAATCGAGGGCGCCGCGCGCCTCGATGCGCTGAAGGCACGCAAGTATGTCACGCGATGTCAGCGCAGCGATCGGCACCTCGCCGATATACGGGAACACGCTACGCTGGAGCCATCCAGTGACCTTGTCCTGGGTGCTGGCAGCGCGCAAGGCTTCGGTCTTATGAAGCCAGGAACGGGCAACGGTTTCGAACGTCTGCCTGGCAGCGGCGGCGACGGCCAATTTCTGCTGGCGCTTGGCGAGGTTGGGGACGACGCCGTCAGCGAGCTGCGCCTGCGCTTCGGCACACCTTGTACGGGCTTTGGAGAGGGAAACGTCGGGATATACCCCAAGGGCCAGCGTCTTGCGCTTGCCGAGGTAACGGTAGTTGAGCCGCCAGTATTTGCCGGACTCATTGACGAGGAGGTACATGCCGTTCCCGTCGGTGTATTTCTTTGCTTGCGTCCCGGTCGGCTTTACGTTCCTGACGAACGTGTCTGTGAGGGGCATGGCTGGCTCGCGGGTAGTGGCGGCATACGTAATCCTACCCGCCACGTATACCGTCAGAGATACCGCCAAGCGCTTGATCTGATGTGCGGCAAACCGAGACGAACTGAGCCGTTCAGTCTCCGATGTCCACGAAGACCGGCAGGCCAAAATGAGACGCAATGCGACGCTGCGCGAGAATTGAGTGGTGCCCGGAGCCGGGATCGAACCGGCACGCCCTTTCGAGCACGGGATTTTAAGTCCCGGGTGTCTACCAGTTTCACCATCCGGGCAGCGGGCGGAATTCTAGCACAGGCTGGGGACTTCGGGTCAGGATTGCAACATTTCAAGACCGGACAGCGGGTGGCGCGGGCAGGGAAGGACGGTGCCCTTCAGCCCAGCCATCGAATGGTGTAGCATGCTCCCCGGCGCCATAACGGCGTGCAAGAAGTACAAGGACCCACATTGAACATCATCATCAACGACCAACTGCGCGCGTTCGTCGATCCGCTCGCCGACATCGAATACGCCGCGCTCGAGCGCAGCCTGCTGGCCGAAGGTTGCCGCGACGCCCTCGTGCTGTGGCGCGACACCCTGATCGACGGCCACAACCGCTACGACATCTGCCGCAAGCACGGCATCCCGTTCCGCACCGTCCATAACAACAACTTCGACTCGATCGAGGACGTCATGCTGTGGATGATCGACAACCACCTGGCGCGCCGCAGCGTGTCCGATTTCCAGCGCGGCCTGCTGGCCCTGCGCAAGAAGGAAATCGTCACCGCCCGCATGGCCCAGAAGATGGCCGAGGAGCCGCCGGAACCGAGCCCGGACGACATGGACTCGCGCCCGCCGCCGCCCTGGAACACGCGCGAGGAGGTGGCCAAGGCCGCGCGGGTGTCGAGCAATACCATCAGCCAGATCGAACGCATCCAGAAAGCGGCGACCCCGCAGCTGGTGGAGGCGGTGCGCTCGGGCACGATTTCGATCAACGCCGCGGCCAACGTGGCCCAGTTGCCGGAAGAGGCGCAGATCGCGGCCGTGGCCGGCGGGCGCAAGGAACTGCAGCAGGCCGCGCGCCAGGTGCGCGAGCAAAAGGCCGCCACCAAGCCGAAGAAGGTCGGGCCGGACGGCGAGCCGGTCGACGAGAAGGCGGCCTTGAAGGCCGAGATCGCTGCGCTGAAGGACCGGATGGCGACCCTGCTCACCGAGAACGAGATCCTCAAGCAGAAACTGGCGAACGCCGGCCTGTAGGCTGGCCCATAAGCGGCGTCGCGCCAGCGCCCGACGCGGCCCGGCGGCCGAACACGATAACAATAACCGGAGCACCCATGACCCTGTCCCGCATCTTCGTAGCGATCCTGGCCGCCGCCGCGGCTGCCGCTTCAACCTCGGCCTCGGCTTCGGCACTGGCCGACGCGGCCGCGCCGGAGGCCCTGGCAAAAGCGCCGGCCGCCCGCAGCGCCCCCGACAGCGCCGAGCTGGCCCGCTGGCAAAAGACCGCCGCCCGGGTGACGATCATGCGCGACAAATGGGGCATCCCGCACGTGTTCGGCAAGAACGACGCCGACGCCGTGTTCGGCATGCTGTACGCCCAGGCCGAGGACGACTTCAACCGCGTCGAGCTGAATTACATCAACGCCATGGGACGCCTGGCGGAAGTCGAGGGCGAGAAGGAAATCTGGCGCGACCTGCGCATGAAGATGTACATCCAGCCGGCCGACATGCAGGCGAAATATGCCGCCAGCCCGGCATGGCTGAAGGAACTCATGAATGCCTTCGCCGACGGCCTGAATTTCTACCTGCACACCCATCCGGAAGTGAAGCCGAAGCTGATCACCCGCTTCGAGCCGTGGATGGCGCTGTCCTTCAGCGAGGGCAGCATCGGCGGCGACATCGAGTCGATCGACCTGAAGGACCTGGAAGCCTTCTACGGCAAGGGACCGAAGCCCACGCTGGCGGACAATCGGAATGTACTCGACGCCGAGCCGCGCGGCTCGAACGGCTTCGCGATCGCGCCGAAGCTGTCGAAATCGGGCCGTCCGCTGCTCTTGATTAACCCGCACACCAGTTTCTACTTCCGTCCCGAGATCCACATGGTCAGCGAGGAAGGGCTGAACGCCTATGGCGCCGTGACCTGGGGCCAGTTCTTCATCTACCAGGGCTTCAACGACCGCGCCGGCTGGATGCATACCTCGGGCGGCGGCGACGTCATCGACGAGTACCTGGAAACGGTGGTCGAGCGGGGCGGCAAGTTTTTCTACAAGTACGGCAACGAGGAGCGCGCGCTGCGCGCCGTGCCGGTCACGCTGCCGTACAAGACGCCGAACGGCATGGCCAGCCGCACGGTGACGGCTTACTTCAGCCACCACGGTCCGATCATCCGTGCCGAGAACGGCAAGTGGGTGGCGGTGAAGATGATGGACGAGCCCGTCAAAGCGCTGACCCAGTCCTACAGCCGCACCAAGGCGAAGAACTATGCCGCCTTCTACAAGGCGATGGAAGTGCGCACCAATTCCTCGAACAACACCGTGTATGCGGATGCGGACGGCAACATCGCCTACTTTCACGGCAACTTCATCCCGAAGCGCGACCCGCGCTTCGACTGGAGCAGGCCGGTGGACGGCAGCAACCCGGCCACCGAATGGCAGGGACTGCATGCGATCAAGGACACGATCACGCTGTTCAATCCGGCCAGCGGCTATATCTCGAACACCAACAACTGGCCATTCAGCGCCTCCGGCGCGAGCAGCCCGCAGCGCAAGGACTATCCCGACTACATGTGGTCGCTGCCGGAAAACGCCCGTGGCGTGCACGCCGAACGCGTACTGAAGGGCGCGAAGGACTTCACGATCGACAGCCTGATCGCCGCCGGCTACGACAGCTATCTGACCGCCTTCGAGCCGCTGGTGCCGGCGCTGGCGAAGGATTTCGATGCCTTGCCCGCGGACGACCCAAGCAAGGCGGCGCTGGCCGCCCAGGTTGCCGCGCTGCGCGCCTGGAACCTGCGCTTCGCCGTCGATTCGGTGCCGACCTCGCTGGCCGTGTACTGGGGGCAGGAAATGGTCGCCGCCGCGGCGCCCAGGGCGCGCGCGGCCGGCATCCCGACGGTCGACTTCATCACGACCCGGATCGGCGCCGCCGAGCGCCTCGAAGCGCTGAGCCGTGCGACGGCCAAACTGAGCGCCGACTTCGGCACCTGGCAGACCCCGTGGGGCGAGATCAACCGCTTCCAGCGCATCAGCGGCGACATCGACCAGCAGTACGACGACAGCAAGCCGAGCTGGCCGGTCGCCTTCACCTCGGCCCACTGGGGCTCGCTCGCCTCGTTCGGCATGGTGGCCAAGCAGAAGACCAAACGCATCTACGGCGACCGCGGCAACAGTTTTGTGGCCGCCGTCGAGTTCGGTCCGCGCGTACGCGCGAAGAGCATCCTGGCGGGCGGCCAGAGCGGCAACCCGGCCTCGAAGCACTTTGCCGACCAGGCCGAAATGTACAGCCGCGGCGAGTTCAAGGACGTGCTGTTCTACAAGGAAGACATCGAGAAGCAGCTCGAACGCAAGTATCATCCAGGGCAATAATTTAGGGTAATAAGCCGGGCAATAAGGAGAAGCGGGATGACACGCAGCGAAAAGGACAAGATGCTGGCTGGCGAGCTGTACCACGCCAGCTGCCCCGAGCTGCTGGCCGATCTTGCCGCCTGCGCCGCCTGGCTGGCGCGCTACAACGCGGCGCTGGGGGAGCCGGCCGCGGCCTGGGACGCCCTGTTGCGCGAACGGCTGGGTGCCGTGGGGCAGGGCGTGCTGCTGCGCCCGCCCTTCTTCTGCGACTACGGCTTCAACATCCACCTCGGGAGCAAGGTCTTCGTCAATTACAACTGCGTGATCCTGGACGTGGCGCGGGTGACGATCGGCGAGGAAACGCGCATCGGCCCCGCCGTGCAGATCTACACGGCCGACCATCCGCGCGACCCGGCCGTGCGCCGCAGCGGCCTGGAATCGGGCCGGCCGGTGACGATCGGGGCGAACGTCTGGATCGGCGGCGGCGCCATCATCCTGCCGGGCGTGACGATAGCCGACGACGCCATCGTCGGCGCCGGCAGCGTGGTCACGCGCGACGTGCCGGCCGGGGCGACCGTCGTCGGCAACCCGGCCCGGATCGTGAGCGGCGGCGCCTGAGCTCGCCGGCTGAAACCGGCGCTTGAAATTAGGGCCGCCCGCTGGCGCCAGCAAGGCCGCGCTTGCTATAATTTTGCGATTTTCGATATTGGCAGGCAAGGCAGGCAGTGGCAAAACTCTATTTCAGGTACTCGGCGATGAACGCCGGCAAATCGACCGCGCTGCTGCAGGTGGCCCACAACTATGAAGAGCAGGGCCAGCAGGTCAAGCTCTACACCGCCGCCATCGACGACCGCTACGGCGTCGGCCTGATCACCTCGCGCCTGGGCCCCCAGCGCCAGGTCGACACCTTCGACAGCGCCACCAATTTCCTTGAAGCAGCCCCGGACGTGTCCTGCGTGCTGGTCGACGAAGCCCAGTTCCTGACGACGGCCCAGGTGCAGCAGCTGCACCAGCTGGCCCAGGTGCGGGGCGTGCCGGTGATCTGCTACGGCCTGCGCAGCGATTTCCGCGGCGACCCGTTTCCGGGCTCGGCCTACCTGCTGGCGCTGGCCGACGACATCGAGGAAATCAAGAACATCTGCACCTGCGGCAAGAAAGCGACGATGAACGTGCGCGTCGACGAGCAGGGGCGCCGTATCCGCGAAGGCGAGCAGGTCAGCATCGGCGGCAACGAGAGCTATCGCCAGGCCTGCGGCCGCTGCTTCTACGCGGGCTGACGCTGTACGGGCGTAATCCATGGGCGCGACGGGCATGAGCGCAATGCCGTTCAGTTGCGCTGCCTGGGCGCCGGCGCTCGTGTGCGGCCAGCTGGACATCCTGCTCTACCTGCTGCCCTCGATCGCGCTGGCCTTCCTGTTCTGGATGCTCTCTGGCGCGCACCCGGCATTTTTCCTGCTGACCGCCCCAGGCACCCTGTGCCACGAGCTGGCGCATTTCGGCGTCGGCCTGTTGACCAACGCCGAGCCGGTCGGTTTCAACATGATCCCGAAGCGCCGCGGCCGGGTATGGGAGCTCGGTTCCGTGACCTTCGCCAACCTGCGCTGGTACAACGCAGCGCCGTCCGCGCTGGCGCCGCTGCTGGTGCTGCTGGTGCCCTTGCTGGTGGCGGCCTGGCGCACCGGCCCCGGCTGGCACTTCGCCCCCCTCGACCTGGCGCTGGCGCCGCTGCTGGCGCCGCAGTTCCTGTCGTTCTGGCCCTCACCGGTGGACTGGCGCCTGGCGGCGCGTTCCTGGCCATGGCTGGTGGTGGCCGGACTGGGCGCCGCCTTGCACGAATGGCATGCCGTTCTGTTTCAGTTTGTAAAAAGCTGATCACAGGCGCTTAAGCCAGCCTTAATCTCGCAAGTGTCCAACACGACAGCCGGCTCTGCGCGGCCGCGCGATCCTGTAGAATGGGTTCGCATGCCGTCGATACCGCGGGTATTTGATGCCCGCCGCGATGCCTGCCGGCAGTTACCATAGTTCACGTTCGGAGAACGAATACATGAAGAAGCAGATGTTGATGGTTGCCCTGGCCTTCGCCATGTCCACCCACGCGGTGACGGCGCAGCCTGAAAAAGTCGCCGCCACCCACATGAAGCCGGCTGCCGCGCAGACGCAGGCGGCGTTGTGGGCCTCGCGCGTGCTCGGCCGCTACCATTACAAGGCGACCCCGCTCGACGACGCGATGTCGCAGAAGACCTTCGACAACTACTTCGAGACGCTCGACAGCGAGAAGCTGTACTTCCTGCAGGGCGATATAGACCGCTTCGCTTCCATGCGTACCCGGCTCGACGACGCCATCAACAACGAAGACCTGAACTTCCCGTTCACCGTCTACAACCTCTACTACCAGCGCTTCGCCGACCGCATGAACTATGCGCGCAGCCTGCTGAAGACGAAATTCGACTTCACCGTCGACGAGACGCTGCAGCTCGACCGCGAAAAGGCGCCCTGGGCCAAGACCGAAGACGAAGTGCGCGACCTGTGGCGCAAGCGCGTCAAGAACGACTGGCTGCGCCTGAAGCTGGCCGGCAAGGACGACAAGGCGATCCGCGAAACGCTCGACAAGCGCTACGCCGGCTACATCACGCGCATGCAAAAGCTGAACAACGAAGACGTGTTCCAGATGTTCATGAACGCGTATGCCACCGCGATCGAGCCGCACACCAACTACCTTGGCCCGCGCTCGGCCGACAACTTCGACATCGCCATGCGCCTGTCGCTGGAGGGCATCGGCGCGGTGCTGCAGTCGCGCGACGACTACACGATCATCCGCGAAATCGTGCCGGGCAGCCCGGCCGACAAGTCCGGCAAGCTGAAGGTCGGCGACCGCATCGTCGGCGTGGCGCAAGGCAACGGTCCGTTCACCGACGTGCTCGGCTGGCGCATCGACGACGTCGTGCAACTGGTGCGCGGCGAAAAGGGCACCACCGTCCGCCTCGACGTGATCCCGGGCGACGCCGGCGTCGACGCCAAGCACATCACCGTCTCGATGGTGCGCAAGAAGATCAGCATGGACGAGCAGGCCGCGAAGAAGACCATCATCCCGGTCAAGGATGGCAACGTGACGCGACGCATCGGCGTCATTTCGCTGCCGACCTTCTACCAGGACTTCGAGGCGCGCCGCAGGGGTGACAAGGACTTCAAGAGCGCCACGCGCGACGTCCAGCGCATCCTTGGCGAGCTGAAGAAGGAAAAAGTCGACAACGTGCTGATCGACCTGCGCAACAACGGCGGCGGTTCGCTGGTGGAAGCGGTCGAACTGACGGGCCTGTTCATCGACAAGGGACCGGTGGTACAGCAACGCACCGCCGAAGGCCGCGTCGAAGTCGAGAGCGACACCAATCCCGGCCTGGCCTGGGACGGCCCGATGGGCGTGCTGATCAACCGCGGCTCGGCCTCGGCCTCGGAAATCTTCGCCGCCGCGATCCAGGACTACGGCCGCGGCCTCGTCATCGGCGAGCCGAGCTTCGGCAAGGGCACGGTGCAGACCCTGATCGACCTCGACCGCTTCTCGCAGTCCGAGAAGGTGCGCTATGGCGAACTGAAGATGACGATCGCCCAGTTCTTCCGCGTCAACGGCGGCACCACCCAGTTGCGCGGCGTGACGCCGGACATCAAGCTGCCGGTGACCTCGGACATCGAGAATTTCGGCGAGTCGTCCTTCGACAACGCACTGCCCTGGGTGACGATCAAGCCGGCAACCTTCATGCCCGCCGGTGACCTGAAGGAACTCGTCGCGCCGCTGCAGCAGCGTCACGAGGCGCGCATCGCCAAGGACAAGGAGTTCCAGGACCTGCGCGAAGACATCGCCGAGGTGATGCGCCTGCGTAAGGAAAACGCAGTCTCGTTGAACGAAGCCGTGCGCCGCAAGGAGCGCGACGCCCAGGATGCCCGCGCGAAACAGCGCGAAGCGCGCTTGGCAGCAACCAGGGGGGCGACCTCGGAAGACGAGGCCATCGCCCCGGGCGGCGGCAAGGAGGCGCGCAGCAAGACGCCGGCGCCGACCCGCGCGGCCAAGCCGGCTGTGGCGGCACGCAACGCGCCGTCGCGCGACGACGGCCTGCAGGCCGACGAGCGCGACCTGCAGGCGGAGCTGGCCGCCGAGAAGGCCGCCAAGGATGCCAAGGACGTGCTGCTGCAGGAGGCCGCTCATATCCTGGCCGACGAGGCGGGCATGCTGAAGACCGACACCCGGCTGGCCTCGCGCGTGATGCCTTACATGAATAACGCACGGGGAAATTGAGCCTGGCAAGCTGCACACCGCGATGCCCGCACCCCTGAGGCTCGACGGGGCCACCCCGGCCACGCCGGTCGTGACCCTGCCGGGCGCAGCGGTCGCGACCGAGGTGCCGCAACCGTCGAGCATCGCCTTGCTGCTGGCTGCCGCCATGGTCGTGGGCGCGTGGCGCCGCCGTCGTGCAAGGAAAGCCTGAGCGAAGCAAGCGGCGCTTCTATCCAGCTTGAAATTAAGTTGAACAGCGAAAGTTGAAACAGCGGGTGGCATGGCCCCATTGGGCTTGCCACCCTTTTTCTTTTGATAACAGTCTCCTCTTTTCGGGTACAATCCTTGTGAACGATCGTGCTTTTTCGTCTGGCGCGACGATAACAAGGAGACCGAATGGACCTGAACTATTCTGCCGAGGACATGGCATTTCGCGACGAAGTGCGGGCCTTCCTCGACGCCCATCTGCCGGCGGACCTGCAACACAAGGTTCGCATGCACCTGCGCCTGTCCAAGGAAGACAGCGTACGCTGGCACAAGATCCTGTTCGAACAGGGCTGGGTTGCGCCCGGCTGGCCGGTCGAATTCGGCGGACCGGGCTGGACCCCGGTCCAGCGCCACATCTTCGAAGAAGAATGCGCGCGCGCCGGCACGCCGCAGATCATGCCCTTCGGCGTGAACATGGTCGCTCCCGTCATCATGGCCTTCGGCAGCCAGGCCCAGAAGGACTATTACCTGCCGCGCATCCTGTCCTGCGAGGACTGGTGGTGCCAGGGCTATTCCGAGCCGGGGGCGGGTTCGGACCTGGCCTCGCTGAAGACCACGGCGGTCCGCGAGGGCGACCACTACATCGTCAACGGCCAGAAGACCTGGACCACGCTGGCCCAGCACGCCGACATGATCTTCTGCCTGGTGCGCACCGACAGCGGCGTACGCAAGCAGGAAGGCATCTCCTTCCTCCTGATCGACATGAAGTCGCCGGGCATCACGGTGCGCCCGATCATCATGCTCGACGAAGACCATGAAGTGAACGAAGTCTTCTTCGACAACGTGCGCGTGCCGGTGGCGAACCTGGTCGGCCAGGAAAACCGCGGCTGGACCTATGCCAAATACCTGCTCGGCCACGAGCGCACCGGCATTGCCGCCGTCGGCCGCTCGAAGCGCGAGCTGGCCTTCGTGAAGGGCCTGGCCGCGCGCGAAAGCAAGAACGGCCGGCCGCTGATCGAGGACCCGCTGTTCGCAAGCAAGCTGGCCAGCCTGGAAATCGAACTGATGGCGCTCGAGATGACGGTGCTGCGTGTCCTCGCGCGGGCCGACAAGGCGCCCGGGCCCGAGGCCTCGGTGCTGAAGGTGCGCGGCACCGAGATCCAGCAGGCGCTGACCGAGCTGATGGTGGAAGCGGCGGGTCCGATGGCGCTGCCTTTCGATCCCGCCTACCTGGAAGGGGAGCGCGCGCACAGCCTCGTCGAGGATGACGATGCTGCGCCGCTGCTGGCGCACTATTTCAACTACCGCAAGACCTCGATCTACGGCGGTTCCAACGAAATTCAACGCAACATCATCACCCAGATGATCCTGGGCCTGTAAGGAGGGCAAATGGACTTCAATTTCACTCCGGAGCAGCGCCAGTTCGCCGACGCGCTCAAGCGCTGGATCGCACGCGACTACGGTTTCGAGGCACGCCGCGCGATCGTCCATTCCGATACGGGTACGTCGAACGCGGCCTGGGCCACGCTGGCCCAGCTCGGCATGACGGCGCTGCCGGTGCCGGGCGAGCACGGCGGATTCGACGGCAGCGCGGTCGACATGTTCGTCGTCATGCAGGAGCTGGGTCGCGGCCTGGTGGTCGAGCCCTACTTCGCCACCGTGTTCGGCGCCGAGTTCCTGCGCCTTGGAGGCGGCCACGGCGAACTGCTCGAACGCGTGGCCGCCGGCGAGCTGGTGCTGGCCTGCGCGCTGGGCGAGCGCCAGTCGCGCCATGACCTGTTCGACATCGCCACCCGCGCCGAACGTCACAGCAGTGGCGACGGCTGGGTGCTGAACGGCGAAAAGAAGGTCGTCATCCACGGCGCCCAGGCCGGCATGCTGGTGGTGTCGGCGCGCAGCAGCATGGGCAAGGTCTTGCTGTTCGTCCTGCCGGCCGACACGCCGGGCATGCGCATCACGGGTTACCGCACGCTCGACGGCATGCGCGCGGCCGACGTGCATTTCGAGAACGTGCAGGTACCGGCAGAGAGCCTGGTCGGCACAGAGGCGGGCGGCGCCGACATCCTCGACGCGGCGCTCGACTACGGCGCCGGCCTGCTGTGCTTCGAAGCGCTGGGCGCGATGGAGGCACTGTTCGAGGCGACCCTCGACTACCTCAAGACGCGCCAGCAGTTCGGGGCGCCGATCGGCAAGTTCCAGGCGCTGCAGCACCGCATGGCGGATATGGTCATCCACCTCGAGCAGGCGCGCTCGATGGCGCTGCTGGCGGCGGTGGAGCTGGCAGGGGTGGCGCAGGGAACCAGCGACGCGGCCGGGCGCCGCCGCGCGGTGTCGGCCGCCAAGTACCGCATCAACCAGGCCGCGCGCTTCGTCGGCCAGCAGGCGGTCCAGCTGCACGGCGGCATGGGCGTGACCGACGAGCTGCCGGCCGCGCATTACTTCAAGCGCCTGGCGAGCATCGAACTCACCCTGGGCGACGCCGACCATCACCTGGCGCGTTTCATCGCCCAGCCGGGTTTTGCCGATGCGCAAGAACAAGCACAGGCGGAGGCAGCATGACGGAGGAACGCATGAACCAGAAGCAATGGTATTTTGACGATTTCCAGCCCGGCCAGGAGATCGAGCTCGGCCAGCGCACCGTCACCGAGGACGAGATCATCGCCTTTGCAAGCCAGTTCGACCCGCAGCCCTTCCACATCGACAAGGAAGCCGCGGCCAAGTCGATCTACGGCGGGGTGATCGCCAGCGGCTGGCATACCTGCGCGATGATGATGCGCATGGTGCTCGACGGGATGCGCTGCGAGGAGGCGAGCATGGGCTCGCCCGGGCTGGACGGCGTGCGCTGGCTGCAGCCGGTGCGCGCCGGCGACACGCTGTCGCTGCGCTACGTGACGAAGGACATCAAACCGTCGAGCTCCAAGCCCGACCGCGGCGTGGTCTGGTCGACCTGGGTCGCCACCAACCAGCGGGGCGAGACGGTGTGCACGATCGACGGCATGGCGATGTTCCGGAGGCGGCCGGCAGGCTGATGCTTGGCGGTTTCGTAGGGTGGGCACCCCGTGCCCACGCGGTACGTGCTGCAGCTCTGACCTGAGACAGTGGCCCGTCGCTCGGGATTTCTCCGGGGTCCTCGATTTTCGCCCATGCCAAGGGTGCTGCGTGGGTACTGCGGAGGGATAGCGACCGATGCTCGACAGCCGCGGGTGCAGGGATGCACCCGTACCGCGTGGGCACGAGGTGCCCACCCTACGCCTGACAACCTACGCGTACTTCGCCAACTCCAGCTTCGCAATCGCATTCCGGTGCACCTCGTCCGGCCCGTCGGCCAGGCGCAGGGTGCGGTTGCCGGCCCACTGGTAGGCCAGCGGGAAGTCGCCGGACACGCCGGCGCCGCCGTGGGCCTGGATCGCCCAGTCGAGCACCTGCTGGGCGACGTTCGGGGCCAGCACCTTGATCATCGCGATCTCGGCCTGGGCCACCTTGTTGCCGACCGTGTCCATCATCCAGGCAGCCTTCAGCGTCAGCAGGCGCGCGGTGTCGATGCGGATGCGCGACTCGGCGACGCGTTCGCGCCAGACGCCCTGTTCGGAAATCTTGCGGCCGAAGGCAACCCGGCTGTCCAGCCGCTTGCACATCAGTTCGAGTGCCCGTTCGGCCACGCCGATGGCGCGCATGCAGTGGTGGATGCGGCCCGGCCCCAGGCGGCCCTGGGCGATCTCGAAGCCGCGGCCTTCGCCGAGCAGCATGTTCGAGGCCGGCACGCGCACGTTCTCGAACAGGATCTCGCAGTGGCCGTGCGGGGCGTCGTCGTAGCCGAAGACGGGCAGGGGACGCTTGATGGTGATGCCGGGCGTGTCGCTCGGCACCAGGATCATCGACTGCTGCTTGTGGCGGGCGGCCGCCGGGTCGGTCTTGCCCATGACGATGAAGACCTTGCAGCGCGGATCGCCGGCGCCCGAGATCCACCACTTGTGGCCGTTGATGACGTAATGGTCGCCGTCACGCTCGATGCGGGTGGCGACGTTGGTCGCGTCCGAGGAGGCGACGTCGGGCTCGGTCATGGCGAAGGCCGAGCGGATCTCGCCGCGCAGCAGGGGTTCGAGCCACTGCTGCTTGTGTTCCTCGAGGCCGTAGCGTTCCAGCGTTTCCATGTTGCCCGTGTCCGGCGCCGAGCAGTTGAAGACCTCGGGCGCCCAGGCCACACGGCCCATGATTTCGCACAGCGGCGCGTAGTCGAGGTTCGACAGGCCTTCCGGCGCGCGCGGCGACTTCGGCAGGAACAGATTCCACAGGCCCTGTTCGCGCGCCAGCGGTTTCAGGCGCTCGATGAGTTCCAGAGGCACCCAGCGGTTGCCGGCAGCGCCGTTGCGGTCCACTTCTTCCGTAAAGGCCTTTTCGTTCGGGTAAATGTGCTCGTCCATGAAGGCGAGCAGGCGCGTGCGCAGTTCCTTGCAGCGGTCGGAGTAATCGAAATCCATGATTGTCCTTGGTAAATAAGCCTTAGCGATTCGCGAATTGCCAGGCCATTTCGGCCATCGGGCGGGCGGCCCTGCCGTTTTCCAGTGCCTGGGCGCTGGAGGCGGTGCCGTCGACATAGCGTTTCATGATGCCCTGCATGATGCCGGCAAGGCGGAACATGTTGTACGCCAAATAGAAATTGAAATCCTCCGGACGGATGGTCTTGCCGGTGCGCTCCGAATAACGCCGGATATAGGTTTCCTGGTCGGGGATGCCGAGGCTGGCCAGGTCGAGCCCGGCGATGCCGCGGAACTTGCCTGGCGGGATGTGCCAGCTCATGCAGTGGTAGGAAAAGTCGGCCAGCGGGTGGCCCAGGGTCGACAGCTCCCAGTCGAGCACGGCGAGGATGCGCGGCTCCGTCGGGTGGAAGATGATGTTGTCCAGCCGGAAGTCGCCGTGCACGATGGACGTGTCTTCGCCGGGCGGAATGTGCTGCGGCAGCCACTCGATGAGGCGGTCCATGGCCTCGATCGGTTCGGTGCTTGATGCCTGGTACTGCCTGGTCCAGCGCTCGATCTGGCGCGCGAAATAATTGCCGGGCTTGCCGTAGTCCGCCAGGCCGATCGCGGCGTAGTCGATCGTGTGCAGCCGCGCGATCACGCGGTTCAGTTC
>JBBWZO010000300.1:0-23627 GCA_039649125.1 Massilia sp. | reverse complement strand
TGTCGATCTACGACGCGGCCATGAAGTACGTGGCCGAAGGCACCCCGACCATGGTGTTCGGCGGCGAAGAGTACGGCACCGGCTCCTCGCGCGACTGGGCAGCCAAGGGCACCCAGCTGCTGGGCGTGAAGGCCGTGGTCGTGCGTTCCTACGAGCGCATCCACCGCTCGAACCTGGTCGGCATGGGCGTGCTGCCGCTGCAGTTCATCGGCAACGACAGCGTCGAGTCGCTGGGCATCACCGGCAAGGAAACCTTCGACCTGAAGGGCCTGGAAGGCGAGATCAAGCCGCAACAACTGGCCACCCTGGTGATCCACCGCGAAAACGGCGACACCCAGGAAGTGCAGGTTCTGCTGCGTATCGACACCCCGATCGAAGTCGACTACTACAAGCATGGCGGCATCCTGCCGTTCGTGCTGCGCCAGCTGCTGGCTGCGTAATGAAGTAAAAGGAAGTAAAAAGAAGCTCCCGTTCAGGCGCCCCGCTGGGGTGCCTGAACAGGCGGCAAAAAGGGCTGGAACCTTCGCGGGTTCCAGCCTTTTTTGTTTATCGCTGACGTTTCCTTGCAGGACGCAGGCTGGGCGGCATCATGGCCGCGTAACCGCACGCGCCCGGCTGCAGCCGCACCACCCTGCGTCCCTACGCTCAAGAGCGACAATGTGCCAGACCTACACCTCCGCCCACATCCGCAACAGGTTGTGATAATGCCCGGTCAGCCCGACCGTGACCTGCGATTCCCCATGCGCCGCGCGCAGCTTCTGGATGTTGGTATCGAGCTCGAACAGCAGCCCGCGCTTCGCATCGTCGCGCACCATGCTCTGCGTCCACAAGAACGAGGCGATGCGCTCGCCACGCGTGACCGGCAGCACCTGGTGCACGCTGCCCGCCGGATAGACGATGGCGTCGCCCGCCGGCAGTTTGACCTCGTGGGTGCCGTAGGCATCGACCACGACCAGCTCGCCGCCCTCGTACTCGTCGGGCTCGCTCAGGAACACGGTGGTGGACATGTCCGCGCGCAGCGGCGGCAGGCCGGCGCGCTGGGCGCGGATGGCGCCGTCCACGTGCAGGCCGTAGTGCTCGCCGCCGGCGTAGCTGTTGAAATAAGGCGCCAGGATGCGCAGCGGCAGCACGCTCGAGAAGAACAGCGGATGCGCCATCAGCGCCGCGCTGATCATTTGCCCCAGCTCGACGGCCAGTGGCGAGCCCTCGGCCAGCTGGCGGTTGCGCTTGACCTGCGCGCCCTGGCTGCCGACGCTGGCGCGGCCGTCGACCCAGTCGGTGGCGGCCAGTTGCGCGCGCATGCGCGCCACCTGCTCAGCGCTCAGTACGCCTGGAATGTGCAGCATCATGGTGTGATTCCTTTTCCGAAAACGACACGACCCTCCCCGCTTCAAGCAGGGAGGGCCGGGCGAAACATGGAGCGCCTGAAAAATCCCCCATGGCGGCGTTGCATTCGTCTCGCCGTACTAGCGTACTGTCTTCGACGATGTCGCCTCGCCCTCAGGGCCTTGCCCTGAGGGCATTGTCAGACGCTCCTGACCAAACTTCAGAACTTCAGGTTCGCGGTCAGGCTCGCCGAACGGCCCGGGCCGACGCCGGCGTAGTGCGGCGACGAGACGCGGTCGAAGTAGAGCTTGTCGCCCAGGTTCTGGATGTTCAGCTGGAACGACACGTTCTTGTTCAGGTTATAGCTGGCCATGGCGTCGACGCGGGTATAGCTCGGCGCATACTTGGTGTTGTTGACGTTCGCATAGACGCGGTCGACATAGTTCATGCCGATGCCGGCGCTGAAGTTCTTGTTGAACGCGTACGAGGTCCAGAGCGAGGCGCTGTGTTCGGGCGTGGTCGGGAACACGTTGCCGTTGTAGGGCGACGGCGTCCACACGGGCGCTGCCGCAGTGCCGGTGTGGACGTAGCCGTTGTCCTTCAGGACCGCGTCCAGCCAGGTGTAGCCGCCGAACACCTGCCAGGCGTTGGTCAGCTTGCCCGAGAAGCCCAGCTCGACGCCCTTCAGGTCCTTCTTGCCGACGTTTTGCGAGGTGCCGTCCGGCGAGGTGACGCGGGCATTGTCCATCCTGCTCTGGAAGACGGCCGCGTTCAGCGACAGGCGGCTGTTCAGCACTTCCCACTTCGTCCCCAGCTCGACGTTGCGGCTCTTTTGCGGCTGCAGGTTCTGCACCGCGACCGTCAAGGCGTCGAAGCCGTCGCCGCCATCATTGCCCGGCGGGGTGGCCGAGGTGGCGTAGGAAACATAAATGCTGCCGTTGGCGGACGGCTTGTACACCAGGCCGGCCTGGTAGGTGTCAAAGCTGGTGTCGACGCGGGCACGGACGGCGGCCGCGGTGGCGGTGGCGCGGGTGTCGAGCTCGGTCTTGAATTCGTCCCAGCGCGCGCCCAGGTTCAGCATCCACTGCGGATTGAATTCGATGGTGTCGAAGGCGTAGACGGCGCGCGTGGTGGTGTCGACATTGGTCAGGGCCGGCGACACGCTGCGGGTGTAGACCCACGGATCATAAGGATTCGGGTTGTTCAGGGGCGCGCAGTTGTAGCCGGTCGCCGCGCCCGAAGTCGGGCAAGTAAACGTGCCGGTCAGCGGGTTGTTGGTGCCCGGCGTGAACAGGTAAGGGCTGCGCTCGGTTTCCTCGCGGCTGAACTCGACGCCGACGTTGTAGCTGTGCTTGATGCCGGCCGTGGTCAGCTTGCCGCTCAGGCTGGTGGTATTCGCCGCGGTGGTGGTGTCCGTCACGCGGGTGTTGGCGCGGCGCCAGACGGTGCCGTACAGGACCGCGTTGCCTTTCGAATCGTCGGGCTGGGTCCAGACGAAGTCGTTCCTGGTCTTGCCGTAACGGGTGACGTTGCGCAGCACCAGGTTGTTGCCGAAGTCGTGGCGCAGGTCGACCGTGCCGATGTCGGTCTCGGTGTCGCGGAAATCACGGTTCGCCAGGCCGTAGAAGGTGTCGCGGTCGACGTTGACCGGGGTGCCGTTGCCGTTGCGTCCGACGTTCGGGCCGCTGGAGAAGGGATTGTTGAACGGGATGCCGGTGTCCGGGATCTCGCTCGATTCCATGTGGTAGTAGCTCAGGATGGCCTTGGTCGGTCCGCTCATGCCGAAGGTGACCGTTGGCGCGATGCCCCAGCGGTCGCCGCCGACCACGTCGCGGCCGGCGACCTTGTTTTCGTGCGCCATCAGGTTCAGGCGGAAAGCGGCGTTGTTGCCCAGCGTACGGTTCAGGTCCCCGGTGACGCGGCGGTACTTGTCGGTGCCGAAGCCCACGGTGGCGTTGCTGAAGTTTTCCAGCTGGGCCGACTTGCTGACCAGGTTGATGCCGCCACCGGCCGAGGAACGGCCGCCGTAGGCCGAATTCGGGCCCTTCACGACTTCGACCTGCTCCAGGTTGAAGATCTCGCGCGACTGCGAGCCGGCGTCGCGGATGCCGTCGACATAGGTGTCGGTCTGCGCGTTGTAGCCGCGGATGAACACGTTGTCGCCGACCGGGTTGCCGCCCTCGCCCGCGCCGATGGTGATGCCCGGCACCGAGCGCAGCGCGTCGGTCAACGACACGGCGGCGGTTTGCGCAATGACTTCCTGGCCGATGACGGTGACCGACTTCGGCGTGTCCAGCAGCGGCGCCGTGAACTTGTCCGAGCTCGACACGACCGGCGCCTGGACGTCGCGGCGGGCGGCGCCCGTGACTTCCACGACCGGGACCGCCGGGTCGATATCCTTGTTGCCGCCGTCGGCCTGGGCCAGCGGTGCAGCCAGCGTGGCCAGCACGGCCAATGCCGAACCCGTCAGGCTGGGGGCCGCGACACGTGCATGCTTGCGGCTGCGGATGAAGGAGGTGGCGCTCTGGACTGCTGGGCTTGCTGTCTGGGTCATGGTCGTCAATGGTTGGTTGCCTGGCCGGCCGCGTTTTCTGTTCTTCGGCGCCGGAAGTTAAATGAGAACGATTCGCATTATGATTTCTATTGGCGGTTTTGGCAAGTATTGTTCAGTGCGTGCGACGGCGCCATGATGCCGCTCACGGCAAACTGTCCGCATGGCACATCAACAGGGACCAGCGCGAGGGCGAGCCTTCCCTTGTGTTCATGGCATGTGGACGAATCAACTACAATACCGGGGATAAGGGTTTATCATGAACCCTCCGTAGTCCAAGCCCTGGCTTCGATCCTTAGCTTTCGATCCTCACCCATTTACAAAGAGACTCTTCCAGCGCCATGCGTCGTCCCTCCAAAGATTCATCCAACAAACTTTCCGCAGAAAGCCAGCGTCTCTCCAGCCTTGCCCAGGCCATCGTGCAGTCTGCCAGCCGCGTCGAAGAACGGACCTGGGAGCGCCAACTGGATACGCAGCTGCAGAAACTGCTCAAGACCAACCACCAGGAAAGCATCGACGCCGCACTCAACGCCCTGTTCAAGGACGACTTGGCCGCCTACGACGTCCTGATGGACAGCGTCGAGGCCGTCAGCGAGTCGTCGACGATGGTCGAGCAAGGCAATGACGGCGCCGACGTCGCCTGGCAGGCCTTGCTGGTTGCCGCGCCCATCCTGGCCTGGACCCGCTTCTCGATCGGTTCCGGCACCATTCCACCGGAGCTGCTCGGCACCCTGTCGGCACATTTCTCGGCGCACCTGCTGGCCGAGGGCGTGCAGATGGCGATGGCGCCGACGCTGTACGCGATCGACCAGTTGCCGCGCACTCATGCCGAAACCTATGCGCTGACCCACAAGCTGGCCCAGGCCGCGCACAAGGGCAGCAGCGTCAAGCCGGCCGTGCGCACACCGGAAACGGCGCCCTTCCTGGCCGACACCCGCTACCTGCTGGTCACGCTGGTGGCGCCGGTGGGCGCACCGCTGTTCCGCTGGCAGGTAGCCCAGCACCAGCTCAATTTTGAGGCGGAACGGGCGAACGCCCTGGCCGCCTGGCGCGACCAGGCCACGGCCAACGTCGCACGCCTGCTGCCGGGCTGCGGCGTCGAACTGCTGCTGCCGGAAGCATATTACGTCGCCTGCCGCGAAGCGGATAAACTGATCCGTCCGGTGTCGATCCGTGCGGCCGTGCACTATCTGACCAACACGCTCGACGTCGAAGCGTCCGACCTGCGCGCCGTGATTGCCGGCTTCGGCGAAGAAGGCACCGATGGCCAGATCGACGAATACCGCGTCGGCTTCACCCTGCGCCAGAGTCCGGAAGTGGTGTACGGCATCGTCTGGCCGCTGTACGGCCAGGAAGACGAGGAAGGCACGCCGATGGAAGGCCCGGGTGCGGGCGGCCTGCTGCCGGCGCCTTTGAGCCCGATCAACGAGATCATTGCCCACCTGAACGAGGCCGGCGTCACCCACGTCAAACGCATCAACGAGCTGTATGTCGCCGAGTATTGCGACGACTGCGGCGCGCCCCTATTCGCCGACCCGACCGGGGAGTTGGTGCATGCCGAGATGCCGGAAGACACGCCGGCGGGAACCGAGCACTTCCACTGATCGATCACGCGGCGCGCCCTTCAAGGCGCGCCGTTTTTCTTTGCGCAGCCCATCGCACCGCATCGCGGCGCTGCCGTGCTCGCGAGGAGCACATGTATTCTCCCCCTTCCCTGCGCATCCGCACCGAACAAGCCGGCGATATCGCGGCGATCAATGCCGTATTGCGGGCTGCCTTCACGGATCATCCCCACAGCGACGGCAGCGAACACCTGATCGTCAAGCGCCTGCGCGCACGCCGTAAGCTGGCACTGTCGCTGGTGGCGCTCGATGACGACGATATCGTCGGCTGCCTTGCGCTCTCGCCGGTCACGATCGAGGGTGTGGAAGGGGGATGGATGGGGCTGGGGCCGCTGGCGGTCATGCCCGCGCGCCAGGGACGGGGAATCGGCGCGGCGCTCGTCGAGGCTGGTCTGGCGGCGCTGGATGCGCTCGGTGCGGCCGGATGCGTGGTGCTGGGCGAGCCGGCCTATTACGGTCGGTTTGGATTCCGGCACGAGCCGGGCCTGCGCTACTTGGGCGCGCCTGCCGAATACTTCATGGCGCGCCAGCGCGATGACCGGGCAGCGCCGGCAGGCGTCGTGCGTTACGACGACGCGTTCGGATGAGGTCCGCGTGGCCGGGCGAACCCGGCCTACGGTCGAGACGATACGCCTTCAGCGGATCGCGCCGATCACCCGCTTGGCGAACTCGGCGGCATTGCCCGCATGCCAGCGCCAGACGATCACCAGGTCGTGGTCGGGCGAGACGACGATCGTGTTGCTGCCGGCGCCCAGCGCGGCATACGCGTTCGCGGGCAGACCGGGCAAGGTCTTGCCCCTGGTGTTGAGCCACCACAGGTAGCCGTAGTCCGGGCCGTGGGCGCTCGGGGTGAGCGCTTCCTTCACGAAGCCGGGCGGCAGCACGGCGCGGCCGTTCCATTGGCCGCCGCGCAGCCACAGGTAGCCGAAGCGCGCCATGTCCCAGGAATTGATCCACATGCCGCCGCCCCAGCGCGTGCCGCCGCTGACCGACGGCACCTGCTTGCCGTTCAGTTCCACATAGCTGTTATGGTAAGGAACCCACTTCCAGGTGTGCGAGGCGCCGATGACATCCATCACCTGCTCCTGGAACACTTCCGGCACCGGTTTGTCGAACACGCGCAGCAGCGACAACGCGAAGCGGTTGATGCGCACGTCGTTGTATTCGTAGTGGCTGCCCGGCGCGCCGAGCTGGCGCGGCTTGCGTTCGCCGGCGCCGAACTCCGTTTTGCCGATGAAGTCGGCATTCTTGCCCCACATGCTGCCTTCCCACTCGGTTTCCTGGTGCAGGTGCTGCTTCCAGGTGACCTGGGCATTGCGCGCCGAAGCGTAGCCGCCGTCGTTCACGCGTTTGGCTACCGGCTCGTCGAGCTTGCCGATGCGGCCGTCGCGCACGGCCACGCCTGCCACGGTGGCGAGCATGCTTTTCGCCACCGAATAGGTCGGATCGACAAACTGCGTGTCGCCGAACTCGGCCACGACATAACCCTTGTAAATGACGAGGCCGTTGGTGGCGGCGCGGCGCGTCGGCATTGAGCCCAGGCGCGTGCCGAAGGTCGCTTCCTGGTCGGAAAAGTCGCGTGCGCGCTCGGTCTCGCGGCTTTGCGCGTACTGCACGGCCGCCGCCAGCGCCGCCGCGTCCACGCCGAGCTCGGCAGGCTGCCTGCGTGCCCACTCCCCGGCCGGCGGGAAATAGGCTGCGGCCGGGGCTGCCGGGGCGGCAAAGCTGCCGGCCGCCGGCAGGAGCAAGGCGAGTCCGAGGGCAAGTGCGGTACGGCGGGTGGTGCACAGGGTCATGCAGGGTCCTTCCAGGAGGAATACGGGTGGCGGATCAGGTTGGAATTGAAGTAGCGTTTGTCGTGGGTGACCTCGGAGCCGATCCAGTCGGGCCGGTCGAAGGCCTCGGCCTCGCTGGCCAGCTCGATCTCGGCCACGACCAGTCCCGCGTTCGCGCCGAGGAATTCGTCGACCTCCCAGGTGTGGGCGCCGACAACAATGCGGCGGCGCACTTTCTCCACCAGCGGCTGCTGGCACAGCTGGTCGAGCAGTTCGGCCGCCTCGTTCACGGGAATCGGGTATTCCCACTCGCCACGGGTGGCACCCCGGCTCTTGCCCTTGATGGTGAGCACGGCGCCCTCGCCTTCGATGCGCACGCGCACCGTGCGCTCGGGATCGGCGCTGAGGTAGCCCTGGCGCAGCAGCGTCGCGCTGCCGAGGGTGCGCCAGGCGTCGCCTCTCACCAGGAACTTGCGCTCGATCTCGACACCCATGCGCCTCTCCTTAGTCGAGCGACTGCAGGATCGGCTGCAGGATCGCCGCGCCGAGGGCCGCGCTGCGCGCGCCGTTCCAGCCCGTGCAGCTGTTGGGCAGGTTGGCGTTGTCCTTGAACGGCATTTCCAGCGTCAGCGACAGGCACTTGAAGGTGTGGCCGATGTACTTCGATGCCAGGGTCAGCAATTCGTCGTTGTACTTGCTGGCCGCATAGCCGTAGACGTTCTGGAAGTCCGGGCTGGCCGCCATGTACTGCGCGACGAAGGCCTTCTGGCGCGCTTCACGCTCGGGCGTGAAATCGGCCAGCATTTCATTGCCTGCGACGAAGTTGTAGGGCAAGGCCTCGTCCCCGTGGATGTCGAAGAACATGTCGACGCCGGTTTCGTGGATCTTGTTCTTCACGCACAGCACTTCAGGGCTGCGCTCGATCGAGGGCGTCATCCACTCGCGGTTCAGGTTGGCGCCGGCCGCGTTGGTGCGCAGGTTGCCGCGCACCGAGCCGTCCGGGTTCATGTTCGGCACGATGTAGAAGACGGCGCGCTGCAGCAGCTTCCTTGCGATCGGATTGGCGTCGTCGAGCAGCGCGTCCATCATGCCTTCGACAAACCACTCGGCCATCGTCTCGCCCGGATGCTGGCGTGCGATGACCCAGATCTTTTTCTCGGCAGCCGGGTTGCCGATGACGACCAGGTTCATGTCGCGGCCATCGACCGTGGTGCCGATATCAATCACGCGGGCGATCGGGTTTTCGGCCACCTCACCCAGCAGGCGCAGGTGACGCTCCCAGGTGTAGGGTTCGAAATAGGCGTAATAGATGCTGTCGAGTTCGGGGGTGTGATTGACCGTCATCACCTGGCCGTCGAAGCTGGTCGGCACGCGGAACCAGTTCTCGGTGTCGTAGCTGGCCGCGACCTGGTAGTCCTCGAAGCCTTTCGGGTAGGTCGCCTGGCCGGCATTCAGGAAACGGATCGTGCACGCCTGGCCACGGGCGCCCTGCAGGCGGAAGTGGAACCACTGGTGGATGTCCGCGGCATTGTCGCGGCGCAGGTTCAGGTCGATCTGTTTCGCGCTGTCCGCCTGCACCACCTCGATGGCGCCGGAATCGAAATGCTGGCTGATTTTGATAGGCATGGCTGATCCTCTATGGGCCCGTTCACAAAGTAGAGCATCATATACGGATTCATGCGCGCATTCATACGCGGATCAATGCGCCGATGCGATGCCCGCCCCGCCCGCACGGCACGCCGGCCGGGTGGGCATTCTTGCTTTTTAAGCGTCCAGGTCGATCAGCTCGCGGCTGTACAGGACCAGGATCTGGCGCATCAGTTCGACGTTGCTGCGGTCGAGGACGAGCACCAGGTTCGGCTGGCGGTCGAGGTTGAAGGCCATGCGCAGCTTGCCCGGCAGTTCGCGGCAACTCAGCGACAGGGCACGCGGATTGTTCGGATTTTGCCAGTCCTGCTGGGTGACGGCCGGCGGCGCCGGCGGCGCCTGCAGGTTCGGATCCTGGTTCACCGGCAGGTGCTTGAGCAGCCAGAAGACGATGGAAGCGGGGATATGCAGGCTGACGTCGGTCGCGCCGTGGGTGGAGAATTTGGCAAGCAGGGAATTGCCGACGCGATCGCACGACATGGACATGCTTTTGACTTGACGAATGACCGCTTCTTTCACGACGATGTTCCTCAGGGGTTGGTTAAAAAGGCGCAGCGATTCTACCCCATCCCATCGGCGTTTTGTGTACATTCAGGAAAGAAAACGGGGAGCCGCGCCCCCCGTTCCTGATGGATCTGCCCTGCCACCCGCTTCGGCAGGCAGGGCCTGGCAAAGACTTACTCTTTCGAGCCGCGGCTCCCGCCTTTCGACGAGCTGCGCGAGCTGCTGCCCGAACCGGCGCTGGCCGATTGACGGTTGCCGTGGCTCATCGAGCCGGCACGGCGTGCTTCCTCGGAAGTGAATTCGTGTGCAGTCCCTTTCTGGTGGGCAGCCTTGCCGCCCTGGCTGGCGATTTCACGCTGGCGCTGTGGATCCATCGACGCGAAACCACGGTTGCGGGTGCCGCCGCCGGCACTCTGGCTATTGGACTGGTTACCGCCTTGCTTGTTACCTTGATTGCTCGAAGCCATGATGGTGTTCTCCCTTTTCACTTTATAAACCGCCGCGTCGTGCGGCAGGCTCTACCCGACCCATCCGCGAAGCGCCGATGAGCGGCCGGTTGAATTCATCTTAGGCATGCACTTTAGATGAGGGTATAGGACGTTTTCAGATGACTTTGTAGGACTAGAGGCGACAGAAAATGCGCTGGTGAAATAACATTCTTTTTAGGAAGGAATCCCATCAGTTATCGTCCTACACACTACCGCTGCGTCTTCCTATACTGAAGCTACATGGAGGCGCGCATGATGGCAGGGTCAGGCGGCGCCTGCAGCGCAATTACGGCTGAGCCGTCCGCGAAAATGGAAAGGAACCGACATGGACGCAAATCAACGCAGCGAAATGAACAACCAGACGAATAACGGCGGCAACGAAAAGTGGAACAAGAACGCCAAGGGCAAGACCGCGCCCGACGCCCCGCTCGACCACACCTATCCGCAGGGCGCCTCGCAGCAGCAGGGCCACCAGGGCATTGACCGGATGGGCACCCAGCAAAGCGGCATGGGTCCGGGTCCATGGAGCGACGAGGGCGAGGTATGGGATGTGCCGGGCGGTTCGATGCAGTCCCAGCAGAGTGGCGGCAGCGGTCCCACGCAAGGCATCACCGACAGCCACCAGCGCCAGATGGAACAGCGCTCCAGCGCCTACGGCCAGCTCGAGCAGCCGGTGGGACACCGCCCGGCCGATAGCGGCACCAACCTCCTCCAGCGCGAAGGCGCCCATGCCGGGAATACCCAGGCGACCCACCACATGAACCCGCAGGACGCGCGCCAGCCGGAACTGCAGGGCGGCTCGCTCGGCCACCACCACGGGGTCGGCCAGTCGATGCAGTCCGATCCTGCACGCCAGTCGCCACAGTCCGGCCAGTACGGCGGCGGCCAGAGCAGCATCGGATCCTCGCAGGCAGCCACGCAAGGGGGGGCCCAGCAAAGCACCGACCGCGGCGGTTCGCAGTCGGCCGCAGGCGGCCGCGAAATCGGCACCTATGCCGACACCGTGCCGGGCAAGGATGTGCACCAGTCGAACGACTCCGCCGGTGGCCTGCCGCGCAGCCCGGGCAACGCCGGGCCGCGCAGCGAAAACCCGGGCTGGAAGCCCGGCGCGGGCATGCAGCAGGACGAGCCCGGCGTGCACGAGTCGAACGATGCCGCAGGCGGTTATCCGAAGAGCCCGGCCGGCGCCAACCGTCTCGCCGGCGACCGCAAGATGGACGACGACACCGGCTTTTCGCGCGGATAAGTCCCCTGCTTGCATGCCCGGCACCCGGCCCCGCACGGCGGAGGCCGGTGCCGGCGCGCCCCTGTTCTCCGTCCCGGTCTCCGCCTCCGTTTGCCCTGCATTCCGCAGTCCGCGGCAGCGGCCCTGCTCGGTATAGGACAAATCCTTCGTACGCTGAGCAAGTTTTCAGGCCAACAGGATCGGCATGTGTTGTCCGCGTGCGTCTTGTCTGCAACGGTTCCGTTCCCGGTTCCCGAAAATACCTGAACCGTATTTGAGCCATCACAGGGTTGGCATGTGATGAAAACCGCGTCGCGCCGGTCAAACCTGCAGAGCCAGGAGGAGCGGGATGCAAGGAGGCGACACCACCGCGGGATCGCGCATCGGCGCCGAGCTGTGGGCGGTGCTCGCCCATTACCGCTGGCGCATCGCCGCCGCCTTCGCCCTGCTGCTGGTCGCCAAGCTTGCCACCGTGGCCGTCCCGCTGCTGCTCAAGCGCATCATCGACGTATTCCAGGCCGGTTCCCTGCCGGCGGGGCTGCCGGTCTACCTGCTGGTCGGCTATGCGGTGCTGCGCTTCTCCTCGACTCTGTTCAACGAGTGGCGCGACCTGCTGTTCGTGCGCGTCACCCTGGCGGCGGTGTCGGCGTACGCGCAGAAAACCTTCGCCCACCTGCACGCCCTCGGCCCGCGCTTCCATGCGCGGCGCAAGCTCGGCAGTCTGCTGCCCGATATCGACCGCGGAACCAGCGGCATCGCCTTCCTGCTCGGCGTGGGCCTGTTCACCATCGTGCCCACGCTGGTGGAAATCGGCCTGGTGCTGGCGATCATGCTCAGCCGCTACGAAGCCGCGTTCGCCGGCATCATCCTGCTCACCTTCATCGTGTACGCCGGCTTCACGCTCGTCTTCACGGCGCGCCGCGTGCTCTACCAGCGCCGCGTCAACAAGCTCGACTCGCACGCCAAGGGCCAGCTCGCCGACAGCCTGATCAACTACGACACCGTCAAGTTCTTCACCAACGAGGCGCTCGAGGCGCAGCGCTTCGCCGCCATCATGGGCGACTGGCGCACGGCCGGGCTCGGCAACGCGCGCGCGCTCTTCACGCTGCACGTCGGCCAGAGCGCCATCATCGGGGTCGGGGTGGCGGCCATCATGCTGCTTGCCGGCCGGGCGGTGCTGGAGCGCAGCATGAGCGTAGGCGACCTGGTGCTGGTCAATGCCTACGCGCTGCAGGTCTGCCTGCCGCTCAATGCGCTCGGCTTCGTGTACCGGGAAGCGCGCGACGCCTGGGTCAACGCCGAGCGCCTGTTCGAACTGCTGCGCGAACGTCCCGACGTCGTCGACGCCCCCGGCGCACCGCCGCTGCGCCCCGGTCCCGGGGAAATCGTCTTCGAGCACGTCAACTTCCATTACGACCCCGGACGGCCCGTGCTCGAGGACTTCAACCTGCGCATCGAGCCCGGCACCACGCTTGCCGTGGTCGGGCGCAGCGGCTCGGGCAAATCGACGCTGGCGCGCCTGTTGCTGCGCTATTACGAACCGGCAAGCGGACGCATCCTGATCGATGGCCAGGACATCCGCACCGTCACCTGGAGCAGCCTGCGCGCCGCGATCGGTGTCGTGCCGCAGGATACGGCCCTGTTCAACGACACGATCGGCAACAACATCGCTTATGGCCGCATCGGCAGCACGCGGGGCGAGGTGGTCGACGCCTGCCGCGCCGCGCACCTGCACGAAGCGATCGCGACACTCCCGCAGAAGTACGACACGCCGGTCGGCGAACGCGGCGTCAACCTGTCCGGTGGCGAAAAGCAGCGCATCGCCATTGCCCGCGCCATCCTCAAGGATCCGCCCATCCTCATTTTCGACGAAGCGACGTCGGCCCTTGATGCAGATTCAGAACACGCCATCACCCAGGAACTCGACCGTTTGTCGCGCAATCGAACCACACTCATCATCGCGCACCGCCTCGCGACGATCGTGAACGCGCACGCCATCGTCGTCATGGAGCGTGGCCGCATCGTCGAACGCGGCACGCATGCGCAGTTGCTGCGGCAGGAAGGCGTGTATGCACGTTTGTGGCTGCTGCAGCAGCGGATGGACCAGGACATGGCGCGATAACCCAGTAGTCACCAGGAGGAGGCATGCCGCACACGACTTCAGCCCCGGGCGGCACCACGATCGGCATTTCCGTCGTGGTGCCGACCTGCGGCCGCATGGACCTGCTCGACCGCTGCCTCGACGCGCTCACGCGGCAGACGCTGCCGGCAGGCGGCTACGAGGTCATCGTCGTCGACGACGAGCCCAACCACAACACCCTGCACCTGGTGGCCGGCTGGCGCGCGCGCACGCTCGAGCGCGGTCCGCGCCTGGTCTACCTGGCCAATTCCGGCAGGCATGGGGCGGCCGCGGCGCGCAATCTCGGCTGGCGCGCCGCCCAGGCCCCGATCGTCGCCTTTACCGATGACGACGGCGTGCCTGCGCCCACCTGGCTGGCGCAGGGCCTGGCCGCCTTTGGCGACGAGGTCGACGTGCTGTGCGGCCGCATCGACACGCACACTGCCGCGCCCGGCCACGACAGCGCGGCGCAGCGCGCGGACACGGACGCCGTCTGCATCGCGAACTGTTTCTGCCGCAAGAGCGTGCTGGTGGCGCTCGATGGCTTCGACGAGCGCTTCGAACAGGCTTCGCATGGCGATGCCGACCTCCACTTCCGCCTGCTCGGCATGGGCGCGCGCATCGCGTGGGCGCCCGCAGCCGTGGTCGTGCAGCCGGTGCCGCCCCAAGCCTGGGGCGCCAGCCTCGCGCAGACGCGCCGGGCCGTGTTCGACGCCCTGCTCTACAAGAAGCACCCGCGGCTGTACCGCGAGAAGATCGGCGCCACCCTGCCGCTCGACTACTACCTGGCGACCGCGGCGCTATTGGTGGCGCTCGGCGCGCTGCTGGCCGGCGCCCCGGCCATCGCGCTCGCCGCCGGCCTCGCCTGGCTCGTGCTCACCGCGCGGCTGTGCGTGCAGCGCCTGCGCGGCACCGCCAAGACCGCCATGCGCGTCGCCGACATGATCGTCACCTCGGCCCTGATCCCTCCACTGGCCGTCTTCTGGCGGCTGGTCGGTGCCATCCGCTACCGCGTCCGTTTCGCCTGAGGCTCCCATGCGCCGACTCAACGTTCTGACCTGGCATACCCACGGCAGCTACCTGTACTACCTGTCGCAGGCGCCGCACGAATTCTTCGTCCTCTCCAAGCCCGGACGCCCGCCAGGCTATGGCGGGCGCTGTGGCCACATCCGGTGGGGCGACAACGTGCACGACCTGCCCATCGAGGCCGCCCGCAACATGGAATTCGACTGCATCCTGTTCCAGGACGACCACCAGTGGGAACACGACCAGCACGTTTTCCTGAGCGCCGCGCAGCGTGCGCTCCCGCGCATCTACCTCGAACACGATCCGCCGCGTGCCCACCCTACCGATACCCCGCACCTGGTCGACGACCCGAACGTGCTGCTGGTGCACGTCACGCCCTTCAACGAGCTGATGTGGGACAACCGGCGCACGCCGACGCGGGTCATCGAGCACGGCGTCCTGATACCCGAGGGGGTGCGTTACCTCGGCACCCTCGACCGGGGGCTGGTGGTCAGCAACCACCTGGGCCGGCGCGGGCGGCGCATGGGCCCCGACCTGTTCCTGCGCGCGCGCGAACAGGTGCCGCTCGACCTGATCGGCATGGCCGCCGAAGAACTGGGCGGCATCGGCGAAGTGCAGCACGCGCAGTTGCCGGCCTTCGCCGCGCGCTACCGTTTCCTGTTCAGCCCGATCCGTTATTCGAGCCTGGGGCTGGCCGTCATCGAAGCCATGATGGTGGGCCTGCCCGTGGTCGCACTGGCGACGGCGGAAATGGCGACCGTCATCGACGATGGCGCCAACGGCTTCATCGACACGCGCATGGAGCGCCTGCTCGAGTGCATGCGCGAGCTGGTGCGCAGTCCGTCGCTCGCGCGCGACCTCGGCCAGGCCGCGCGGCGCCGTGCCCAGGAGCGCTTTTCGATCGACCGCTTCAGCGCGGACTGGGACGCCGCGCTGCGCCATGTCACCAGTCATGCTGCGTACCGTCCAGGCAGGCCAGCCCAGGGGGATGCATGAAACTGAACGAACACCCGGCGGGCGCGCCGGCTGGTGGCTCCTTGCGCCGCATCGCCCTTGTGAGCGACCATGCCTCGCCGCTGGCCGCGCCCGGCAGCATCGATTGCGGCGGCCAGAACGTCTACGTGGCCAACCTCGCGCGCGAACTGGCGCTGGCCGGCCACCTGGTCGACATCTTCACGCGGCGCGATGCACCTACGCAGCGCCAGCCGACGCACCCGTTCGAGAATGTGCGCGTGATCCACGTGCCGGCCGGCCCCGCGCGCCATGTGCCGAAAGAGCAGATGCTGCCCTACATGCCCGACTTCGCCCGTTTCGTCGCCCGTTTCGCGCGGCGCCAGCCGGCACCTTACGACATCGTGCACGCCAATTTCTTCATGTCCGGCATGGTGGCCGAGCACCTGAAGGCCGTGCTCGGCATCCCCTTCGTCATCACCTTCCACGCCCTCGGCCACGTCCGCCGCCTGGCGCAGGGAGCGGCGGACGCCTTTCCGCCGGAACGCGCCCGGATCGAAACGATGCTGATGCGCCAGGCCGACCGCATCATTGCCGAGTGCACGCAGGACCGCCTCGACATGGAGCAGCTGTACGGCGCACTGCCCTCGCGCATCACGGTCGCTCCCTGCGGTTTCGACCCCGAGGAGCTGTGGCCGGTGCCGCAGGCGCAGGCGCGCGCCAGGCTCGGCCTGCCCCCTGGCCGCTTCACGGTCCTGCAGCTCGGGCGCATGGTGCCGCGCAAGGGCGTCGACACGGTGATCCAGGGGCTGGCGGCGCTGCGCGAGCGCCACCTGGTGGACGCCACCCTGCTGGTCGTGGGCGGCGACCATGGCGCCCCGAACAGGGTAACGAACGGGATCGACGACCCGGAACTGGCACGCCTGCAGGCGCTGGCGCGCCAGCTTGGGGCCGATGCGCACGTGCGTTTCGTCGGCCAGCAGCCGCGCTCGGCGCTGCGCTACTACTACAGCGCCGCGGACGCCTTCGTGACCACGCCCTGGTACGAGCCCTTCGGTATCACGCCGGTCGAGGCCATGGCCTGCGCCCGCCCCGTGATCGGCTCGGAAGTTGGCGGCATCAAGAGCACCGTGATCGACGGTGTGACCGGCTTCCTCATCCCGTCGCGCGACCCGCGTGCCCTGGCCGAACGGCTGGCACAACTGCACGCCGACCCGGCGCTGGCGCGTGCGATGGGCGAGGCCGGATTGCGCCGCGCCTACCGCCACTACACCTGGCGCTCGGTCGCCCAGCAGGTTGCCGCCGTGTATGCGGCGGTACTGGACGAATACCGGGCCAACACCGCTTCCAGCCTCCCCACTCTCTAGGAGCAAACATGGATTCGACACAGCCCCCCCAAGACCAGCAGCTGCGCGGACAGAATAGCCAGGATGCCTCCGCTGCGCCGGCTTCGCTGCGCGGCAAGACCGTCTTCATCACCGGCGCCGCCAGCGGCCTGGGCGCCGCACTGGCCACCGTCCTCGCGCGCGCCGGCGCCGATATCGTCGCCACCGACATCCGCCCCACCCCGCTCGAGGCCGTCGCCGCTTCGCTGCGCGCGCTGGGTACGCGCGTGCACACCATCGGCTTCGACGTGGCCGACCCGGATGCCGCCCGGCGCGCCATCGGCGACGCCATTGAGACCATGGGCCGGCTCGACGTCCTGGTCAATAACGCCGGCACCGACGTCACCCTGCCGATCGCCGAACTGTCCGAGGCCGACTGGCTGCGCGTCATCGACACCAACCTGAACGGCCCCTTCCTGCTCGCCAAGCATGCGGCGGCGCAGATGCGCCTGCACGGGGGCGGCCATATCGTCAATGTCGCGTCAACGGCAGCCAAGCGTGCCTGGCCGAATGCCGCGGCCTACCATGCGAGCAAATGGGGACTGCTCGGCCTGTCGCATGCGTTGCATGCCGAACTGCGCGCCCACAACATCCGCGTCACCGCGGTCGTGGCCGGCGGCATGCGCACGCCCTTCCTGCTCGAACGCTTTCCCGAGCTCGACCCGGCCGGCCTGCAGGACCCCGCCAACGTCGCCGAGGCCATCCGCGCGGTGCTCCTGATGCCGCCCGAGACCGTCATCGCCGAACTGACCGTACTGCCGATGCGCGAAACCTCCTGGCCCTGACATGAAAGCGATCTTTCTCGACAAGGACGGCACGCTCATCGACGACTTGCCGTACAACGTGGAGCCGCTCCGCATGCGGCTCGCCAGCGGCGCCGGTCCGGCCTTGCGCCTGCTGGCCCGGCTCGACTACCGCTTCTTCGTCGTCAGCAACCAGAGCGGCGTGGCCGAGGGCCGCTTCGCGGAAGAGGCATTGCGCGCGGTCGGCGACCGGCTGTCCGACCTGCTGTTTCGCGAAAACCTCACCCTCGACGGCTTTTATTATTGCCCCCATCATCCGCGCGGCACGGTCGCGCCGTATGCGGTCGAATGCAATTGCCGCAAGCCGCTGCCGGGGCTGCTGCTCAAGGCCGCCGCCGAGCACGACATCGACCTGCGTGCCTCCTGGATGATCGGCGACATCCTGCATGACGTCGAGGCCGGCAACCGGGCCGGCTGCCGCACGATATTGCTCGACAACGGCAACGAAACCGAATGGCGGCTCGGCCCGCGCCGCGTTCCTACCCGCATGGCGCCGGACCTGTACGCCGCGGCCGTCCTGATCGCCAGCCACCACGACCTATGAGCAACGACTGGAACAATGCCGCCCACCTGCTGTGCGTGCGACTCGATTCGCTCGGCGACGTGCTGATGTGCACCCCGGCGATGCGGGCCTTGCGCGCCCAGCATCCCGAGCGCCGCCTGACCCTGCTTACCTCGCCTGCGGGCGCGGCGCTGGCTCCCCATCTGCCGGACGTCGATGCCGTCATCGCCTACGAGGCGCCCTGGATGAAAAGCAGCGGCATCGACCCGCCCTGCTACCACATCGAGGCCATTGCGGCGCTCGCCGCGCAGCGTTTCGACGGCGCCGTCATCTTCACCTGCTACAGCCAGAGCGCGCTGCCCGCCGCATTGCTGTGCCAGCTCGCCGGCATTCCCCTGCGCGCAGCCTACTGCCGCGAGAAGCCCTACCAACTGCTCACCGACTGGATTGCCGATCCGGAGCCGGGCACCATGGTACGGCACGAAGTGCAGCGCCAGCTCGACCTCGTGCGCCGCCTGGGGGCCGAGGTCGCGGACGAGCGCCTGTCCTTCGTCCCACGCGACCAGGACAGGACGGCCGTGCGTGCGCGGCTGCGGGCGGCCGGCATCGATCCGGCGGGACGCTGGCTGGTCCTGCACCCCGGCGCCAGTGCGCCGTCGCGGCGCTACCCGCAGCGCCATTGGAGCGCGCTCATCCGCGAACTGCACGAGCGCATCGGGTGCCCACTGGTGCTCACCGGCGGGGCGCATGAGGCGGCGCTGATCGAAGGAATCGCCATCCCGGACGGCATCCGGGTCCATTCGTTTGCCGGGCAACTCGGCATTGGCGAGCTGGGGGCATTGCTGGCGCAAGCCTCGCTCGTGGTCAGCAACAACACCGGCCCGGCGCACATCGCCGCCGCCGTCGGCACCCCGGTGGTCGACCTGTATGCCCTGACCAATCCCCAGCACACCCCGTGGCGGGTGCCGAGCCGGGTGCTGAACCACGATGTCGACTGCCGCTATTGCCACCGCAGCGTGTGTCCCGAGGGCCATCACGACTGCATGGAGAAGCTCGCGCCCAGCAAGGTGGCCGACGCGGTATGCAGCCTGTTGAAGCAAACGGAGCCCTACCGGACCAGGGAGGTGGCGCCCGCTTGATACCGGTGGGATCGGTCACGCCCCCGGCGGCAGCGCTGCCGGGGGGACGCCAGCCATGTGCACACAATGCGTGCGCGCTGCCTGGCTGGCACACGCTGCGCCGGGTCCGGCCCTTGGCTCCCGCCTTTGGGGCTGGCCCGGCTGGCCCACGGACTTACTTGGCCTGTTCCTTGACTGCCCTTGCCGCTGCAGCGCCTGCATTACGGAACAGTTCGAGCGGGATGGCATTCGCCATCGCCTGCATGCCCAGGTCGTTCGGGTGCAGGTGGTCGCCGCTGTCGTAGGCCGGCAGCATCCGGGTCGGACGGGCCGGATCGCGCAAGGCACGGTCGAAGTCGATGACGGCATCGAATTCGTCGCTGCTGCGGATCCAGTTGTTCACGGCCTGGCGTACCGCCTCCTTCTCAGGCGTGTGATAGCCCGGGAAGACCGTCCCTTCGAACGGCGTGAGCGTGGCGCCGTAGACCGGGATGCCCTTGGCGTGCGCACGTGCGATCAGCTGGCGGTAACCGGCGATCAGGTCTTGCGCCGTGACGGCTTCGGTCGCCGGGATCGTGCCGGTACCGGGGTGCCCGATATCATTGATGCCGATCAGGACGATCAGGTGCCGCACACCGGCCGTGGCCAGGACGTCGCGGTCGAAGCGGGCCAGCGCCGCACGCCCGAACAGCGGTTGCTCGCCCGGGTCGCGCAGCAGGCGGTTGCCGCCGATGCCGCGATTGACCACGCCGAGCCGGCTATTGAGCGCGCGCAGGGCCGGCGAGGCGCCGGCCTGGTCGCGCGTCGTTTGCAGGCGCAGCGCGAGCAGGTCCGGCCAGCGGCGGTTGGCGTCGATGGTGGTGACGGCGCCGTCGGTGATCGAATCGCCCAGGGCGACGATGGCGCCCGCGCCCGGTGCGCTGACGTCCACTTCGGTCAGGAAGGGCCAGGAGGTGATCGTGCGCTGGGTCGGCAGCGTGGCGGCTCCCGTGAAATTGCCCGGCAGCGAGACGTAATTGGTCTGGAACGCCGAGCCATGGATGGTGGTGGCCTGCACCTGGCCCGGCAGGTAGAGGCTGACCGCCAGGTCCGACAAGGCCGGCACGTCGAGGTCGACCGGGTCGGACAGCACCGGTGCGCCGGCCGGAATCGTGATCGATGGCGAACCGCTGAAGGTGAGCACGCGGTCGGTGCCGGCGACGATCTCCGAGCCGGCAGCACGGCGCGCGATGTTGGCCGCGCCGATGCGCAGCGGCGTGGTGCCGTGTTCGTTCGACACGCGGATGCGCACCTGGGTGCCACCGATGCTGGTGTGGACGACCAGGCGCAGGGTCTGGTCGTTGAAGGTCTGCGTCTGCGCCGCCAGCGGCGGGCCGGCCGGCGCCGTACCCCAGGTGCCGACCCACTGCTGGCTCGGGTCCCGGGAACCCGGTTGTGCGTGCACAGGGGCAAACGGCAGGCTTAGGCTCGACAGCGCCAGCGCGCCCGCGGCCAGCCAGGCGCCCCGCGAGCGCCGCGGCGTGGCCAGGGGATGGGAGGCCGGTCGAACCAGGTCGGACAAGGACAACAACATCGTCTTCATCTTCGTGCTCCTCGAAATGGATGGAGCCGCAAGGGCCGCGGAGGCGGCCATCGACGGCACACATCAATCTAAGCGAGCCGGACAATGGCAAACAAGCCGGCAACAGTGCAGACCTTTGCGCATTGTCGAAGTATATGCAGACAACTGATGAGTTGATGGAACTTTATTTGGCTCCCACAACAAATTATCAAATTATTGATCAGATTAAATGGAAACTGCGGGGCAATGATGCGCAGGCCGCGTCCGGCGTGCGGAAACGAAAAAGGCCAATCCGAAGATTGGCCTTTCTCACTGATTCGATTGGTCGGGGCGAGAGGATTCGAACCTCCGACCCCCTGCACCCCATGCAGGTACGCTACCAGGCTGCGCTACGCCCCGACTAGTCAACAATTATACCAGAGACAGAATTTTTTCTTGGGTTTTTGTCATACCCGGGCCGCTCGCCATGCTGTCGCCCTTGCCGGCCGTCTCCGCACCTGCCATGACCGGGAGAATCAAGAGTGCACGGCCGCGCGAAAACATAGCCCGGCTTACTTCCAGTCGCCCCGCAAGCCCTTTACCTGCTCGTGCAGGTACTCGGGCGTCGCCTGCTGCGGCGGCACCGGCACGCCCACGGCCAGCGCCAGTTTCGAGCGCCAGCCGCGTGCGAACGAGCGCTCGAACAGGTTGCCCGGGTCGCGCGTGAAGACGCTGCCCCACAGGCCGCGCAGGGCCATCGGGATCACCGGCACCTTGCTGCGCTCGACGATCTTGGCGATCCCGCTGCGGAATTCGTTCATCTCTCCGGTCGAGGTGAGCTTGCCTTCCGGGAAAATGCAGACCAGGTCGCCCTGGTGCAGCGCCTCGGCGATGTCGATGAAGGCGCGTTCCATCAGGAACGGGTCTTCCCTGGCGGGCGCGATCGGGATCGCTTTCGCGGTGCGGAAGATCCAGCCCATGAAGGGCGTCTTGAAGATGCGGTGGTCCATCACGAAACGGATCGGGCGCGGGCTGGCGGCGCCGATCACCAGCGCGTCCACATAACTGACGTGATTGCAGACAAGCACCGCCGGTCCTTCGTCGGGAATGCGCTCGACGTCCACGGTGTGGACGCGGTGGATGGTGTGGATCAGCAGCCAGGCCAGGAAGCGCATCAGGAATTCGGGCACCAGCGAGAAGATGTACACCGCCACCGCCGCGTTCAGCAGGGCCGTCACCAGGAACATTTCCGGGATCGAAAAGCCCTGCCCCAGCAGCACGATCGCCACGCCGGCCGCGGCCACCATGAAGATGGCGTTCAGGATGTTCATGCCGGCGATCGTGCGCGAGACGTGCTTCGGATCGCAGCGCGTCTGGATCAGCGCGAACAGCGGCACAATGAAGAAGCCGCCGAACACGCCGATCAGGATCAGGTCGGCCACGATGCGCAGGGTCCCCGGCAGCGCCAGCAGCCCGAACGCGTCCACGGTTGCCGTATTCGTGTAGGCCAGGCTGGCGAAATACAGGTCGATGCCGAACACCGACAGGCCGATCGAGCCGAAGGGCACCAGGCCGATCTCGACCTTGCGGCCGGAGAGTTTTTCGCACAGGAGCGAACCGATGCCGATCCCCAGCGAAAACACCGTCAGCAGCAGCACGAAGACGCTGTGGTCGCCGTGCAAATAATCCTTGGCATACACCGGGAATTGCGACAGCACCAGCGCGCCATAGAACCAGAACCAGGAGTTGCCGAGCATCGACAGGAACACGGTGCGGTTCTGGCTCGAGAAGCGCAGGTTGCGCACGGACTCCGACAGGAAATTGTGGTTGATGCGCAGTTCGGGCGCCGGCGCCGGGGATGGCGGGATGCGCCAGCTCGCAGCCAGGCCCAGCAGCGCCATCAAGAGGCTGGCGCCGGCCACGAGTTCGATGCCGAACGGCTTGTAGGCGACCAGCAGGGCGCCCGCCACTTCGCCCAGCAGGATGCCCACGAAGGTGCCCATCTCGACCACGCCGTTGCCGCCCACCAGTTCTTCCTGCTTCAGGTGCTGCGGCAGGTAGGCATATTTCACCGGGCCGAACAGCGTCGAGTGCAGGCCCATGCCGACCACGGCCGCGATCAGCAGCCACAAGGTGTGCGTCATCCAGCCGACGGCGGCCAGCAGCATGATCGCCACTTCGAGCAGCTTGACGAAGCGCGCCAGCCTGCCTTTCTCGACCTTGTCCGCGATCTGGCCGGCGGTGGCCGAGAAGACCACATACGGCAGGATGAACAGGCCGGGAATCAGATTATTCAGCAGACCGGGGGCTAGCGTGGTCCAGGACAAGGCGTCGTAGGTGAGCGCCACCATCAGCGCGGTCTTGAACAGGTTGTCGTTGAAGGCGCCGAGGAACTGGGTCCAGAAGAAAGGTGCAAACCGGCGCTGCGACAGAAGGGCAAATTGGCTAGCCTGGCTCATGCGGAGTATGGGTTGGAAGGAGATGCATAATGTACAAAGAGATCAAGGGGCAAACAATCACTTGTTACCCTAGATCATGGCCAAGGTAGCAACGTAGCGCGAGGTGCTACTGACGGTAGCGCGCGGCGATACCCACTCGCCCGGCCATTGACAAGTGTATCTTTGTTTAAAGCACCAGCTAGCATTTCCCCAGGAAAGATATTTGACGCTTCGCAAGAACCAAGCGGGCACGGCTCGTTGTGCACCGCAGCGTGAGTAGAATGCTCGGATGAATTCGCCCAACCTCCAACCCAACAAGCTCAGTGCAGATGCGCTGTACGACGAACTCGAGCACGAGCTACTCGCCCTGACCACGGCTTCGCTCGACGACGAGGACGCCATGCCCCCGCCCGTCGATGAATTCGCCACCGAATTCCTGCTCGAACTAGGCCGGGCGCCCTGTCCGCCCAGGCCGCCGTGCTAGGGTGTGTCTGACTGAACGAAATTGAGTCCAGAAGGTCAGAAGGCGATGAGCCGAACTGACCTAACTGAAAAGCAGTGGCGGCAGCTTGCACCTCACCTGCCGTCCAATCCACATCACGGCCAT
>JBBWZO010000274.1:0-14234 GCA_039649125.1 Massilia sp. | reverse complement strand
CGAACTGCTGCGGATCTACTTCCGGTAGAGTGGTGCCCACGGAGGGACTCGAACCCCCACACCTCGCGGCACATGGACCTGAACCATGCGCGTCTACCAATTCCGCCACGTGGGCACTGTTACTGCTCAGTTATCACTAACTGCCGAAGCTGAAATCATATCAGGACTTTCTATTTTTCGCTAGATCAACTTTCGTTGTTCCGGCGCCGAGCACCCTGAATCGTTACCGCTTTCTCTTTCACTGCAACATGTTGCCGTTGCGAGAGAGCCGAGATTATAGCGGAACGATTACAAAAGTCAAAGTCCTTCCTGGCGCGTTTCCATTGTTGACTGCAGCACGCCGAGCCGTGCGCATTGCGCACGGCTCGTTAGGCGAATCTTGCAGACCTCCGTTACACTACGCCTGTCAAGGTGTCAATCTAACCACGGTGCCGGCCGGTCCGGCGTCCCTCGAAAAGAATCAAGAAAACGATTTGAAGCAACCTACTCATACTATTCCTAGCCGCGAGGAAATTCTCGGTGTTTTCCGCGATGCCGGCACGCCACTCGATGCAGCCACGCTGGCACGCGCCCTGCGCGTCAAGCCCGCCGCCCAGGAAGTCCTGGGCCGCCGCCTGAATGCCATGGAGCGCGACGGCCAGATCCGCGCAAACGGCGAAGGCATCTATACACTGGCAAACGGCGCCGATTTTGTCGCCGGCCGGATCAGCGCGCACCGCGATGGTTTCGGTTTCGTGATTCCCGACGACCCGGGCGCCGACCTGTTCCTGAACGACAAGGAAATGCAGAAGGTACTGCATGGCGACCGCGTGCTCGCCCGCGTCACCGGCGTCGACCGTCGCGGCCGTCCCGAGGGCACTATTGTCGAGGTGGTCGAACGCGCCAATACCCACGTCATCGGCCGCCTGCTGAACGAAGGCGGCGTCTGGATCGTGTCGCCCGAAGACCAGCGCATCAACCAGGACATCCTCATCGCCGGTTCGCCCGGCAAGGCCAAGGCCGGCCAGGTCGTCAGCGTCGAACTGATCGAACAGCCGGCGCGCTTCCAGCAGCCGACCGGACGCATCGTCGAAGTGCTTGGCGAGCTCGACGACCCCGGCATGGAGATCGAAATCGCGGTGCGCAAGTTCGGCGTGCCGCACGTCTTTTCGCCGGCCGCGCTGAAGCAGGCCAACAGGCTGCCCAATGAAGTGGTCGATGCCGACCTGGTGGACCGCGTCGACCTGCGCGACGTGCCTTTGGTCACCATCGACGGCGAAGACGCGCGCGACTTCGACGATGCCGTCTATTGCGAGCCGGTCAAGCTCGGCGCAGCCGACGGTTTCCGCCTGCTGGTCGCGATTGCGGACGTCAGTCATTATGTGAAGCCGAACGATGCGCTCGACGCCGATGCCATCGAGCGCAGCACCTCGGTGTATTTCCCGCGCCGCGTGATCCCGATGCTGCCGGAAAAGCTGTCGAACGGCCTGTGTTCGCTGAACCCGGCCGTCGACCGCCTGAGCCTGGTGTGCGACATGGTCGTCAGCGCCGAAGGCGAAGTGCAGGCCTACCAGTTCTATCCGGCCGTGATCCACTCGGCCGCGCGCCTCACCTATAACCAGGTCGCCGAGATCCTCGCCAACCCGCAGGGCGAGGAAGCCGGGCGCCGCCCGACCATCGTGCCGCACCTGCAGAACCTGAACGGCGTGTTCCAGGCGCTGCTCGGCGCGCGCCACGAGCGCGGCGCGATCGACTTCGAAACCACCGAAACCTATATCGTCTGCAATGCGATGGGCAAGATCGAGAAGATCATCCCGCGCACCCGCAACGACGCGCACCGCCTGATCGAGGAGTGCATGCTGGCTGCCAACGTGTGCGCGGCGGACCTGCTGATCCGCCACAAGCACCCGGGCACCTTCCGCATCCACGCCACGCCGACCGAGGAAAAGCTGAACCAGCTGCGCACCTTCCTCAAGATGACCGGCCTGAACCTGGGCGGCGGCCTGAAGCCGACCGCGGGCGACTACGCCGCGCTGATGCGCGAGATCAAGGAGCGTCCGGACGCGGCCCTGCTGCAGACCATGCTGCTGCGTTCGATGCAGCAGGCCGTCTACAGCCCGGACAACGTCGGCCACTTCGGCCTGGCCTACGAGGCCTACGCCCACTTCACCAGCCCGATCCGCCGCTATCCCGACCTGCTGACGCACCGCGCGATCAAGGCCGTCTTGCAAGGGAAGAAGTACGAACCGAAGGGCATCGACCTCACGAAGCTGAACACGACCGTGTCGAACGCCGCGCGCAAGCAGATGGCCAAGGACAAGGCCGAGGGCAAGGCGAAGGACGAGAAGGACCTGACGGTCTGGGACGCGCTGGGCGTGCACTGCTCGGCCAACGAGCGCCGCGCGGACGAAGCCTCGCGCGACGTCGAGAACTGGCTCAAGTGCTACTTCATGCAGGACAAGCTGGGCGAATCCTTCACCGGCACCGTCGCCGGCGTGACGACCTTCGGCATCTTCGTCCAGCTCGACGAGCTCTACGTCGAAGGCCTGGTCCACGTCACCGAACTGGGCCAGGATTATTTCACCTACGACGAAGCGCGCCACCAGCTGCGCGGCGAACGCACCGGCAAGACCTACGGCCTGACCGACCGCGTGGTCGTGCAGGTGGCGAAAGTCGACCTGGAAGCGCGCAAGATCGACCTGGTGCTGGCGCCGGAAGGCGAGCAGACCCTGCAGCAGCCCGCCGCGGAGCAGGCGCAGGTCCGTGAGGCACCGCCGGCCGGCCGTGCGCGCGACGGCGCAGGCGCTCCCGCATCACGCCAGGGCGCCGAGGCCGAAGAGGGCAGGAGCTCGCGTTCGAAACGTTCGCGCCGCGGACGCAGGGAACGGGCGGCGGCACGCGAAGCGGCCGCACTGGCGGCGACAGGGGAGGGCGGCTTCGATGCCAGCATCGAGCCGGACAGCTCGGAAGCCGGTCGCCGTTCGCCACGCGGCATCCCGGACAAGAAGCTGATGCAGACCTTGCAGGCAGAAGAGGTGCGCAAGGCGGCGCCGGTACCGGCGCAGTTACCTGTCACTGAGCAGCCTGCCGCTGCGCAGGCGGAAGAGCCTGCACCCGGCAAGCGTCCGCGCCGCGGCAAGAAGGCGCAGCCGCAGCAGCCTGCCGCGCAGCTCGACGCGGTGCGCCAGGAAGCGGACGTGTCCCCACAGGCGCCTGCCGTGGTGACGCAGCCGGAGCCTGTCGTCCAGGCCGCCGATACCGCCCCGCCAAAGCGTGCGCGCCGTACGAAGAAGGGCGAGGCGCAGGGACAGCAGCAGCCGCAGCCGCAGCCGCAGCAGGTCGAACGGGCAGCCGCTCAGGCACCGGCCGCACCTGCCGCGCAGCCGGAAGCGGCCGAGGTCGCCGCCGGGGCCGGCACCGCCAAGCGTTCGCGCCGTTCGAAGAAGGAGCAGGCCGTTGCAGAGCCTGTCCAGCAGCCGGACCTGCCGGCCGTGCAGGAAGCCGCCCCTGGGGCTGCAGCGCCGGCCGCGCCGAAACGCGCACGCCGTGCGAAAGCCGAACCGGCTGCACCGGCCGCAGCGGAAGCAGCGGCGCCGGCAATCGCGCCAGGAACCCCAGCCGCGCCTGCCGCCGAAGCGCCGGCCAAGCCGCGCCGCAAACGCGCCACGGCAGCGCTTGCGGCCGACGCCGCGCCGGCCGCCGGCGCGGAGCCAGTCGCACCAGCCGCAGCCGCACCAGCAGCACTAGAGAGCGCTCCCGCCAAGAGCGCCGCCAGGAAGCCCGCAGCCAAAAAAACGGGCGGTACCACCTCCAAAACCAGCAGCAAAAAAGAGAAGTAAGAGAAAAGTAACGCATGAAAAATAAAATGATTTTCGGTTTCCACGCGGTGACCTCGCGCCTGCGCCACGAGGCGCAATCGGTCGAGGAAATTTTCGTGGACGCCGAGCGCAACGACGCCCGCATGAAGGCCCTGATCGCCAGCGCGAAGGAGGCCGGCGTGCGCGTCATGCCGGTCGACGCGGGCCGCCTCGACAAGATCGTCGGCACCCGCCGCCACCAGGGCGTGATCGCCTTTGCCAGCCAGCTGGCCCTGGCGCGCAACCTGGATGAACTGCTGGACGCCATCGAGGGCCCGCCGCTGCTGCTGATCCTCGACGGCATCACCGACCCGCACAACCTGGGCGCCTGCCTGCGCGTGGCCGATGGCGTCGGCGCGCACGCGGTCATCGTCCCGAAGGACCGTGCGGTCGGCCTGAACGCGACCGCCGCCAAGGTCGCCAGCGGCGCCGCCGAGACCGTCCCTTACATCACCGTCACCAACCTGGCGCGCACCATGCGCGACCTGAAGGACCGCGGCATCTGGCTGATCGGCACCTCGGACGACGCCGACAAGGGCCTGTACGAAGCCGACTTCACGGGGCCGTGTGCGCTGGTGATGGGTTCCGAGGGGGAGGGCATGCGCCGCCTGACGCGCGAAACCTGCGACCTGCTGGTGTCCATCCCGATGTTCGGCTCGGTCGAGAGCCTGAACGTGTCCGTCGCCTCGGGCGTGTGCCTGTACGAAGCCCGCCGCCAGCGCGGCGTGAGCGAGGGTTGATCCATCCGAATTCCGGCGCCTGATCGGTCGCCGGGTTCCCAACGTGATTTGAACGCGTGGACGGGAGACCCGTCCACGCGTTCAACTCTCCGACGTTCAAACGCGTTCTCTGATCTTGCGGTTCGCCTCCAGCGGCCGGGACGACATCGTCGCTCCCCTGCACCATCCCAAATTGACCCCCTCCCAAGCAGCCGGCCCTTGGATACGCTACCATGGCCGCTGTTTTCCTTCTGTACTGATTATGTTTTCCTCGTTGCGCGAAGATATCAACAGCATCATCGAACGCGACCCGGCCGCCCGTAACGGCTGGGAAGTGCTCACCTGCTATCCCGGCCTGCACGCGATCGTGATGCACCGCTGGGCGCATGCGTGCTGGCGCCTCAACCTGAAGTGGCTCGGCCGCTTCGTGTCCTACCTTGCCCGCATCATCACCGGCATCGAGATCCACCCCGGCGCCACCATCGGCCGCCGCGTCTTCATCGACCATGGCTTCGGCGTGGTGATCGGCGAGACCGCCGTTGTCGGCGACGACTGCACCATCTACCAGGGCGTCACCCTGGGCGGCACCACGCTCGTGGCCGGCACCAAGCGCCACCCGACGCTCGAGCGCGGCGTCATCGTCGGCGCCGGCGCCCAGGTGCTGGGTGCGTTCACGGTCGGCGAGTTCGCCAAGGTCGGCTCGAACGCCGTGGTCGTGAAACCGGTGCCGGCAGGCGCCACCGCCGTCGGCAACCCGGCCCACATCATCCGCAAGGAAGACCAGTCGCGCAGCGCCCGCATGTTCGCCGCCTATGGCGTCACGCCCAACGGCGACGACCCGCTTTCGAAGGCCCTGCGCGGCCTGATCGACCACGTGGCGCGCCAGGACGAGCAGCTCGAACGCCTCACGGCCACCATCAAGGCGGCCGGCATCGCCTGTCCGAACATCTGCGAGGGTGATAAACTCGATTCGGCCGAACTGAACCGGCTGGTTGACTGAGGAATCCCATGACTGAAGACGTAACGACGGAAAATACAAGCGGTGTCGGCGCCGCAGGCGGCCCCGACGCCGCTGACCCTGCCGTGCTCGACGCCTTCGAGATCCGCGTGCTGGCCGTGCTGGCCGAAAAAGAAGCGCTCACCCCCGACAATTACCCGATGTCGCTGAATGCGATCGTGAACGGCTGCAACCAGCTCTCGAGCCGCGATCCGGTGATGCAGCTGAGTGAGGAAACGGTGCAGGACACCCTGCAGCGCCTGATCGAGCGGCGCCTGGTGGGCGGCGTCAGCGCCGCGGGCGCGCGGGTGATGAAGTACGAGCACCGCATGCGCATCAAGTGGACGCTGGAGCAGGACAAGGTAGCCGTGCTGACCGTGCTGATGCTGCGCGGCCTGCAGACGGCCGGCGAAATCCGCACCCGCACGGGCCGCCTTCACGAGTTCAAAACAGTGGCCGATGTCGAAGCGGCGCTGCAGTTCCTGATCGATAAATATCCGCCGCTGGTGGCGAAGCTGGAACGCGCGCCCGGCACCAAGGAGTCGCGTTACGGCCAGCTGCTCGGCGGCGAGATCTCCACCGCGCGCGACGACTCGGCCTTCGGCAGTGCCGCCGCTCCGGCAGCCCCATCTTCCCGCGTCGGCCAGCTGGAAGCGGAAGTTGCCGCATTGCGCGGCGAACTGAACGAGCTCAAGGCGCAGTTCGAGGCGTTTCGCCAGCAGTTCCAGTAATCTCGCAGCCGGGCCGGCCCGGAAATGTGCAGGACCGGCACCCGGTGCCGGTCCTGCAATCCATCGCTCAATCCATCGCTCGATCCATCAACTGATCAGGCAGCCCGAGGATCCTCAGCCTTCATCGCGCCAGCGGCGCAGGCGGATCGCCCCGGCGATCATCGCCACACCGGCCAGCACGCCTGCCCACAGTTTCGGCTGGGCCAGCGTCGACCACGAGTAACTCAGCATCGGCAGCAGGGGGACGCCGCCGGAAGTCGGCTGCGGAAGGGCGGCACCGGCTTCCATGAACCAGGTGCCGGGGACCAGGCCGAGCAGGATGGTTTCCAGCACGTTGTTGATGATCCAGTCGGCATTGATGGTGGCGCCCGAGTACATGCCGAGCAGGAAGTCGAGCCATTTCAGCAGCACGGCGGCGATCAGCGGTACACCCACGGCCCACAGGAAGACCTTCGATTTGGCCCAGCTCGACACCAGCAGCAGCCAGCCCGCGGTCGGCAGCGCCCACAGGATATACACCGGCAGCATGGCCACCAGGTAGAGCGGCGCCAGGTAGAAGTTCACGTTGGTCAGGACCGCGCCGAACAGGTTGATGCCGTGCTGGCTGGTCGCGATGCCGGCGAACAGGAGGATCGCCAGCGAAGCCGCGGTCACGATGCCGATGCTGATCAGGGGCGCAGCCACCAGCACCGTGGCCAGCTTCGATAGTACCGTCTCCGTGTCCGACACCGGCAGCGACTTCCAGAACAGGATGCTGCGGTCGCGCCGGTCGTCGTACAGCGCCGACAGGCAGTAGAAGAAGGCGACCACCGGCAGCACGGCCAGGATCGGCGCACCGACGGCGATGTAGTTGTTGGCCGCGAGACTGGCCATCTGGGCGCGCGCCTCGGGCGGCACGATCTTGCCGATCTCGCTGCGGTGCAGTTCCTGGCCGTCGACCTGCACGCTGATGGTCTCGCCGTCCATCTTGCCGGTGGCGACCCCGTAGGCAACCACCCCGCCCACCAGCACCACCATGATCAGGGCCGCAATCGCGGGCGCCCAGACGAAGCCGCCCTTGTTCTCCCAGAACTCGCGGCGCAGCAGCCATTTCATCGTATTCATGCGTAGGTTCCTTTCATCGTTGCCACGAACAGGTCGGCGACGCTCGGGTTGCGCGTCTCGCCCAAAGCGGCCAGCTGGGCGCGCGAGACGCCGCCGGCACGTGCCGAGTCGAACAGCATCACGTTCTTGCCGAACACGGTGCGCTGGTCGAGCGGCTGCAGCGCGTTGGCCGCGGTCACCTTGTCCGCCGCGACCATGACTTCGACATAGCGCTCGCCGACTTCGTCCATCGACGCGGCCAGCACGATGCGGCCGTCGCGGATGAACAGCAGGTCGGTCAGGATGTGCTCGACTTCCTCGACCTGGTGGGTGGTGATGATGATGGTCTTGTTCTCGTCAAAATAGTCTTCCAGCAGGTTCTGGTAGAACTGCTTGCGGTAGATGATGTCCAGTCCCAGCGTCGGTTCGTCGAGCACGAGCAGCTTGGCGTCGATGGCCATCACCAGCGCCAGGTGCAGCTGGACGATCATGCCCTTCGACATTTCCTTCACCTTCATCGACGGCTGCAGCTTGGTATTGGCGATGTAGCGCTCGGCGCGGGCGCGGTCGAAGCGCGGATGCACGCCGGCCACGAAATCGATGGCGTCCTTCACGCGCAGCCAGCGTGGCAGGATCGCCACGTCGGCGATGAAGCACACGTCCTGCATCAGGGCGTCGCGCTGGGTGCGCGGGTCCTTGCCCATGACGGTGAGTTCGCCGTCGAAGGGCACCAGGCCCAGGGCGGCCTTCAGCGTCGTGGTCTTGCCCGAGCCGTTCGGGCCGATCAGGCCGACGATGCGTCCGGCCGGGATGTCGAAATCGATGCCGTCGACGGCGGTCTGCTCGCCGTAGCGCTTGGTCAGGCCACGGGCGGAAATGACGGCGCTCATGCCGCACCTCCCGGCTGCACAGTGTGCAGCAGCTGTTCGACGTTCAGGCCCAGCAGGCGGATGCGCTCCACCATCGCCGGCCATTCCTCGCGCAGGAAGCGCTCGCGCTCGCTTGCCAGCAGTTTTTCGCTTGCTCCTTCAGTGACATACATGCCTATCCCCCTTCTTTTTTCTACTAGGTTTTCGTCCACCAGTTCCTGGTAAGCCTTGGAAACGGTGATCGGGTTCAATTGGTACTCGGCCGCGACCTGGCGGACCGAGGGCAGGGCGTCGCCCGCCTTCAACACCCCGTCGAGCATCATCTCGACGACGCGGTCCTTCAGTTGGCGGTAGATCGGTGCGTTGTCGTGCCAGCCGATATTCATGGATGGTCCCCCTGTCGCTCCGGTAGTGCAGCCTGGTCGTGCATGTCTCGCTCCTGGGTGATGTGTTGCTGTGGTGTTGTAGTGAACTATAACAGCGACACTTTTTCGGGCAGCCAGAAGGCGATGGACTGCAAAAAACCGGATATGAACGGCAAAAACGCGATACCGGGCCGGAGCGGCGATCATTCCGCGCGCCTGGGCAGCACTCATATCCGCCAAGACACAATTGGTTACCGAAACCAAGCACACATGATAGGGGATTTTCTTTCTGGAAAACTATCCAAGTATTGCACATGCTAAATGTTGGAAATTTGCAGCACAAAACTTCTCAAGGAAAGATTTACCCCGCGCACGATTGGATCTTGTTTGTCACTTTTATATTTCTAAAATATTATCTTGTCATTAGGAACGGTGCACGTCGCACCGTCCGAAGCCCGGAGATAAAAAGATGAAGAAGCAAATGAAGAAACCAATGGAATACGCATTCGCCGCTGCGCTGGCGGTACTCGTCGCCGGCTGCGGCGGTGGGGGCGGTGGCGGCGACGGAGGCGGAGGCGGAGGCGGCACGACGCCACCACCGGCAGGCGGCACGCCACCGGCCGCGACCCAGTTCACGCTCGGCGGCACGGTCTCCGGGCTCGGGCAGGGCGCAAACGTGACGATCGCGAACGGCAGCGACCGCGTCACCGTCGGCAATGGCTCGTTCTCGCTTCCAACCAAGCTCGCCGCCGGCGCCGCCTACAACGTCACGGCCACGCCGCCTGGCGGCTACACCTGCAAGGTGACCGACGGTTCGGGTGCCATGGGCAGCGCCGACAGCACCAAGACGGCCGTCGCCTGCGCACCGGTGGTGCTGGCAGGCGTCGTCACCGCCCTGCAGGAGCCGCAGGGGGTCGCCTCCGACAGCGCCGGCAACCTGTACGTCGTCGACGGCGGCCCGCACGCCATCATGAAGATCACCCCGGCGGGCGGCGTGAGCGTGTTCGCCGGCGATACCGGCAAGCCAGGCTTCGCCGACGGTCCGGCCGCCAATGCGCGCTTCCGCTTCTACGGCGGCGGCGACGTGCTGGTCGATCAGCAGGGCAACCTGTTCGTGTCGGACGAGTGCAACGGCGCCATCCGCAAGGTGACGCCGGACGGCACCGTATCGACGCTGGCCGGCCAGGGCTCGGCCTTCTGCAACAACGTTCTCCCGGCCGGCGGGCTGCCTGCGATCGCCGACGGCACCGGCAGGGACGCACGCTTCGAGCGTCCGAACCGCATGGTGTCCGATGGCGCCGGCGGCGTGATCGTGCTCGATTCCGTCAAGCGCGGCACGATTCGCATGGTGAGCGCAACCGGTGCCGTGACCACCGGCACCTACGCCGCGCCATCGGGCTCGACCACGGTACCGATCTTCTACGCGATCGCGCGCGCCAACGACGGTACCCTGTACCTGTCCGACCTCGAAAGCCGCATCTGGAAGGACGTTGGCGGCACGCTGACGCCGGTGGCAGAGCACCTGCTCGGCACCGCGGGGCAATTCACTGCAATCACCGACATGGTGGCTGCATCGAACGGCGACCTGTACGTAGCCGACTCCTCGACGGTGCGCAAGATTAATGCAGCTGGCGACGTCATGGCCGTTGCAGGTAGCTCGACCCGCGGTTTTGCCGATGGCCAGGGAACGGCCGCACGCTTCACCTCGATCCGTGCAATGGGCCTCGCCGGCAACGACCTGATCGTTATCGACAACGACCAGGGCGCCCTGCGCCGTGTGACCCCGGACGGTACCGTCACCACCCTGGCGGCCACGCCTGCGCAGCGCGGCAGCACTGACGCCGCCGGCGCCGCGGCCCGCTACAACTGGGCCAACTCGATCGCCGCCGGCACCGATGGCTCCGTCTATCACGTCGACAGCATCACCCACACCATCCGCAAGACGGCACCTGACGGCACTGTCACCACCCTTGCCGGCAAGGCAGGCACGGCGGGCGATGCCGAGGGCGCCTTCGGTACGGCAACGTTCAACTCGCCGCGCGCAATCGCGGTGGGCCGCGACGGCTCCATGTGGGTGGCGCAGGCCAGCGGCCTGCGCAGGATCGCGAACAACACGGTCAGCGCCCGCCTCCAGCCGCTGCTGGCGGCAACCAACGTCGCGGTCGAGGCGAACGGCAATGCCATCGTCACCACCAATGGCGCAGTGCTGCGCGTCACCCCGGCTGGCGCCGCGACGACGCTGGTCGACACCGCGAAGATCAGGGCCCTGATCAACAATGCCACTGCCAATTTCATTCCGCAGTCTGCTGCCGTGGATGCCGCTGGTAACGTCTACGTGTCCGATACCGGCACCGTAGCCGTCTACAAGGTGACGCCTGCAGGTGAAGTCACCGTCTTCGCCGGTACGCCGCTGAAGGAAGGCGACGCCGATGGTCCGGTCAACACCGCAACCTTGGGCTTCTACGAAGTCGAGTTCATGACCATCGACGACAAGGGCAACCTCTACCTGAGCGGCCAGGGCGGCGTGCGCATGATCAGCCCGGCCGGCGTCGTGTCGACGCCAAACTTTGTCTGGGGCAAGGCATCGATCGGTGGCGTGGCGTTTGCCAACGGCAAGCTCTACGGCATGACCCGCTACGCGCTGCTGCAGCACTACCTGCCGTAATTCCCGGCAGGCAGCAGGAAGGAGTGCTGCCGTCGAGACCAGGGCACCTTGCCGCGCACTGGTTTCGACGCCGAAAAAACCGCCGCAAGGCGGTTTTTCTTTTATGTAGGGTCAGGGGGGGCGCTGCCTGCGGCAGGACTGGTCAGGCTGGGTTAAAAGCGCCTAACAAAACTTCCATGCCTGCGTTGCAGCGTCTCGCCGTACAGGCGTACTGTCTTCGACGCCGCGTCGGGCGGCCGCATCCCTGGGCCTGAAAGTTTTGTTAGGCGCTTTACGCGGTGCTGCCGTCGAGGCCATGGCGTGTCACGGCGCCATGTTCGTCGATGGCAAGCCAACCGCCGCGCGGCGGCTCGGCGTCGAGTTCCCAGTCGGGCAGCACGTAGCGGCGCTTGTCGCCGTGCAGGTGCAGGGCAGGGCGGTGGGTGTGGCCGTGGATCAGCAGGTCGGCGCCGGTGGCGGCGAACAGCGCCTCGATGGCATCCGGCGTCACGTCCATGATCTCGTAGGATTTGGTGGTGTGCGCTTCCCGGCTGCCTTCGCGCAGTCCGGCAATGATCTGCTTGCGCTGCGCCAGCGGCATGCCGAGGAATTGGGCCTGCCAGGCGGGCTGGCGCACCATGGCGCGAAATTCCATGTACTTGATGTCGAGCGTGCACTCGGCGTCGCCGTGTACGAGGGCGACGCGGCGCCCGCCGATGGTAGCCACGTGGGGCTCGTCCAGCAGGGTCAGGCCGGCAGCTTGCGCGAAACCTGTGCCGACGAGAAAGTCGCGGTTGCCGGCCATCCAGTACACAGCCACGCCGGACGCGGCCAGCGTGCGCAGCGCCGCGATGACGCGGGCGTGGAAGGGCGTGCCGAGATCGTCGTCACCGGCCCAGTATTCGAAAATATCGCCGAGAAGATACAGCTGTTCGGCATGCGCCGCATGCTCGGCCAGGAAGCGGAAGAAGGCGTCGGCCGTGCGCGGGTGGGACTCCTGCAGGTGCAGGTCGGAAATGAAAAGCGCGAGCGTGCGCGCGGGAGTGGACATCGTGGCTGCTATGGTGGTACCGGTCTCCCGCGCGCTGACCTGATTTAGATGACTTCGGCTTTCTCGATGATGACCGGCTCGACCGGCACGTCCGAGTGCATGCCCGAACGCGAGGTCTTGACGCCGTTGATTTCGTCGACGATCTCGGTGCCCGAGGTGACCTTGCCGAACACGGCATAGCCCCAGCCGTCCTGGCCCGGGTAGTTCAGGAAGTCATTGTTCTTGGTGTTGATGAAGAACTGGGCCGATGCCGAGTGCGGCGCCGAGGTGCGGGCCATGGCGATCGTGTACTTGTCGTTCTTCAGGCCGTTCTTGGCTTCGTTCTCGACGGTGGCGTCGGCCGGCTTCTGTTTCATGCCCGGCTCGAAACCGCCGCCCTGGATCATGAAGTCCTTGATCACGCGGTGGAAGATCGTGTTGGTGAAATGACCCTTGTTCACGTAGTCCAGGAAGTTGGCAACGGTCTTCGGCGCCTTCTCGGCGTCGAGTTCGATGGTGATGTTGCCCTTGTTGGTGGTCAGCAGTACGGAGGTCATGTGTTGTCCTGTTCGTTTGTTGAAAAAACTTGCTAGGCCGTTATTTTACAAGCTTCTCGCCCGAGAGGACGCTTGTCGACTGAATCACGATCGGCGTGACCGGCACATTCTGCATGCCGCGCACGTCGTCGACCACCACGGCCTTGATCTTGTCGACGGTTTCATGGCCCTTCACGACGCGCCCGAACACGGTGTAGCCGTGGCCGTCCATGCCGGGATAATCCAGGCCGGCATTGTCGTTGACGTTGATGAAGAACTGCGAGGTGGCCGAGTTCGGATTGTCGGTACGCGCCATCGCGACCGTATAGGGCTTGTTCGACAGGCCGTTTTTCGCTTCGCTCGCAATGGGCTTACGTACTCCAGGCTTGTCGACCAGTTTCTCGGTATAGCCGCCGCCCTGGATCATGAAGCCGTCGATCACCCGGTGGAACACGGTGCCTTTATAAAAGCCCGATTTTACGTACTGCAGGAAGTTGGCGGTGCTCTTCGGCGCGTTTTCCTGGTCGAGTTCGATCACGATCTCGCCCATGGTCGTTTTCAGGGCGACCTGCGGATTGTCGAATGCCAGCGCGGCGCTCGACAGGCCGAAGTTCAAACCCAGGGCGAGGGCGCCGGCGGCAAGGCGGACGAAAAGGGAGCGGAGGGATTGTTTTTGTGCGTGCATGGAGCGTCTCCTGGGTGGACGTGGCGCAAAGCCCTGTCAAGTCTTTTGCAGAAAAATAAACCTGAGCCGTATGCGGCCAGTCAGGATTTTATCAATGCTATACTTTGCGCAGAACGTCCCATTCTATCAAATAAGAACAACACAGAGCGGCAGGCGGTCCCAACGCAAAGATTGATTCCCGGCGCAGTCCGCATGCCGTGCGGCCGATGTGCCCGGGGTGATATCGTATTGCTCCGGGCGTCCGAACCTCCCTCTCGATTCATCACCACCAATGAGCCAATTAAAGATTTACAACACGCTGGCGCGCGAAAAACAGGTATTTGTCCCGATGGAGGCCGGCAAGGTCGGCATGTATGTCTGCGGCATGACCGTCTACGACTACTGCCACGTCGGGCACGCGCGCATGATGATGGCCTTCGACATCATCTATCGCTGGCTCATGGAATCGGGGTATGAGGTCAAGTACGTGCGCAACATCACGGACATCGACGACAAGATCATCAATCGCGCAGTCGAGAACGGCGAAACGCTGTCTTCGCTCGTCACGCGTTTCACCCAATACATGGATGACGATTTCGCCGCGCTGAACATGCTGCCGGCGAGCTTCGTTCAGCGTGCGACCGAGCATGTGCCCGGCATGCTGGCGATCATCGAAAAGCTCGAAGAGAAGGGCCTGGCCTACAAGAGCGAGGACGGCGATGTCAACTATGCGGTGCGCAGCTTCCCCAACTACGGCAAG
>JBBWZO010000234.1:0-4340 GCA_039649125.1 Massilia sp. | reverse complement strand
ACGTTTTCTATAGGATAATCTCGTTTTGCCGTTTCTCGGCTATAGCCGGAGAGTTCCAAAAGTGGAAAATTTATACGCGATCCTCGGCGTCGCGCCGAACGCCACCGACGACGAGATCAAGAAGGTCTACCGTTCGCTGGCGATGCGCTACCACCCCGACCGCAACCAGGCGCCGGGCGCGGAGGCGCGCTTCAAGGCCGTCACCAAAGCCTACGAGATCCTGTCGGACCGCGCCAAGCGCGAGGAATACAACCAGAGCGTGAACCATCGCATCGTGCTCGACGCCGAAGCCGAAGCCTTCGAGCTGTGGCGCTCGCTGTTCGCGCTCAACGGCGTCACGCTGCAAGCCTGATTCCCCAAAAGGGCAGGGCTACCCAATTACAGGAAACAACATGAAAAAAGTACATCCCGAATTCGCCTACCAGTCGCGCGAACTCGAAGGCCAGATCGACGGCACCCTGGGCGACCCGCCCAACCGCAAGAACTACGACATGATGGTCAATGCGCTGGTGTCGGAGTATGCGGGCGGCTCGGGTATCGACGACGTCAACCTGATGGCCTTTGCCCTCGTTGACAAGATCAAGTTCCTCGACCCGAAGGGCCTGATGCGCGAAGCGGCCGACTACGCCGGCGACGACCCGGCGCGCGTGTTCGCGATGGCCGAGTGTACCGGTGAAGACGGCGCCGCGATGTATGCGGCAATGACGGAGAACCATCCCGAGCTGGCGCGCCAGGCGATCATCACCGCCTTCCTCTACAAGCACCAGCAGCGCTGGGAAGACGACGACCAGTCGCTCGAGCAGCTCGGCAAGGACGATGAGGGCGGGGACGACGACGAGATGGACGACGTCGCGGCCTCAAGCGACTTCACCCAGATTTTCGACGCCGAAGGAGAGCGCGAATGAGTGATAACGCGAGTAACAATGCGAGTAACAGCGCCAACCTGCCGGCGCTGACCAAACAGGTCAGCGAACTGGTACTGGCCGGCTCGCTGCAGCACGCCGAAGAGGCGTTCTCGCAGGCGGCCGACGAACACGGCGACTATGCCGTGGCCGAGGTGCTGTCGACGCTGCCGCCGCAGGTCACGGCCCTGCACCTGGCCGGCTTCGACGGCGCCAAGACCTCGCTGGCCACCATGCTGGTGCCGCCGAAGGCCTGGGCCGAGAGCCTGGCCTACCTCGCCGCGACCTGGCCGGACAACATGATCGAGGACGACCCCGAACGCATCGCCGAGGGCCTGTTCAACCACGTGCACGGCGTCGTCTACGCTTCCGACGACGAAGATCGCCGCCACGACCTGCTGGCCGAAGCCTCGGCCACCGACCACGGCGCGACCGTGTTCGCGATCCTGTGGTCGCTGGCGCCGAAGGAGATCATGGAAGTGGCCGGCGAGATCAACGCCAAGGGCCGCTACGTAACGGGCCAGACCTCGTCCGACAGCGACATCGTGCCGCTGGCGATCGACCTGGCCAAAGCCAGCGAGGACGGCTGGGAACGTTCGCTGATCGAACTGTTCCCGGAGTTCCGCCACAGCGCCGAGATGGCCGATGCCGAGTTCCCGGACGACCCGGACGAAGACCCGGCCTTCCAGCAGCGCTCTACGCGCGATTTGCTGTACCGCCTGCGCAAGCAGGTACCGTCGGTCCGCACCATGCCGCGCCGCAGCACGCGCAAGAGCATGGGCACGGACATCTTCTCGTGAGCGGAGCGCACCCTTCGATGCTGCCTGCAATCGTCATTGAAAAACTGCCGCGCCTGGTGCGGGCGATCAAGCTGCTGCCCGCCCAGGCCGACGCCGACGAGGCGATCGCCCTGGCCGACGAGCTGTCCTCGATCACCGCGATGGTGGCCGAGAAGTTCACCAACGACCGCACCGCCGAGGGCATCCAGCGCGCGCTGATGCTGACCGTCGGCGGCGTGTCGCTGGGTCTCGAACAGCTGGTCGACAACGCCAGCGAGGAGGAGGGCGACAGCGCAGCCCTGGACATCCTGATCACCGACGGCGCCGAGTACGTGTTCCAGGCCGGTTTCCGCCTGATCCGCGAACTGGCCGCGCTGCCCGAGGACAGCCTGGTCGGCGAATACGACCAGGATCCGATCTATGCCGGACGGCGCCTGAAGGAACTCTTCGTCGACATCTGCACGGCCGACCCGGGTGAGACCTGGTCCGGCTACGAGCGCTACCTCGGCCAGCTGAAGCAGCGCGAAGAGGTCCAGGCGATCGTGGACGCCGCCAAATGGCTGCGCAAGAACCACTACAAGGGCCCGATCAACGACCCGGACCTGAACGCCGAAGGCGTGATCGCACTGGCGGTCATCTTCGCTATCGACGGCGGCACCATCGTCGCACGCACCACCCAGAAGGAATTCGAAGGCTTCGTGAAGTCGGTGCGCAAGAACGATCCCGACTTCGAGGCCGGCTGGGCCGCGCTGCTGGAGAAGGTGCCGGCGCCGCACCGCGCGATCATCGCCGAGCGCGTGCAGACCTACCGCGACAGCTGCACCGTGTTCACGAGCATCCGCACCAGGGCGCCGATGAAGCAGCTGGTGGCCGAGCTGGAGAACTATGCGGGGTCGGAGCTGGACCAGGAGTATCCGTAAGGACTGCTCGGCTGTTCATGCCCCTGTTGACGCGTGGAGTAATTCAGGCCCCCAGCCTGAATTACTCCACGCGTTCAAACCACGTTCGCGTCTTCGATCGATAAAAACGCTTAACCCGGCGACGGTAAACACACCGCTGCCATTCACTGCCCCCTCCGATGACCCCGGCCGTTTTTCGGTATCATGAGCAGTCGAGTTCAGGATCCCCCATGTCTTCTCCCGCCATCGCCGCCGGCAGCGCCGACTTCAAACGCATCAACCGGGCCATGGCCTTCGGCGGCTTTTCCACCTTCGCGCTGCTCTACAGCGTGCAACCCCTGATGCCGCTGCTGGCGCGCGACTTCGCCCTGACGCCCGCGCAGAGCAGCCTGGCGCTGTCAACCTCGACCGCCGCGCTGGCGATCTCGCTGCTGGTGTCGAGCATCCTGTCGGACCGCTTCGGCCGCAAGCCCCTGATGGCCGCCTCCATGCTCAGCGGCGGCCTGCTGACGCTGCTGGCCGCCTTCACCCGCGACTACACCCAGCTGCTGGTGCTGCGCGCGCTGCTCGGCTTCATGCTGGGCGGCCTGCCGGCCGTGGCGATGGCCTACCTCAGCGAAGAGATCGAGGGCAGCTCGCTCGGTCTCTCGATGGGCATGTACATCAGCGGCAGCGCCTTCGGCGGCATGACCGGGCGTGTGCTGGTCTCGGTTATCAGCGATTTTTATTCGTGGCGCATGGCGCTCGGCCTGCTGGGCGCCGCCGGCCTGTATGCGGCCTGGGAATTCTGGCGCAGCCTGCCCGCCTCCCGGCGCTTTCGGCCGGGGCAGGGCGGCTTTGCCGGCCTGTGGGAGGGCATGGGCAGGCACGCGCGCGACGCCGGGCTGCCCTGGCTGTTCGCCCTGTCGTTCCTGCTGATGGGTTCATTCGTGAGCCTGTATAACTACATCGGCTACCGCCTGCTCGGCCCCGAATTCGGCCTGCGCCAGAGTGCGGTCGGCGCCTTGTCGGTGCTGTACCTGCTCGGCATTTTCAGTTCGGTCTGGGCCGGCAGGCTGGCCGACCGCCTCGGGCGGCGCAACGTGCTGTGGCTGGTGATGTCGGTGATGTTCGTCGGCATGCTGCTGACCTTGCTCGGCAACATGGCGGCGGTCGTGGTCGGCGTCGGCATCTACACCTTCGGCTTTTTCGCCTCGCATTCGGTGGCCAGCAGCTGGGTCGGGCGGCGCGCCCGGGCGCCGCAGGCGCTGGCCTCGGCCTTGTACCTGTTCTTCTATTACCTGGGCTCGAGCGTGGTCGGCTGGGTGTCGGGCTATCTGTGGGAGCACGAGGGCTGGTTCGGGGTCGTCGCCTTGCTCGGCGCGATTCAGGTGCTGGCGATGCTGATCGCGCTGCGGCTGCGCGGATTGGCACCGCTGGAGGCGCCCGCGCCGACGGCGCCCTGAGCGCGTCCGCCCTGATCGCAGGGTGGAGCGGGCGGCGAACCGCTCCCGACTCCACGCGTTTACCTCCAGAACAGTGTTAGCCTGCAGAGCAGGCTAAAAATTCCGCTAAACCATTGCTATAGAAATCTTCGCAGTCCGTGGCGTCCGTGAAATAGCCCCCTGATTCACCAGACACAGTCGATGCGGTATCCTTACGGATAGGAATACGACTGTGAATATGACTAGGAATAACCAAACCATCGAAGTAGTGACAGTGTCAGAGGAGCGGCGCCGTCGCTGGTCAGTGCAGGAAAAGGCTGCGCTGGTCAAGGAAAC
>JBBWZO010000223.1:0-19305 GCA_039649125.1 Massilia sp. | reverse complement strand
GCCAGGCGGCGGCCGAGCACATGGCGCGGCGGCTGGCGGCGGAAGAGGGGATTTTCTGCGGGATATCGGCGGCGGGCGCCTGCGAAATCGCCTTGCGCGTGTCGCAGACCGTGGAGAACGCGACCATCGTGTTCATTGTCTGCGACCGCGGGGATCGCTACCTGTCGACGGGAGTTTTTCCCGCCTGAATGACACCGTCCTGGCCCCTTCACGCGAACGGGCCAGCGACGCAATCGGGTCCGGCTTAAGCTTGTGGCTCGCCTTCTTTTGGCTTGAACTGCTTGTCGCTGATACGGAACTTGTTGCGGCGGTCACCCATCAGGTAACGCAGGTCGCGGATCGACAGGTCGCTCACTTCGTGCATGCGGATCAGCAGCGATGCGCCGACCGGCAGGCGGTGGTGGCGGATCTTCGAGATCACGGGTGGAGCCACTTCGAGCGCGCGCGACAGGGCCGCATCGTTCTTCAGGCGCAGGTTTTCAATCAGGGTGTCCAGCAGACGGTTCGGGTTGTATTGCAACAGTTCATCCGACTCCGCATCGCTGTTCATATCAATGCCGACTTGGTTTGTCATGATCTCAAAAATTCCTATGTGGGTTACGGAAAGTCGCTAGCGGCGTTTCGATTCCGGAAGTTCTTTCGAAAAAATCTACTCAATTGTACAACTATTTTGGGCTCTAGTACTTATGAGCAATAGAATTCGGTGCGAAGCCTTGACTCTGTTGTCTAATCGCAACAATAGCCGCAATGCAATTCTCTCACAAACTCACTGAAAAAATAATTGTTTTTTCGTTAAATGTAAGTTTAAGGGAAACACGTGTTGCGCGCCGCACGTTTCAGAGTCATATGCACGAATGGCAACTTAACAGGGGGTATGCCGCGCCCGCGAATGTTTCCATAGAGTACAGAATCCGGGCTGCTTGGGGTACACCGGGGGAGTACCCGGTGTCGAGACTGCTGCACTGCGGCATTGGGTGCCGCAGGCACTTACATATTGTTACAAAGTTTCCGGGTCTACAATGCCTGTGCCATCCGCGCCTCGCGCACGGCCCGGCCCAGGTCGATGACCGACATGGCGTAGAAATAACTCCGGTTGTACTTCGTAATGGCATAGAAATTATCGGTCGCGACCCAGTATTCGGTCGGATCGGCGCCGTTCTGCAGATCGATCAGGCCGTACAGCTGACCGGCCGGCAGGGGCGTGGCGGTCATGACGCCCGCCGATTGCAGTTCGTCCGGGCGCAGTGTGGCGTTCAGGCCGCGGCCAAGCAGGGTTTCCCACACGCGGTGCGGTGCGACGTCGGCCGGGATGACCGCAGGGCCGGTGTCGCGCGGATTCCAGCCATGCGCGATGAGGAAGTTGGCAACGCTGCCGATTGCGTCGGTGGTCGATTCGCGCAGGTCGACATGGCCGTCGCCATCGAAATCGACGCCGTACTTCAGGATATTGCCGGGCATGAACTGCGGCAGCCCGACGGCGCCGGCGAAGGAACCGAGCAGCGAGAGCGGATCGATCTTTTCGTGGCGCGCGAGCAGCAGGGCGTTCTCGAGTTCGCTGCGGAAGAACGCGCTGCGTGCAGCCTGGTTCGGCGCTTCCGGATAGGCGAAGGCGAGGGTGGTCAGGGTGTCGATGACGCGGAAGCGCCCGGTGTCGCGCCCGTACACGGTCTCCACGCCGATGATGCCGGCCAGGATCTCGGCCGGCACGCCATAGGTTGCCTCGGCGCGCGCCAGGGCGGCAGCGTTCTCGTTCCAGAAACGCACGCCGGCATTGATGCGGATCGGCTCGATGAAGCGTTCGCTATACGCCGCCCAGTTCTTCGGTTTGCCCGGCGGTGCCGGTTTCATCAGCTGCACGGCCGATTCGACGAAGCGCACCTGGCGCATCAGGCCGTCGAGCTCGGTCCGGTCGAAACCATGCTTGACCGTCATCTCGTCGAGGAAGTCGCGCACGGCCTGCCATTCGCTGAAGTTGACCTGCTCGCCAGTGTAGTCGATGGCGGCCACGGCGACGACCGGCGCGGCGACTTTGGCGGCAGTCCTGAGCGGCGCGGCCCTGGCCGGCCTGACCTTGGCTGCTTTGGCCGCCTTTGCTTTGGCGGCCTTCGTCCTGGCCGGATGGTTCTTGGCGGCCGCGCCGGCGTCGTGGAGGGGAGCTGCGAGAAGGAATACTGCGAGAAGAGACGGTACGAACAGTTTCATCGGACTTGCGAAAGTAAGCGCTTCAGGGTCGCGGCCAGATGATCCTGGCTGCGGCGCGGTGCATAACGCCAGGCGCCGTAACGGGCCAGGAACTCGGCCGCGGCCGCCTGCGCGGGCGGCGCCAGCTTGCCACTGGCGGCGATGCGCGCGGCATAAGTGGACGGGCCCTCATCTGCCGAGCGCGCCAAGCCCAGCCGGGCCAGGCGCGCACACAAGGCCGAGTATAGCGCATCGATTGGATCGATTTCCCGGCGGCGTAACAAAGTTCTCGCAAGCAGCAACACAGTTGCCAAGGCAACCACGCCCAGCGGCAGGCGCCAGTCCAGCAGCGACGATTGCATGCTCTCCAACACCCCACGCTGGCGTTGCGGCGAGTAGTTCAGCACCCACTGGTTCCAGCCGTTGTTGACGGCGCCGACCGCATAACGCACCTGCGCCAGCCACGGATTGGCGTCGCCGTCGAGCCGCATCAGGCGTCCCAGCCCCGCGAGCCCGAACGGCGGCGAAGGCGGAATCGCCTCGTTCAGGCCGCGCCGCACGCGCTCCGGCGCAACGGCCGCGGTCGGGTCGACGCGCACCCAGCCGCGCCGCGCCAGCCAGACTTCGGCCCAGGCGTGGGCATCGGACTGGCGCACGGTGATGTAGCCGTCGAGCGGGTTGAGTTCGCCGCCCTGGTAACCGGTGACGACGCGTGCCGGCACCCCGGCCGCGCGCATCAGGAACACGAAGCTGCCGGCGAAATGCTCGCAAAAGCCGGCACGGCTGCCGTACAGGAAGTCGTCGACGGCGTGGCGCCCGAGCAGCGGCGGGTTCAGCGTATAGACGTAGTTCTCGCGCCGGAAGCCGTTCAGTACCGCCACGATGCGCTTGCGCGGGTCGGGTTCGGAGCGCAGCGACAGGCCGGCCATCAGCGCGCGCGGGTTGCTGTTGCCGGGCAGTTGCAGCCAGCGGCCGGCGTCGTCCGGCAGGCCCGCGTGCTGCAGGCGGTAGTCGAGGAAGGAGGTCACGCGGTAACGCATCCGGGCCTCGACCGGGTAGGCGGTGGTCAGTTCGAATTCGCTGCTGACCTGGGCGCTGTTGCCGTCGAGCCCAGGCAGTTGCTGCGGCATCTCGAGCGCGAACAGCCAGCGGCTGTTCGACGGTTCCAGCGTCACCTCATAGCCGGCCGGCTTGCCGCTGACCGACAGCGACAGGGTGTCGACTTCGGGCGCCCGGGAGGGGGCCGCCGCGGCGCGCGTCCAGGTGCGCCCGTCGTAGTCGACCAGCACCGGGCCGCGCCAGTACATCTGCTCCTGCGGCGGCGGCGCATCGTCGAAGCGCACGCGGAAGGCCGTTTCGCCCGATTGCGCCAGGTGCGCCATGGTGCCGGGCGCCATCGTCTCGGACAGGCCCGAGCGCGCGCTGTGGGCGTCGTCCGGCATGCCCCACAGCGGCCCCTCGATGCGGGGGAACAGGAAGAACAGGGCCAGCGCCAGCGGGCTGGCCAGGGCGAGCAGGCGTGCGCTCATCAGGAAACGCTGGCGCAGCGGCGGCACCGCACCGCTGAACTGGAAGCTCATCTGGGCCGTCAGCAGGGTCAGCACCGAGGCGGCCATCAGCAGCGCCGTGCCGATGCCCTGCTCGTAGAAGAAGTTGGTCAGCACCAGGAAAAAGCACAGGAACACGACCACGAACAGATCGCGCCGCGCATGCATCTCGAGCATTTTGAAGGCCACCAGCAGCACCAGCATCGCCACCCCGGCATCGCGCCCGAGCAGGGTCTGGTAACTGTGGGCGACGCCGGCCATGGCCAGGGCCGCCAGCGGCAGCAGCAGGATCGACGAGGGCATGCGCTTGCCCTGCAGCGTGATCGTGGCGCGCCACAGCAGGGTGAGGCCGCACAGCAGCGACACCCAGGCCGGCAGGTGGGCCGTGTGCGGCGCCAGCACCAGCACGGCGGCGCCCAGCAGCAGCAGGGTATCGGCCTTGTCGCGCGGCAGGGCGGCCAGGCGCGCCAGCAGCGCGTTCACCGGGCGCCTCCGCCGTACAGGGCCAGTGCGCGCAGGCAGGCGGCCGCGTGTGCCGCGCCGCTGGCGGCCGGGCAGGCTTCCTCGCCTGCGCGGAAGGCATAGGGCAGGGCGCGTCCTTCTGCATCGAGCACCCAGCGCGCCAGGCGCGACAGGCGCAACTCGAGGTCGAGGTGCGGTGGCAGGGCGGACAGGTCGAGGCTCAGTTCGTCGCGCGCGCCGCCTTCGAAATGCTTGGTGGCGAGCTGGCCGCCGTCCTGCGGGTCAAGCCGCGCGATCTGGCGCCAGGCCAGGCGCCGCAGCGGGTCGCCCGCCCGATAAGGGCGCACGCCGGCGAAATCGTCCTCGCCGGCGTGGCCGGTGCCGTCGAGGTGGCCGCTGCCGGCCGCCTGCGGCAGCGGCGGCGCGCCTTCCTCGGGGAAGGGGTAGACCAGCGCGCGCAGGTCGGGCCGCCAGTAGCTCCAGGCGCGGAACAGCCCGAGCGGAAAGCGGGTGGACAGCGTCACGCGCGGCGCCTCCAGCCAGCCGCGCCCTTCGGTCGGCACCGCCAGGCGCACGGTGGCGCTGCCCAGCGGCGGGACGTCGGCCGCATGGTGGGCTTCCCGGGTACCGGCGACATCGATCCAGATGGCATAGCGGGCGCGCGTCGTGGTGTTCACCAGCTGCAGTTCGAAACTCGCTTCCTGGCCGGCGAACACGGCCTGGGCGCGCACCGGCTTCAGGCGCAGGTGGGCCAGGTTGCGCCAGGTGAACAGCATGTCGACCAGGGCGCAGGACAGCGCCAGGAAGGTCAGGGCAAAGCCCAGGCCGAGGTTGTAGTTGATCGAGCCGATCAGCAGCACCAGCAGCAGCGCGCCGAAGCCGGCCCCGGGCCCGGTCGGCAGGATGTAGATGCGGCGCTGCCCGAGGAAGAGTTCGCCCTTGTCGCGCGCGGCGGTGCGGCGCCAGCCGGCGCTCTTGCGGCGGAGCCGGTCGCCGATGCTCCCGGCCGTGGAGTGCGCCTGCGCCATCCCGCTTTCCTTACACCGGCACCGATTTTTGCAGTTGCAGCACCAGGTCGCGGCTGGCCAGCGCCATGCCCTGGGCCGACTTGAGCGGGCGCAGGCGGTGCGCGCAGACCGGCACCAGCACCGCCTGGATGTCTTCCGGCAGCACGTGGTCGCGCCCCTCCAGCGCGGCCCAGGCGCGCCCGGCCTGCAGCAGCGCGATCGCGGCGCGCGGCGACAGGCCTTCGGCGAACAGCGTGCCGCTGCGCGAAGCCTGGGCCAGCGCCTGCACGTAGTCGATCAGGGCGGGCGAGGCGTGGATGCCGCGCAGCGCTCCTTGCGCATCGGCCAGTTCCAGCGGATTCATCGCGGCCTTCAGTTCGCGCAGCAGGGCGCGCCGGTCCTCGCCCATCAGCAGCGCCCGTTCGGCGGCGGCGTCCGGGTAGCCCAGCGACAGGCACATCAGGAAGCGGTCGAGCTGCGACTCGGGCAGCGGAAAGGTGCCGACCTGGTGCGCCGGGTTCTGGGTGGCGATGACGAAGAAGGGCTCGGGCAGGCGGCGCGTCAGGCCGTCGATGCTGACCTGGCGCTCTTCCATCGCTTCCAGCAGCCCGGACTGGGTCTTCGGGGTGGCGCGGTTGATCTCGTCGGCCAGCAGCACCTGGGTGAAGATCGGACCCGGGTGGAAAGTAAAACCGCTCTTCTCGCGCTCGTAGACCGAGATGCCGGCCACGTCCGCAGGCAGCAGGTCGCTGGTGAACTGGACGCGGTTGAAGGTCAGCCCGAGCGAGAGGGCCAGGGCGTGCGCCAGCGTGGTCTTGCCCACGCCCGGCACGTCTTCGATCAGGAGATGGCCGCCGGCCAGCAGGCAGGTGAAGGCGAGGCGCACCTGCTGGTCCTTGCCGACCACAACCTGGTTGACCTGGCGTGCCGCGGCGTGCAATTTGTTGAACATGGTTGGGTTCCATAGCGATTGGTGCGACGCCTTGGGCGGCATGGTAGATTAGCGCCATAGGCAAGCTTTCTTTCCATGCATCGCTGAAGTACAGTGAGCCGTCTGGACGATTCTATGCGAGAACGGATCTTTCCGGCGTATGGCTGAGCAACAAATGGGAACAAGCGGGAAACAATCGGAAACGAGAAGCAGCAAAACGCACGCGCAAGCGCACACGATCGCACCATATGAGCACAGCAATCTACAGCCATCCCGACTGCCTGCGTCACGACATGGGTAACTGGCACCCGGAATCGCCGGCCCGCCTGCAGGCCATCGAGGACCAATTGATCCTGGCCAGGCTGGACGGACTCCTCGAGCGCCGCAGCGCGCCACTGGCGGAGATTCCCGCCGTGCTGCGCAACCACACCGAGGGCGCGCTGGCGCTGGTGCGCGACAACGTGCCCGCGGCGCCCGACGAGGTCTACCCGCTCGACGCCGACACCCTGCTGTGCCACGCGAGCTACAGCGCCGCCCTGCGCGCGGCCGGCGCCGCGCTGGCCGCCACCGATGCGGTGATCGCCGGCGAGATCGCCAACGCCTTCTGCTCGGTGCGCCCGCCGGGCCACCATGCGACGCCAGCGGCGCCGATGGGCTTCTGCCTGTTCAACAACGTCGCGATCGCCGCCCGCCACGCGCTCGAAGCGCACGGCCTGGAGCGTATCGCCATCGTCGACTTCGACGTCCACCACGGCAACGGCACCGCCGAGTCCTTTCGCGACGACCCGCGCGTGCTGATGGCCAGCTTCTTCCAGCACCCGTTCTATCCGTTCACGCCGCCGGAACCGATCACCGCCACCCGCGTCAACGTGCCGGTCCCGGCCGGCAGCGGCGGCGACGTCGTGCGCCAGGTGGTGCAGGAGTACTGGCTGCCGGCGCTGCGGGCGCACCGGCCGCAGATGATCTTCATTTCGGCCGGCTTCGATGCCCACCGCGACGACGACATGGGCGGCATGGCCCTGGTCGAGGCCGACTATGCCTGGATCACGCGCGCCATCATGGCGGTCGCACGCGAACATGCGGGCGGGCGCATCGTCAGCTGTCTCGAGGGCGGCTACGATCTGTCGGCACTCGGCCGCAGTGTCGTTGCACATCTGAAAGTTCTGGCAGAACTTGATTAAAGGCAAACTTTCTTCGTATTTGCAGATATACCACAACATCTTCTCCTTTCAATCGTGCAATTGACTGAGGTCTAGCTCAGGCATACAGTCAGCTCAGCCGCAGGAAGCGGCTGCGCCTGCGTTTGCCGGGCAGCGATGGCCGGCCGGCGGGGCGTCCATTCAAAAAGGAGGAGATTGTGAAGAAAGCATTACAAATGGTGATGGCGGTCTTCCTGATGACTGCTTCAAGCCTCGCTGCGGCGGCGAACTACACGCTCTGGATCAACGGCCGTACCGATGGCGGCGTGGTCGGCATCTACAACAGCTGGACCTACTGGGGACCGGGTACCACGGCGGCCGGCGTCAACAAGAAGTCGGTCAACTGGGACGGGCGCAGCAGCATCGCTTCGCAAAGCGGCAAGATCCGCGACGCGCTCGACTGCTTCTGCACCGGCGGCAACTGGTGCTACGTCGCCACCCACAGCGCGGGCGACCTGATGATGGGCTACACGCTGGCGAACTACGGCGGCTCGACCCGCGTGAAGAAGAACGCCGCCCCGAATTCCTCCGGCGTGTGCGGCAATTCGGGCGGCACCTCGCAGACTGGCTGGAACATCAAGTGGGTGCGCGCCGCTTCCGGCGCCGCCGGCGGCTCGGAACTGTCGGATGCCGGTTCCTGGACCACCTCGGAACCGCTGGTGCAGGACCTGAAAACCACCACCGCGCGCGCCATGTACAACCACAACACGACACGCAACGTCTGGTTCTACATGTATGCCGGCGCCAGGGGCACCGCCTACTCGGGCATCCTGCCGGGCCGGGACGACGAAGCCGTCGCCTACCACAGCAGCGGCGGGGTCGCCGGCAGTTCCGGCGGGTCGTATTGCAACCCGAGCGACTGGCTGTGCAACGACCTGACGCTGGGCACGGCGGCCAACGAGGGTGGCAGCCTGAAGTGGAGTTACCACTCGGTGAGCTTCCGCGACGACGGCGAGGCCCATAACCACTACGCCAACGGCAATTGGGGCGGGATTGTCGGGGTGGTGCGCAACGCCGTGGTGAACAGTGCCCTCTGACCGTACATCGCAAGGGAAGCGGGACGGGACGCCGGTCCGGTCCCGCTGGCTATCCCGGGCACTGCCGGTAGCGCTGTTGCTGGCGCTGCTGGCAGCCATCGCCTGGCTCGCGCTGAGGGACGCCCCCCCGTCCTCGGCACCGGCGAGCACCGCCGCCAGTTCCGCTCCCTCCCGCGGGCCGCAGTTCTTCAGTGAGGTACCCGGACAAATGGGGCCGCCGGTGGCGGACGAACGCGCGCGCCGGCGCCAGCAGCTGGTCGAACAGTTCAAGCTGGCCGACCACAGCTATTGCAGCTACCGCGAGGGCAGCAAGTACCCGGCCAGCTCGCGGCCGATGTCGCAGAATCCCGACCAGGCCTACCCGAACAGTCCGGTGACGGAAATGAACCCGCTGCGCGGCACCGACGGGCGCAGCAACCCGAACATCCTGATCCAAAGCTCGCAGTCGCGGGTGTACATGGCGGCCGGCGAATCGGTCGCGTTCTCGCTGCGCGCAGTCGAACCGAACGGCAACGTCCTGCCGCTGGTCGTCACGCGGGCGGTGGCCGCCGGCATCGTGAGGGTCGGCGCGCGCCCGACGACCCAGGTGCCGCTGGCCTTTGCCGACGATGGCGCCGGTGCCGATCCGGTCGCCGGCGACGGCGCCTTCGCCGCCGTGCTGGCGCCGGCGCAGAGCGGCCTGGCAGGCTTCCACGGCACCATCCGCACCGAAGTGCGCTACACGGCGGGCGGCAAGAGCGGGGCGCTGGTCTTCGACGTGATCTATTCGCCGAAGGTGCCGGCGGTGTGGGCGGGCGCCCCGCGCGAAGCGGTCGAGGACGGTTCGCTCGCCTTCATCCTGCGCGTCGACGTGCGCCAGCCGGGACGCTACATCGTCACCGGCCGCATCGACGACGCCAAGGGGCGGCCGTTCGCGCTGGCGACCTTCAACGAGGTGCTCGGCCCCGGGCCGAACGACATCAAGCTGGTCGCTTTCGGCAAGCTGATGATCGACGCCGCGCCGGCGCTGCCCCTGACCCTGCGCGACGTCGACGGCTACCTGCTGAAGGAAAACGCCGACCCGGACCGCGAGCTGATGCCGCGCCTCGAAGGCCCGGTGCTGACCAGCCGCTCGCAATCCTTGAAAGGCATTTCCGATGCCGAGTGGACCAGCGAGGAGCGCGAGCGCTATCTGACCGAGTTCGCCAAGGACCGCCGGCAGGCCCATGCCGAGCTGAAGCGCTTCGATCCGCTGGGGACGCTGCCGGACAGCGCCTGCGGCCCGGTGAAGTAGGCCGGCCAGAAGGAGAGCCGGGCGCCGCTGCACGGGCGCCCGGTTTATCTTGAAAAGCCGCGTAACGTAGGGTGGGCACCGTCATTGAAGCCCCCGGCTTCAATGACCCCACGCGGAACGATGCGCGACGTTGGCGTCATTCACCGAGCGAAGCGTGCAATGCGCGGGTGCCACCCGTGCACACCGCTAACGCTTCGTCTTCGCCCATGCACCCGGGCGACTGTTCGGTATCCTTCCCACGACGCCACCGCGCGCCCGATTGACGCCCCTGCCGTCTTGTCGCAAGAATAATCCTCAGCGGTAGGCCGCCCCGGCGTCCCACTGCCCATGACCACGGAGGATGCCATGCGACGTGCCGCACGCCTTGCCCTTTCGCTGTGCCTGCCGGGGGCGCTCGCCGCCGGCCTGGCTTCTGCCACCAACTACAGCCTCTGGATCCACGGCCGCAACGGCGGCGGTGCGATCGGCAACTACGACGATTTCACCTATTTCGGCCCGGCGTCCACCCCGGCCGGCGTCAACAAGAAGTCGGTCAACTGGGACGGACGCAGCGGCGTCGCCGAGCAGAGCGGCACCATCCGCAACGCACTCGACTGCTTTTGCACCGGCAACAACTGGTGCTATATCGCCGTGCACAGCGCGGGCGCCATGCTCATCGGTTACACGCTGGCCAACTATGGCGGTTCGACGCGTTCGGTGACGAACGCCCAGCCGAATGCGGCCGGCGCCTGCACGGCCGGCAGCGGGGGCACCCAGACCGGCTGGAACATCAAATGGGTGAAGGTGGCGGCAGGTTCCGCAGGCGGCAGCGAACTGGCCGACATCGGCGCCTGGACGACCAGCGAACCGCTGGCCCAGCAGCACAAGGTCGCCACGGCGCGCGCGCTCTACAACCACAACGAGACGCGCAACATCTGGTTCTACATGTATGCCGGCGCCGCCGGTGGCCTGTACTCGTTCGCGCTGCCGGGGCAGGACGACGAGGTGATTCCTTACCACAGCGCGGGCGGGGCGGCGGGCAGCGGCGGCACCTCCTTGTGCAATCCGGGCGACTGGTTCTGCAACAACCTGACCCTGGGCAGCGGGCCGAACCAGGGTGGGCGCGCAAAGTGGGCATTCCACTCGGTGGTGTTCAGGGACGATGGCGAGGACTACGGACACTACACGGCGCGCAACTGGAGCGGGGTGACTTCGCTGGTGCGGCGCGATATGGAAGCGCTGGCGCGGTAGGGGGCAGGGTATAGGGCAGGATGGACGGCCCTGCCGTCCATCCTGGGGACCGGGCTCATCCCGCTCATCCCGTTCATCCGGTCTTGCCGCGCATGGCGCGCTTCTCGGCCGCGCTCGGCCGCTTGCCCACGACATACACTACATACATCGGCTGCGCCGTTCCTGGCGGCTGCACCAGCTCGGTTTCGGCCGCCACGCCGCGTGCCGCCCTGGCCTCCACGGCTGCCGGCGCTGCCCGTTCCGATGATCCGCTCAGGCATGCCGCGAGAACGAGTCCCCCGAAAGCCCCAAAAATCCACACCTCGACATTGCGCGCGATTCCCATGATGGTCTCCATGACGTTGTTCCTGCACGGCCAGGAACGGCCGTTCCATCATCGTGCCCATGCGGGGATGACTCGATATTGCAACGAATCAAGTCGAAACAATTCCGTGTAGAAACATAATCACATGTGGTGGGCGCGCGCTCCGTGATAGCCGCGTAAAATACCGCCTCGTTCGCAGAATTTGAAAGCACAGCATGTCGATACAATGGTTCCCCGGCCACATGAACTCCGCCAAGAAGCAGGCGGAGGAACAGATGGAATTCATCGATCTGGTGATCGAGGTGCTCGACGCGCGCCTGCCGGAGGCGAGCTGCAATCCGCTGGTCGACCGCATGCGCAAGTTCCGCCAGCGCCCGGTGTTGAAAATCCTGAACAAGACCGACCTGGCCGACCCGGTTGCCACCGCTGCCTGGAAGGCGTATTACGACGCCCAGCCGGGTGTCACGGCCTACCCGATGACGACCAAGAAGCCGGCCGACGTAGCGCGCATCCCGGCGCTGGCGCTGTCGCTGGCGCCGCACCGCGGCGTACCGACCAAGCCGCTGCGCATCATGATCATGGGCATTCCGAACGTCGGCAAGTCGACGCTGATGAACGCGCTGCTGAAAAAGCGCGTGGCCAAGGTCGGCGACGAGCCGGCCGTGACCAAGACCCAGCAGAAGCTCTACCTCGACAAGCACACGGTGCTGGTCGATACGCCGGGCCTGATGTGGCCGAAGATCGAGATGCCGAGCGACGGCCTGATGCTGGCGGCCAGCCACGCGATCGGCACCAATGCGCTGATCGAAGAGGAAGTCGCCTTCTTCCTGGGCGACGTGCTGCTGGAACGCTACCCGCAACTGTTGACGGCGCGGTATGGCTTCAAGACCGAGGGCCTGGACGGCATCGGCGTGGTCGAGAACGTGGCGGCGCGGCGCGGCTTCCGCGTGCGCGGCGGCGAGTACGATGTCGAGAAGGCGGCGCACGTGCTGCTGCACGACTACCGCAGCGGCGCTTTGGGGCGCATCAGCCTGGAAACGCCGGAAAGCCGCGCCGCGCGCCTGGAAGCGCACCGGATCGAGATGGAAGAGAAGGCGCGCATCGCTGCCGAGAAGGCGGCGGCAAAGGCGGAAGAGGCTGCACGCGGCAAGCGCGGTACGTAAGCGCTGCGGGAGGTGGGCCGCGTGTCATCGGGCGGTGAATCGCGTGGACTCGGGAGTCCACCCTACAATTGCCATATGCATGCTGATCGGTGCTCTTGGCGATAAGGTCTTAAGGAACGGCGCAGCGTACACGACAGCGCTCGTAGGGTGGAGTCCCGAGTCCACGCGTCCACCGCGTGCACATCGGCGCCACCGCCCACGCCCCTTGCTGACCATTCCCCTTGCCAGGTATATAATCACGCCGTTCTGGTGCCCGCGTGCGCGATCTGCGCGCGCAGTTAAACGGGAAACACGACGCCCTGGCGCCTCCGGCGCGCGGCCAACGTGTGCTGCCCCCGCAACGGTAAACAAGCGTCGCCCCTGGCGACAGGCTGCCCCGAGACCACTGTGCCCGGCATAGGAAGGTGAGGCGGTCCGACTTGCTAGCCCGGATACCGGCCAGGACAGGGGGGGCGCGCCCGGCGCTTCTCACAACACCCCATGTCGGCGTTGCATCGTCTCGCCGTACTGGCGTACTGTCTTCGCGGTCCGCCGCTGCGGCGATGCGCCTTGACCTGGGGCGTTGTGAGAAGCGCCGAAAAGCGGCGTCCGTTGAATCCGGCTTGCGGGGACGCAGGCTGGACGCACACTATTCAGAAGAACCAAAACATGACCTTTGCTGTTGTCCCGAACAGCGCGCCGGCCGTCAAGCCGATCGCGCTGGCCTGCGCCTGCTTCCTCTCCCTGTTCGCCGCTGCCGCGCCCGCAAGCGCCCAGGAGCAGGCCGTTTCCACCGTCCATGTCACCGGCTCGCGTTTTCCTGCCGACGCCGCGCTGCCCGCGGTCGGCGCCACCGTCATCACCGCCGATGACATCCGCAGTGCCGGCGTCACCGACGTCAACCAGGCGATCCGCAAGATCGGCGGCGTCTACGGGCGCCAGAGCCTGGACGGCTCGCCCGACTTCGGCCTCGACCTGCGCGGCTTCGGCACCAACAGCAGCCAGAACCTGGTGATCCTGGTCGACGGCGTGCGCATGAACGAAAACGAACTGGCAGGCCCCGTGCTGTCGACGATCCCGGTCGACACCGTCGAGCGCATCGAGATCGCCCGTGGCGGCAGCAGCGTGCTGTATGGCGAAGGCGCGACCGGCGGCGTCATCAACATCATCACCAAACGCGGTGCCCAAGCCGGCTACCACGGCTCGGTGAGCCTGGAGGGCGGCCGCTTCGACCAGCACGACGCCCGTGCCTCGCTGCGCCACGGCGCAGGCGCGCTGTCCTTCGACCTGGCCGCCGCCCACCAGGGTACCGACAACTACCGCGAGAACAATGAATTCCGCCAGAAGACCGTCAGCGGCGGCGTCCAGTGGGCGCAGGGCGACAGCCGCCTTGGCCTGCGCGCCGAATCGGCGCGCCAGGAATCGCGCTTCCCGGGTTCGATGAGCCTGGCCGAGTTCGGGGCCGACCCGCGCCGCAGCTTCACCCCGGACGACTTCGGCTCGCTCGACAGCGACCGCGTCACCGCCTCCGGCGCGACCCGCATCGGCGCCGTCGAACTGGCGGCCGAACTGTCGCACCGCGAACGCGAAACCCGGGGCCACTACGAATCATCCACATTCGGCAACACCGACGTCGTCAACCGTAGCCGCCAGACCCAGTTCTCGCCGCGCCTGCGCCACCTGGCACGTTTCGACGGCCTGCTGAACGAATTCGTCGCCGGCGTCGACCTGCTGCAGTGGGAACGCGTGTCCACCTACACCAGCGCCTTCGGCACCACCCGCAACGATGCGAAACAGGATTCGCGCGCCTTTTACGTGCGCGACGAAGTGCGCTGGAACGACGCGTACAATGCGCGCCTGGCCGTGGGCGCACGCCACGAAAGCTTCGAGAAGGACTATGCCGACCCCGGCCCGTTCGCCAGCGTGCCGCGGGAGAGCAGCAGGCAGTCGCAGAACGCGTGGTCGGTCGAGGGCAGCATCGATCCCGTCAAGGGCGTGACCCTGCACGCCAAGGCCGGGGAGAGCTACCGCGTACCGAACGTCGACGAGAACAGCTACCGTTCCAGCGTCGACGTGCTGGATGTGCAGACCTCGCGCGACCTGGAATTCGGCGTGACGGTCGGCGACGATGCGCGCCGGATTTCCGCGCGCGTGTTCCGCCACCGCCTGCGCGACGAAATCTTCTTCGATCCGACGCTCTTCTTCGGCATCAACACCAACCTCGACCCGACCCGCCGCCAGGGCGTCGAGCTCGACGGCCACCTGACCCTGCCGGCCAACCTGCGCCTGACCGGCCACGTGCAGCACGTAAAGGCCGAGTTCACGGACGGCCCGAACGCCGGCCGCGAAATGGTGCTGGTGCCGAAGAACGTGGTCACGGCGCGCCTGGCGTGGCTGCCTGGGAACGGCCACAGCGCCGACATCGGCGCCCAGTACGTCTCGCGCCAGCGCTACGGCAGCGACTTCGACAACAGCTGCGGCGCGCGCATCCCGTCGTACACCACGGTCGACGCCCGCTACGCCGTGAAAGTCGGCGCCTGGGAGTTCGCCGCCGCCGGCCTGAACCTGGGCGACCGCCAGTACTTCAGCCAGGCCTTCGGCTGCCGCAGCGGCATCTACCCGAGCAACGGCCGCCAGCTGAAGCTGTCGGTGCGCTACGACTTCTAACGGTCGTACGCCGCCGCCATGAAGCGCCTGCCCGCCGCCTCGCGCTCCCGCCAGCACGCCGTGCTGGCGGGGCTGGGCGCCTGCGCGCTGCTGGCGCTCGGGTTCGCGGGCATGGCCGGCTCGGTGCCGTTGGCGCCGAGTGAGATCCCACAGGCGCTCGCCAGCCTGGTGGCCGGCGAGCCGGACGGCATGGCGGCCACGCTCCTCGACCTGCGCCTCGGGCGCGCCAGCAGCGCATTCGTCACCGGCGCCGCGCTGGCGCTGGCCGGTGTCATGATGCAGGCGCTGGTGCGCAACCCGCTGGCCGACCCCTACGTGCTGGGCGTCTCGGCCGGCGCCGCGGTCGGGGCGCTGGCGGCGCTGCTGTTCGGCGCGGCCCTGTGGGCGGTCGACCTCGGCGCCTTCGGCGGGGCGATCGGCATCTCGCTGCTGCTCTACCTGCTGGCCCGGCGCGACCTGGGCGGCATGCGCGGCGGAGGCAGGGGAGGGGCACGCACCGGCGAATCCGGCGTGCTGCTGCTCACCGGCGTGGTGCTGGCCTCGGCCTGCATGGCGCTGGTCACGCTGATGCTGTCGGTGGCGCCGGAATCGCGCCTGCGCAGCATGGTGTTCTGGATGATCGGCGACCTCGCCGGCAGCTCCTGGCGCCTGTTGCCCTGGATCGTGCTCGGGGCAGCGCTGCTGCTCGGCTTGCGCCGTGCACGGGCGCTCAACATCATGGCGCTGCACGTCGACGCCGCCGTCACCCTCGGGGTCGACGTGGCGGCGCAGCGCCGCTTCCTGTTCGTTTGTTCGGGCCTCCTGACCGCCTGCGCGGTCAGCACCGGCGGCAGCATCGGTTTCGTGGGACTGGTGGTGCCCCACGCCTGCCGCCATGCCTTCGGCCCCGACCACCGGATTTTATTGCCCGCCGCCGCACTCGCCGGCGGCGGCTTCCTCGTGCTGGCCGACACCCTGGCGCGCACCGTGCTGGTGCCCCAGCAGCTGCCGGTCGGCGTGCTGACCTCGCTGATCGGGGTGCCGGTTTTCCTGTTCCAGCTTCACCAACTACACCTGCGCCGCCGATGACAGCAACCCCGATGTTCGAAACCCATGACCTTCTCCTGCAGGCCGACGGCCGCGTACTCGTCGCGGGCCTGGACTGGCGCGTGCATGCCGGCGACAGCTGGTGCGTGATCGGCCCGAACGGCGCCGGGAAAAGCACGCTGCTGCGCACCGTGGCCGGGCTGCGCGCGCCCGACGGCGGCAGCGTGCTACTGGGCGGCAAGGCGCTGCCCGAGTGGCCGCTGGTCGCGCTGGCGCGCCAGCGCGCCTATCTCGCCCAGTCGCGCGGCGACGCCTTTGCCTACCGCGTCATCGAAACCGTCCTGATGGCGCGCCACCCTTATCACGCCGACCGCTACTGGGAAGGCAGCGACGACCATGCCGCCGCCGAGCACGCGCTGCGTACGCTGGACGTGCTGCACCTGGCCGAGCGCGACGTGCGCACCTTGTCGGGCGGCGAACGCCAGCGCGTCGCGATTGCCGCGCTGGTGGCGCAGGACACGCCGCTGCTGCTGCTCGACGAGCCGGCCAATGCCCTCGACCTCGCGCACCAGGTCGCGATGACCGAGTTGCTGGCGCGCCTGTGCCGCGAGCAGGGTCGGGCGGTGGTGAGCGTCGGCCACGACCTGAACCTCGCCTGGAGCGGCGCCACCCATGCGCTGCTGTTGATGGGGGACGGTGCCTGGCGCGCCGGACCGGTCGGCGAGGTCATGCGGCCCGACCTGCTCGGCGCCTGCCTCGGCCACCCGATCGTCGCCGTCCAGCACGGCGGACGCACCATTTTCCTGCCCGATGCACCCGCCTCGGCCTCTGCCTCCTCCCCGGCGCCGGGGGCGACCGTCCTTCCTGTCCGGAGCACCCTGTGAAAGCACGCCTGCCGGCCCTGCTGGCCGCCTGTTGCATGTTGGCCTGCGCGCTGGCGCAGGCGGCCGTCGGCGTCGTCGACGACAGCGGCCGGCGCGTCGTGCTGGCGCGCCCGGCCCAGCGCGTGATCTCGATGTCGCCGCACGTCACCGAACTGCTGTTCGCGGCCGGCGGCGGCACGCGCATCGTCGGCGCCATGAACTACAGCGATTACCCGGAGGCCGCGCGCAGGATCCCCCTGATCGGCTCGAACAGCCAGATCGACCTCGAGCGCGTGATCGCCCTGAAGCCCGACCTGCTGATCGTCTGGCAGAGCGGGAACACCGCGCGCCAGCTGGCCCAGCTGCAGAGCCTGGGCATCCCCGTCTTTTACAGCGAACCGCGCAGCGTCGAGACGGTCGCGACGAGCCTGCTGCGTTTCGGCCAGCTGCTCGGCACCGAGCCGGTGGCGAACACGGCGGCCGCGCAGTTCCGTGCGAAAGTGGCGGCGCTGCGCACCCGCTATGCCAGCCGTCCGCCGGTCACCGTGTTCTACCAGGCCTGGGACAATCCGCTCTACACGCTCAACGGCGAGCAGATCGCCAGCGATGCGATCCGGCTTTGCGGCGGCCGGAACATTTTTGAGAACCTGAAGACGATCGCGCCCCAGGTCGGCGTCGAGGCCGTGGTGCAACTGGATCCGGAGGCCATCGTCGGCGGCAAGTTCTACACGCCGCAGGACCGCGGCCTGGCGATCTGGAAGCCCTACCGCGGCATGACGGCCGTCAAGCGCAACAACCTGTTCACGCTCGACGAGGAATTGCTGACCCGGGCCGGGCCGCGCATCGTCGACGGGGCGGCGCGCCTGTGCGAGCGCCTGGAGAGCGCGCGGCGGAAGCGCCCATGAGCGCCAACGCGCGCAAATGAACGCTGCCACTGAGCGCAAGTAAGCGCGCGTTACAGCGGTAAGCAATTGCAAAAAAATGCGCCACGCTCCGAGGGCGGGCCAAAAAAGTGGTAATCTCGCGGTCGTTTTCTTCAACTTCAAACAAGAAGGATTTATATGCGCCGCTCCCTGCGTTTCGCCCTGTTTGCCGCCAGCCTGGTCGCCAGCACCGCCTTTGCAACGCCCACCAATCCGCAGAACGGGGTGGAGTATGTGACGCTGTCGGCACCGCAGCCGGTCCAGGCCGTCGGCAAGAAGGTCGAAGTGATCGAATTCTTCGCCTATCACTGCCCGGCGTGCTTCGCACTGGAACCTGGCCTGAACGAATGGGTCAAAAAGAACAGCGACAAGATCACCCTGCGCCGCGTGCACCTGCCGTTCCAGGGGCCGGCCGATCCGGAAGCGCACCTGTACCTGACGCTCGAAGCGATGGGCAAACTGAATGAAATGCACAGCAAGATCTTCCATGCGGTGCACGTGCAGCGCGTGCGCCTGATGAAGGACGACCAGATCATCGACTGGGTGTCGAAGAACGGCATCGACCGCGCCAAGTTCCTGGAGGTCTGGAATTCCTTCGGCGTGATGACCAAGCTGCGCCGCCTGCCACAGATGAGCAGCGCCTACCAGGTCAGCGGTACGCCGACCATCATCGTCGACGGCAAATACCAGACCTCGCCGGGCCAGGTGGCTGACTCGCTCAAGAGCCGCGATCCGAAAGTGATCATGCCGGCCCACTTCCAGGTCCTGGATGCACTCGTGGCAAAGGCAGCAGCAACGAAATGAGTGATGTAGAACGCAAGGTCCTCGAAATGTACGAGGGCTCCCGCCCTCGGGAGGAGGACCTGTTCGAGACCAGCAACGTGAACCACGTTGCCTGGTCGCTTGCCGTCACTTTCGCCGGCATCGCGCTCTGGCTCTGCATTGCGCTTGTCAATGCGGAGAACCAGCGTTACGCCCTGTTGACGAATAAATGCCCTGACCCGGTGTTCAAGGGCGGCGTCGACAAGGCCTGCCTGTACACCGTGCGCTCGCGCGACCATTGGTGGGAACACCTGTGGTACGCGTTCACGCACGTGCGTCCGGAAAAGGTCGTCACGGAAAGGTAAGGCCAGCAAGTCCGCTCCCGTAGAGCGTGTGAAAAAACCTTCAGGGGTCGTGAGGGCGGGGCCCTTGAGACACGGCGCATCGTCGAAGACAGTACGTTAGTACGGCGAGACGAATGCAACGCCGCCATGGAGGATTTTTTCACACGCTCGTAGGGTGGAGTCCCGACTCCACCGGTCCTTCGCCCGATCGCTCGACACCTCACCGGATATCGGGCGAGCTTGCGTCGCGGCGCCGGGCATGCCGGCGGCTCGCCGGCATGCTAAGTAGTCATCCAAAATTTATTGTGAAGTTGCTCCCGAAACCGCTCATCAAGGACTGAACTTCGTCAAGCAGGTCTGCGCCATTTTTGGCGACGAAGCGGCGCCAAAAATGCTTGGCGTGCTTC
>JBBWZO010000214.1:0-8651 GCA_039649125.1 Massilia sp. | reverse complement strand
GCGGGCCGCGTTGCGACAAGCGGCGCATCAGCATCGCGTCTTCGACCGTGACGGCCGCCGCCGGAATGCGCGCGCCGTCCTGCAGGCCCGTGTTGCCGGTGTGCGGCAGGCGGTAGTTGGCGCCCCCGACCGAGCGCACCAGCGCCGCCGCCGCGCCCATCTCGGCCGCGATGCGCGGTCCGTTGGTGCGGTAGTTCGAGCCCTGGCCATACGCCTGGCCCGCGAGGCCGCGCTCGGCCATGCCCTGGTCGAAGGGCACGTCGAACAGCACGATGCGCCCTTTCACTTCATTCGCGCGCGCCTTGAGTTCGTCGAAACTGGAGACCACGACCACCTCTGCGCTCAAGCCTTCCGCCGGGGTCGCGCCCGAGCCGCCCAGGGCGGTCAGCACCACGCGCTGGCTGATGCCGTCCGGGCGGCCGCGGTATTCGATGAGTTCGCCGGTTTCCACACCGCGCACCCAGTGCGGCACCTTGACCGGCTGCAGCGTCACCTTCGCGCCAAGCTTGCGCATCGCCTCGGCCACCTGGGTCACCGCCGCGGCCGCACCTTTCGACCCCGACAGGCGCGGGCCGATCAGGTCGGTCATGTCCGCCATGCGCTCCCAGGCGTAGTCGCTGGTCATCGCGGTATCGCGGATCTTGGCGAGCGCGGCCGGGTCGTTGCCCGGGCTGGCCGCCTGGGCCGCGCCTCCCGCGGTGGCGATGAAGAGCGTGGCGGCAAGGCCGAGGGCATGTCGACGGAGGCGATTCATGCGTGCTGTCCTTCAATGGTTTCGAGGAACAGAAGGTTAGCGCATACTGCAACTTTTTGCTGTCTTTACAGGGGCCGCTGCACCTGACAAGACCCGGGGCGTGCCGGCCATTGAGGACGAGGCCTGATGCCAGTCAATGAAGCCCTTTGCTGAGCGCGATAGACGGCTGTACAACGGATCCAAACGCGCTTATGCCGGCACCAGGCGCACCAGGGTAATCTCGGACGGCGCGCCGAAGCGTTTCGGCGGCCCCCAGTAACCGGTGCCGCGGCTGGTGTAGACCCAGAGCTGCCGGACCCGGTGCAGGCCGGCCACGAAAGGCTGCTGCAGCGGCACGAAGAAGTTCCAGGGGAAGAACTGGCCGCCGTGGGTGTGGCCCGAGAGCTGCAGGTCGAACCCGGCCTCGGCGGCGGCGGTCGCGCTGCGCGGCTGGTGCGCGAGCAGGATCTTCACGGCGGCGTCGCGCGGGGCGCCGGCCAGGGCGACCCGCGGGTCGCTGCGGTGGGCCGGATTGAAGTGGTGGGCCGAGTAGTCCGGCACCCCGGCGATCACCAGCTCGGCCTCGCCGCGGCGGCGCAGCACGTGGCCGTTCAGCAGCACGGTCAGGCCCAGGCGGCGCACTTCGGCGATCCACTCCTCGGCACCGGAATAGTATTCGTGGTTGCCGGTCACGAAGAACGCACCGTCCGGCGCCGACAGGCGGCCCAGCGGCTCGGTGTGCACGGCCAGGCGCTGCACGCTGCCGTCGACCAGGTCGCCGGTGACGGCGATCGCGTCCGGCCGCAGCGCGTTGACGCGGTTGACGATCGCATTCAGGTAGGGACGCTTGATGGTCGGCCCGACGTGGATGTCGGAAATCTGGGCGATCGCATAGCCGTGCAGCGCGTCGGGCAAGCCGGCGATCGGCACGTCGACCTTCACCACGCGCGCCACGCGGCGCGCATTGACGAAGCCGATGAAGGTCACCGCCAGCGCCAGCAGCGGCACCGCGATCGCACTCAGGTGGCTGAACCTGGCACTGTCGAAGCCGGTCACCCAGGCGCTTAGCCATAAAACCAGCAGCGCAATGTCGCGCAAGAAAGTAATGACGAACAGCGAGGAAAACAGGCCCATCGCCAGCAGCCCCAACCAGGACAGCTGCTCGGTCCAGCGCCGCCGCCGCAGGGAGGAGGACATCAGCCCGACCGGTACCAGCAGCAGCGTCGCCGCCAGCAGGACAGCGGTCAGGACCAGCATGGCTGGAACGCCGGCGCCGATGTCGGGCATCAGGCGCACGCCGATATACACGTGCAGGAGGACCAGCAGGGAGAAGACGACGGCAAGGTTGCGGCGCGCTGACATGAAAGCTCGGCAAAGTAGGATCAGGTGAAAGTACTCGACCGGCAATAAATGTGGATTTTGGCAAACAGAACCGGATGCGGTGCAAGGCGGCGAGTGCGCCGCAGTGCGAGCACTGCCCCGCAAGCGGACGCGAGCCAACGCAGCAACGCGCCGGTTATGGCAGCCGAAAACACATTTAGTTACGGGCGAGTACTTAGATGGGGCGGCCCCGGCGGTCTGCAAGGCTTGTCAAGAGAATGTTACGGGAATGTACCGGCGCAGCAGTACTTGTAATAATCTGTATAAGCAGCTGATGTGGCCAACAGGCGCCGCTATAGTGCTCCCATGCCCCGGCGTCACGGCGATCATCCCGGTCCCCGCCCGAGGTAAAAAGGAAGAGCCATGTTGAATAAAAAATGCTTTGGTGCGGTGATCCTGGCCGCGGTTGCCGTCTCGCCCTCGGCATTCGCTGGCGACCGCGGCGTCAATACGGCGGTCGGCGCGGTGCTCGGCGCAGCAATCGGCCACAGCGCGGGCGGTAGCGGCGGCGCGGTCGTCGGCGGCGTGATCGGCGCCGCCGTCGGCAATTCGATCGGCGGCAACCACCACGACCGTCGTCATTACGACCGCGGATACGCCTATCACCAGCCGGCCCCGGTCTACGTCCAGCCGCGTCCGGTCTATGTCCAGCCGCGTCCGGTGTACGTCGAGGCCCCGCGTTACTACCGCCAGCCCGACGTCGTGTACGTGGCGCCGCGCCACCATGTCCACCACCGCGACTACGACCGCGGTTATCGCGGCCACCGCGACCGCGGCTATCGCGACCACGACCGCGGCTACCACCGCGACGGTTATCGCGACGGCTACCGCCGCTGAGCCAGGCCCGCAGCACCCCGCAAGCCGCGTCCCCGACGCGGCTTTTTTTATCGCCGGCCGCCGCGTTCCCGCTCCTTGTTTCCGCGCTTCATGCTCCGCGTTGTTGCCGCTCGATGAAGACCCGTTTTGCACCGCCCCTCCGCTAGATCCGGCCAGCGGCGCTCCTGCCGCGTCCACGGGGGGAGGCATGGTTCGAAGCGGCGACATCGTGACACTGGCGGCGGGTCACTACCGGCTGCGCGCGCAACTCGCCGGCTCGGCCTACGGCGTCGTCTGGCGTGCCGAACGCGACGGCCTGGGCGAAGTCGCCCTCAAGCTGGTCAACCGTGAGCAGATGGCGCGCGCGGAACCGGCGCTGCGGGCGCGCTGGCGCGAATGCGCGGCCCGCGAAATCGCCTTCCTCGCCGGCCTCGCGCCCTGGGACGCGCGCCACATCGTGCGCCTGCTCGACCATGGCGAACATGAGGGCCTGCCGGCCATGGCCCTCGAACTGCTCGACGGCGACCTCGCTGCCCACATGGCGGCGCAGGCCGCGGCCGGGCGCCGTACCGGGCTCACGCAGGCGCTGGCCTGGCTCGGCCAGGTCAACGCGGCGCTGGCCAGGGTGCACCAGCACGGCTGGCGCTATCTCGACCTGAAGCCCGGCAACCTGCTGCTCCACAAGCCCAGCGGCAACCTGAAACTGGCCGACTTCGGCACCAGCCGCAGCCTGGACGACGCCGCCGCCCATTCCTATGCCGGCACCGCCAGCTGGCAGGCCCCCGAGCAGTTCTTTCCCGGCGCGGCCGGCGGCCACGTCACCTGCGAGGGCAGCGATTATTTCGCGCTCGGGGCCGTGTTCTTCTACCTGGTGACGGACGGCGCCACCCTTCGCTATTCCAGCGCCTGCGCCGACGCCTGGCGTGCGCACGGCCGCGACGGCGCCGCACGCCTGCGCCGGGCCCACGGCGGCGCCCTGCCCCCGGTACTGGCCGAGGACGAAGCGACGCGCTTCCTCGCCTGCGCGAGCGCCCCCGCGGAAGGCCCTCCCGGCGACCCGCGCGCGGCCCTGGCCCTGCTGCGTGCCCTGCTCGCCCCACACCGCGCAGACCGCCCGCGCCATGCGCTCGAGATCAGCCGCATGATCATGGCCGCCCAGGGCGCCGCGCCCTTGCGGAGGGCCGCCTGATGCGCGTCGTCGCACCGCGCCTGGCCGCCTGCGCGCTGCTGGCGCTGCTGTGCGCCCTGCAGGCGCTGGCCATGCTGCGCAGCCCGCCGGCCTGGGTGCCGGCCCGGATCGACATCGCCCTCGCTCCCGGCGCCGCCATCGTGCTCGGGCGCGCCGAACTGGCCGCCCCGGGGATCGGCGCGCGCCACCTGCGCCTGCGCCGCGACGAGCACGGCCGCTGGTGGGTGGCGGGCACTGGTGGCGAAGGCGCGCTGCAGGTCGAACGCGGAACCGAACATGGCCGCCGCCAGCTGCCCAGCGCTTCGCTCGTCCTGGGGCCTGGAATGCGCTTCCAGCTCGGCGCCCTCCACTACACGGTCGAGTCCATTGCCGGCGGCGCGCTGCGCTTCAACGATGGGACCCACGCCTGGCGTTACGACGGCGCGACGCTGTGGCGCGACGGCGAGGCGCGGGCCGCCTGTCCCGGGGCCGCGCCGGGCGCGCGCCTGCTCGGCGCCTGGAACCGCTGGCTGCCCGTGCTCGCCGTCGCCCGGCCGCTGGTGTTCGGCGGCAGCCTGTCCTGCGCGACCCGGATCGGCAACCCGCACGCGGCGCCGGGCAGCGCCGTGCTGCAGCCGATCGATGGCGCCTTCGTGCTGGCCGCGCCCGGCGGCGCAAGGGGTGGCTCTCGGCCGCCGCTCCTCGTCGAAGACGGCGCCCTCCCATTCGCCCTCGCGCTGGCGGAACAGCCGCTGGAAGGCGTGCGCAGCATCGTCGTCGGCCGCACCCGCATGCAGGTCAGCCTGCAGGAAGGGCGACATGAGGGCCTGCTGCAACTTGTCCCGTCCGGCCGCGTGGCCGTGAGCGCCGTGCCGCGCGCAGACCTGCCCGGGGAGGTGCGCTGGCAGTGGGATCGGCGCGATTTCCTGTCCTGGCCCGCAGCGGCGCTGCCGTGGGCACTGGCCGCCCTGCTCGCGGGCGCATCCATCTTCGTACTTGCCGGCCACACGGCGTGCCGCCGGGATCGCGCGGGCGCGCTGCGGCTCGGCGCCGGCGCGGCGCTGGCCGTGGCGGGCCTGGGCCAGCTGCTGGCCCAGCGCGCGGGCGCGGCGCCCGGCCTGGCCTGGTCGCTGCTGCCGTGCTGGGCGGCACTGTGGTATGCCCTGGGCTGGCGCCTGCCACAAGGACAAGGCGGCCCCCTCCTCGGCAGTGCGGTCCTGCTGCTGGCCGCGGGCCTGCTGCTCCAGCTCGAACTGGGCCTGGGGGCGCCGGACACGGCGTGGCTGCGCCACGTCCGGAAAACGGCCGCCGCCACCACCTTCGGCCTCGGCCTGGCGGGCCTGGTTGCCATGTGGCCGCGCCGCGCCCTGCCGCGCCAGGCCACGGTCGAATCGCTCCTGCTGCTGCTGGCGGCAGCCGCGATGGCGGGCCTGCTGCTGCAGGTCGGCTGGGGCAACGAGGCCGGCGTGTTCGACGTGCAGCCGGTGGAACTGGCCAAGCTCGCGCTGGCGGTGCTGGCCGCGCATTGCATGGCGCTCGGGCTGGGCGGCGCCGGCAAGCCGGACCACAACCCGGGCGGCGCCCTGCTGCGCGGGCTGCGCCTGAGCGCGCCGGCGCTGCTGTTCGTACTGCTGCTCGGCGTGGCCCTGGTGCAGGTCGACGATTACTCGCCGCTGATCCTGCTGCTGGTGTGGGCCGCGGCCATGCTGCTGACCTGGTCGTTCGCCGCGCAGCGCCCCGCCGCCGCCGCCGGCGTCGCCCTTCTCGCCTGCGCCTGCCTGGCCGCGCTGGCGCTGCTGCGCGGCGCCGGCCCCGACGCTGCGGCGCAGTGGAGCTTCTACGGCGAGCGCTTCGGCGTCTGGCTCGATCCGGCCGCCCACCCGCACACCGGCGCCCAGCTGCTGCTCGGGGCCGGCGCCATCGCGGGCGGCGGCTGGTTCGGCGCCGACGGCGCCTTCGGCCTGGCTTCCCTCGGCCAGGGCGCCCTCGAGGCGCTGGCCATCCCCGCGGTGCAGGACGATTTCGCCCCTTCCTTCCTCTTGCTGCGCCATGGCCTGCTCGCCGCGCTGGCGCTATGGGCGCTGCAGGCGCTGTTCCTGTGCGCGCTGCTGCGTGCGGCGCTGTGCGCCTGGCGCCATGCCGCCGGCGCGCGCGACTTCCGCCAGGCCTGGCTCGGACGCTTCCGCTGCTTCCTCCTGTGCGGCGGCGGCGCCTTCGTGTTCGGCCACTTCCTGCTGTCCTGGGGAACCAACCTCGCGTTCTTCCCCATCATGGGACAGCCGATGAGCTTCCTGTCCGCGGGCGGCTCGCACCTCCTGTTTTTCATCTTCCCCCTGCTTGCGTTTGCCGTGGCAGGCGCCCCATCAACCGAGGAGAACCCATCATGCCGGTCTACGTCCAACACGAAACCCTGAACCGCGTCGCCGACGTGTTCAATGCCGAAGCGCTCTGGCAGGCGCCTGGACTGGCGCTGTTCAACCGCCGCCCGCTGCTGCGCGACCTGCTCGAACGCGCGCCCCGCGAGCAGCGCGGGCGCGCCGCCACCCGCTGCTTCTCGCACGTGACCCTGGTGCTGCCCCAGGACGAGGTCGACGACGACCGCCACCTGACCCGCGGCGCGCGCGTGCGCGACCTGGCGCAGGCGCTGCAGGCGCTGCACCAGAAGGACTTCGGCGACCTGCTGGGCGCCGACGAGGTGCGCTACCACGTGCTCGGCTCCGAACAGCTCGAGCCCGGCCACGTCGCGGTCAGGTTCGGCCACGCCGTGTACCTGCCGGCGCCGGGCGAGCAGGTGCAGTATGCCGTCAGCGTCTCGCGCGACAGCGCCATCTGGCAGCCGCTCTGCCCGGTCTACCCGAACCAGCGCCTGACCGTGCTCGGCCACGACGCGGCGCGCGCCACCCATGCGGTGCCGGGCTGGCCGTTCACGCCGGATGTCGCCATCCTCCTGATCAACGACGGTCCCGGCACGCCGCCCGAAGTCCAGGTGCGCCCGAAGGACGCCTACGAATGCGGCTTCGACGCGGCCTGCGGCTACTACACGATCCGCGCCCGCCGCGGCGACATGCCGGGCGCCGCGCCGCGGCTGCTGCTGAAGATTGCGCCAAGCGCAGCCGCGGCGCCGATACCCGCCTTGCCGCCCGCGCCGGGCATCGCGGCCACGGCGGGCGCAGGCGCCGCAGCGCGCACCCCGGCCGTGTGGAAGACACGCGCGCGCACGCCGGACGACGCCGAGCTGACCGCCGTGCCCCTGCTGCAGCGCGCCCTCCCGACGCCCGTGACCGCGTCCACAACTGCGCCCGCGCTGGACGCCACCTATGCCCCCGTGGCGCGCCAGCGCGTGGCCCTGGCCGCGGTCGCCCTGCCGCGCCTGTCGCGCTACCGCGAGACCGGAGCCGGCGGCGTCGAGTTCGGCCTCAAGCGCGACCTCACGCCCGGCGCGCTGGGCGACGACTGCCTGATCGGCTTCGCCGTGGACGAGGCCGACGCCGTGCACGCGGTCACGGGCGACGGCCGCCAGCGCATCGCGGTGCCGAACCGCTTCACGCCGCAGGACGGCGTCGAACTGCAGGTACTGGCCCCGGTCCCGCAGATGGCCGACCGCTACAGCGCCATCGTCCGCCTGCCGGACGCCCCCGCGCTGCCGGTGCTGGCCGGCGCCCGCTTGGCCTTCGGGCGCGCGGCGCCGCTGCTTGCGCCGCTGCGCGTGCTCGACACGCCCGGCTCCCTGCGCGCGGCCGACGGCAGCGCCGCCGGCGGCGCCGACCGCCTGGGGCTGTCGCGCGAGGCCTTCAGCTTCGAGCCGACGCCCGACGGCTACCGCGTCAGCCGGCTGGCGCCGACCCAGGCGCTGTACCACCTGGACGAGCGCCTCGGCTTCGTGGCGGCCATCGACGCCGCCACGCTGGAGGCGCCCTACCTGGTGCCGCCCGGGCACCATATCGTGGCCGGCCACTACGTGCTGCGCCTCGAGGCCTGAGCCATGCCCGCCCCGCTTTTGCCGGCGACATTGTCGGCACTTGCCTGCTACGGCGCGGCGCTGCTCCTGACCCTGATGCTGGCCGCGCGGCTCACGCCCGCCGCGTGGTGGCGGCGCCCGAATGCGCGCGCACTGGCCGTGCTCGTGCTGGGCACCGGCTTGCTCGGCAGCGCCGGCTGGTGGCTCGCGGCGCCGGGCGACGACGCTGCCGCCGCATTCGCGCGCCATGACGAACCCCTGAAGCCCCTGTCCGGGCGCAGCTACCGCGTCGCCGATGCCCTCAACCTGCGCGCCGCCAACGGCGTCGGCGCCGCGCGCCTGGCGGTGCTGCCGGCCGGGTCGGTGGTGACGGCCACCGGCGCGCGCGACGGCGACTGGTGGCAGGTGCGCGCCGAGGTCGACGGTGCGCCCTACGAGGGCTGGGCCAGCAGTCTGTGGCTGCGCCGCTTCGAGGAAGGCCGCTGATGTCAGGCGGGGGTATAGCGCATCGGGTTGAAGTACAGTCCTTTCACGCACTGGGTCGGCGCGGTGCGCTCGAAGCCCCAGGCGGCGTACACCGGCACCGCGTAGTTCGA
>JBBWZO010000179.1:0-5058 GCA_039649125.1 Massilia sp. | reverse complement strand
CAACGCTTCGTTGTATGTCTTCCAGTTGGTCGTGCGGTACTTCTGTGGCGCTGGTTTCATCCCGTTCAGGCTACCAGACCTACGCGTTCTACGCTGGTCGAGCCTGATTTACGCAACAAAGCCGAGTAACGATGTCTAAGCGGATTTTTTTCGATTCGCCATTGCAAATCCCTTGCTCGCGAACGCAGGAGGGCGATAGGCGCGCTCTTTCGCCGGCGAGAGCGTATTAGGACGAGTAAGTTTGGCTCTGGTGCCGCGACCTTCACCCGCGTGACTCCATTCTCTCGTGAGTGATCCTTGTATCGATCTGGTTCGATGCGCAAGAGGGCGCGGTAAAACCCTTAGTGCATTGCGTTTGTCTCGCTGTAATCCGTACTAATTTCAACGAAATGCCTTGCCTGAGCGTTTTGTCAGACGCCCTAGAACGGCAGCGGTTCGTCCTTGTCCGGCGGCGGCAGGGACAGGTCGATCTCGCGCAGCGCCAGCGTTTCCAGTTGCAGCAGGGCGAGCAGCTTTCCGGTCTGGAACGGGGCCCAGGCCCGAAAGCCGTTGCGCTCGATCGAGACCAGCATCACCGGCCGCTCAGGGAAGTGCGCCTGGACCTGTTTCAATACGGGTTGCGCCGCCCCCGAGCGGGTGTAGCGCGAGGCGACGATGGCGACAACGATAGGCGAGCCGTGCGGCGCGAATTCCGTTACCTGCACCTTCATCAGATACGGTCGCTTTCCTTGCGCACGACGCGGCCGATGACCAGGCAGCCGTCGCCCTCGCAGGCGCGGCGGTAATAGGTGCGCTGGTCCGGGTTGTCCGACGCGAGCCACCAGCGCCCCCCATCCTTCTGCATGCGTTTCACCACCGGTTCGCCATTGAAATTCACGGCGAACACCTCGCCGGCCACCGGCTTCCTGTCGGCGGTATTGATGACGACGATATCGTCCTCGTACAAGGTCGGCTCCATGCTCTGGCCCTTGATCAGGATCGCGATCAGGTAGGCCGGGTCCAGCCGCTTGCGCTCGATCCAGTCGCGGCGCATGCCGACGGTGCCGCCGTCGTGATGTTCGGGCTCGGTCTGGAAACCGGTGACGCCCGCGGACAGGCGCAATTTGACCATCGGCACCTGGACGAAGGCGTCGTCATTCGCGTCGGAAATCATGACACGCATCGCGCCCGGGACGAGGGCGGCAGGGTGCGCGCCCTGCAGGCCGGCGATGATCGCCGGCGGCAGGCTTTTACCGGTGACCTTGGCAATGGCGAGCAATTGTTGCAGGTTCGGGCTGTGCTTTTCGGTTTCCCAGTGCGAGATGTTCGCCTTGGTATGGCCGCGCACCGCCCCCAGTTCGAAGGCCAGGCGCGTCCCCAGCGCTTCCCCGGAGAGGCCTGCCTCTTTCCTGGCCTCTTTCAGCCAGTTGGCAATCATCGTTTTAAGTTCCATCGCACAAGTGTATAGGAAGTCCCGCGCCAATGTATAGAAAAACTTTACTCATTAGTATAGAATGCCTATACATTGTTTAATCCATGTCAAGCATCGAGCCCAGCGTTGCGGACAGCCGCCTCCATGAAAGGATCATCATGAGCACACCGACCCTTAACGATGTGACGAGCTACGCTGCTGCGGCCGGCTCCGTCATGGTTTCCTTCATGGCGTCCTTTACTTTATCCGAGTGGAGCGTCCTGGCCGGCATCGTGACCGCGCTCGTCACCTGTGCCGCGAACGTCGCCTACATGCGCCGCAAGGACGCGCGCGAGCAGCGCCAGGCCGAGCTTGCCGAGCGTGAAGCGCTGGCGCGCCTGAAGAAGGGGGGCCAGGGCTGACATGCGCTGACGTGCCAGTGTCAACCCGGCAGGGCGCGCACGCTTGAACGCCGGCCCGAACTGTGCTGACATGACGGCATCATCAGTCCAGGAGCGAGCCCGCCATGCCCATGCATTCCCGCCAGCGCCGCATGTTTTTGCAAGCCTCATTGCAGGCCTCCTTGCAAGCCTCCCTGGCCGCTGCCGGCGTGGCCCTGTCGGCCCGCAGCGCCGCGGCCGACGCACCCCTGGCGCGCCCGATCACGCGTCCCATCCCGTCCTCGGGCGAAGCGCTCCCCGTCGTCGGCCTCGGCAGCTGGATCACCTTCAACGTCGGCAACGACCCGGCGGCGCGCGCCACCTGCACCGAGGTCGTGCGCGCGTTTTTTGCCGGCGGCGGGCGCCTGATCGATTCGTCGCCGATGTACGGCTCGGCCCAGGACGTGATCGGCGAAGCCTTGACCCGCCTGCGCCACCCGCCCACGCTGTTTTCCGCCGATAAAGTGTGGATCGGCTCGGGAGAACGTGGCCCGGCGCAGGCCGAGGCCTCGCGCACGCTGTGGCGCATTCCCCGCTTCGACCTGCTGCAGGTACATAACCTGCTGGCCTGGGAAGAGCATTTGCGCACGCTGCTGCGGATGAAAGCCGGGCAAGGCCTGCGCTACGTCGGCATCACCACCTCGGAGGGGCGGCGCCACGGCGACATCGTCAGGATCATGCAGACCCAGCCGATCGACTTCGTGCAGATCAGCTACAACATCCTCGACCGCGAGGTCGAATCGCGCATCCTGCCGCTGGCGCGCGAGCGGCGCATCGCCGTGATCGCCAACCGGCCGTTCCGCCAGGGAGACCTGACACAGGCGCTGGCCGGCAAGCGCCTGCCGGGCTGGGCTGCCGAGATCGGCTGCACGAGCTGGGCCCAGGCGCTGCTGAAATTCATCGTGTCGCACCCGGATGTCACCTGCGCCATTCCCGCCACCTCGAACCCGGCCCATGCGCGCGAGAACATGCTGGCCGCGCGCGGCCCCTTGCCCGATGCGGCGCTGCGCCGGCGCATGATCGCGGACGTGGAGCGGCTCGCATGAGCGAATGGTGGACCTATACGCTGTCGGACCTGCTGATGTTCTCAAAAGCGACCTATTTCCGCCTGTTCGAGCTGCACAACACGGCGCTGTGGCCGGCGCACCTGCTCGCGCTGGCGGCCGGCGTCGCGCTGCTGCTGTGCCTGGCGCGTGGCGGCGCCCGCGCCGGACGGATCGCGGCCGCCTTGCTCGCGCTGGCCTGGCTGTGCGTGGCCTGGACATATTTCGCCCTGCGCTACGTGACCATCAACACGGCCGCACCCTATTTCGCGATCGCGTTTGCCGTGCAGGCCGTGCTGCTGCTGTGGCTGGCCAGCCGGCACGCCGCGCCGCGGCTGAGGGAGCCCATCGGCACCCTGGGCAGGCTGGCGCTGGCCATCGCGCTGCTGGCGCTGCTCGCCTTTCCCTTGCTGGCGCCGCTCGCCGGACGTCCCTGGACCCAGGCCGAGCTGTTCGGCCTGGCGCCGGACCCGACGGTGGCGTTCACGCTCGGCGCCTTATTGCTGTGGCGCGCCGCCTGGCCGTTCTGGATCGTGCCGCTGCTCTGGTGTGTCGTCACCAGCGCGACCTTGATGGAACTGCGTTCAGGCCAGGCGTGGGTGCTGCCGCTGATCACCCTGGTGGCGCTCGGGGTGGGACTCACGGCCAGCGTCCGCGCCCGCCTGGCCTCGCGCTGACAACCAGGATAACAATCAGGAACTCAGCAGGTTTCCTGCACGAAAACCCATCGTCCCTGCGATCTTGCAGACATGCATGCCGCGCAGCAGGTGGCGGTGGGCCGTGCTCGCGAAGAACACACCGGGACGTTCGGGCCGGATCGGCGTCACTTTCCCGCTCACGGGATTGACGATCTCGGCCACCGTTTCTCCGGCCTCGACCCGGTCTCCGAGCTTTTTCAGGAACACGAGTACGCCCGAGTGCGGCGTCGCCAGCGGCTCGACCGCCTCCAGCGGCGTCGGTGTGCACAGCGCCTGCGGCAGGGGTTCGAGCGGGATGTCGACGACGCCGGCGCGTGCCAGGTATTGCAGCAGCGCGGCGGCGTCCGGCCGGGCCGACTCGTAGCGCACGTCACGCTCGCCGCGCAGCTCGACAGTCACCGCCACGCAGGCCGGCGGAATGGCGACCTCCAGCCCGAAATGCTCGGCCAGGTCCCACCACAGGCGGCTGCAGGCCTCGTCGAACGGCTCGCCGCCGGACTCGCGCGCCAGCAGCACGGCGTGGGATCCCATCAGCGCCGCCAGCGGCTGCACGGCGTCGGCCAGCGGCTCGCCGGCATACATGTGCAGCACCGCTTCGTTGTCGCAATGCAGGTCGAGCATGATGTCGGCGTCGATCGCCATCGACAGCAGGGTTTTCTTCAGCAGGCCGCCGCTGGTCGTCGGCGCCCATTCTTCCAGCGACTTGCGCGCGTGGGCGCGGATCAGGGCGACGTTCGCTGCGGCATCCGTGCCGAGCTTGCCGGCCAGCGATTTTTTCAGGTCGCTCGCGACATGTTTATAGGCGCGGTTGAAATTCACGCCGGTCGACAAATCGTAGCGGCCGAAGGGCGTGCCGTGGATCGTCTGCGACAGGCCGATCGGATTGGCGGCCGGCACCAGGATGATTTCGCCATGGATGCGGCCCTCGCCATCGAGCCGGTCCAGTTCCTGGCGCAGGAAATGGGCGACCAGCATCGCCGGCACCTCGTCCGCATGGAGCGAGGCCTGGATATAGACTTTCTTGCCAAGGCCGGGTGTGCCGTAGTGGAAGGAGGTCAATTGAAAAGTGGCGACGTTGTCTTCGATCGCGATCGGGTGTTTGGTCGAATGCATCGGCAGGCCTCGGAGAAGTCGGGAATAAACCCCGATGTAAAATTTCATTATGGCGCAGATTGCATTTCTGATCACACGCGGATGGCGCGCGGCCACAGGCTGTTCCGGGAGGTAATGTGGCCCGGGGCGTAGGCTATAATGTCCGCCGTTCTCTCCTCACACTCATTTCCCATGTCCGAAGACACGCCCAACAACGGCCCGGCCCGTACGATGCTGTACGACCCTACCGAACATCGCATCCGCAGTTTCGTCACCCGCGCCGGCCGCCTGTCGACGGGGCAGGCGCGCGCTTTTGAAGAATTCGGGCCGCAATTCCTGGTCGAGTACAAGAAAGAGATGCTCGATTACGCCGCCGCCTTCGGACGCCAGGCGCC
>JBBWZO010000177.1:0-15716 GCA_039649125.1 Massilia sp. | reverse complement strand
GGCATCGAGCAGGTGAACCAGGCCATCGGCCAGATGGACCAGGTCACCCAGCAGAACGCCGCACTGGTCGAGGAATCGGCGGCGGCGGCGGCCTCGATGCAGGACCAGGCCGCGAAACTGGCGCAGGTGGTCGGCGTGTTCAAGCTGGCCGGCCCGGCACTGGCGGCGCCTGCCGCCGCCCCGGCAAAGCGCGCCATCCCGGCCCGTCCTGCCCCGGCCCTGCGGGCCAGCAAGCCGGCGGCACCGGCGCGCCAGGCCAGGCGCGTCGAGGCGGACGAGTGGGAAACCTTCTGACGCCTGGATGAGCGCAGTACCAAAGCCGCCCGCTTTGCCGGGCGGTTTTTTTTGCTGTTTCGCCGATGTTCAAACGATGAGACCGCGTGGGCACAACGCCACCGCGAGACCACCGCTCAATCGGTCACCACATGCCAGACGTCCTTCATCTTGTCGCCCTTGCGCTCGCCGGGCTTGGTGTCCTTGGCAAACAGGTAGAGCGGCTTGCCCTTGTAGGCCAGCTGCTTCGTGCCGTCGTGGCGGGCGACGAGCGAGTATGGCGCTGCCACCTCGCCGCTGTCGGCAGGCACTGGCGGCCACATCTTCGCGCAGCCCTCGTTGCAGGCGCTTTTTCCGGAGCCGACCGTATCCTTGTCGAAGGTATAGACCGTCATGCCGGCGGCGTCGACCAGCACGCCATCGGCCTTTTTCAGCCCGGACTGGGCCAGCGCGCCGGCCGCTGCGGACGCGAGCACAACAGCAAGCGCGGCAGCAAGGCTTGCACGGACAGGATGCATCGCTTTCATGGCAATCTCCCAAGGAAAGGTGAGATCCGAGTATAGGCCCGCATCGCCGCCGGAGATGCCTCGCTGGTGCGGCAGCGGCGTATAAACAACGGCGCGCACGCTGCAACGGCTGCTTGCCTGATATGCAGCATCCCGGATGAGCACGGGTTATAATGCCGTCTTTACAAAGGCTCTCATGACCTCCAAGATCCTGATTCTGAACGTGGACGACTACGACCAGGCGCGTTATGTGAAGACGCGCCTGCTGCAGAATGCGGGCTTTCTAGTCGAGGAAGCGAGCAACGGCATCGATGCTTTGGAGATGGCCTCCCGGCTGCACCCCAGCCTGGTGCTGCTCGACGTCAGGCTGCCCGACATCGACGGGCGCGAAGTCTGCCGCCGCATCAAGGCCGATCCGGCCACCAGCGACATGAACGTCATCCACACCTCCGCCGCTTTTATTTCCGAACAGGACGCGCGCGAGGGGATCGCCAGCGGCGCCGACCGCTACATCCCCGTGCCCTTCGAGCCGCAAGACCTGATCGCCGCGGTGCGGGCGGTGCTGCACTGATTCGCCGCGCCCGTGGCCGCGATCCCGCGGCACACGGCGGTACTTCGGGATGTTTTGCCAAGCGGCCTACCGCGTCCTGACGCGGGAACCCGTGCCGCGGCGCGACAATTGACGCGCTTCAGCAAAAATCGCGGCTGTTGGTCGTCAACCTGCCCAGCAGGTGCGACATGTCCACCAGCCGCTTGGCCACCAGGTGGCGCACCTGTCCCTGGCGCTGCCAGATGCCGTACACGCCCAGCAGATGCGCCCCCAGCACCTCGCGGCGCTGCTTTTCAACCAGATCCGGCCAGACGATCACGTTCACATTCCCGGTCTCGTCTTCCAGCGTCACGAACAGCACGCCATTCGCGGTGCCGGGCCGCTGGCGCACGGTGACGATGCCGCAGCCGCGCGCGAGCTGGCCATCCTGGTATTCGTTGAGGCTTGATGCCGGCATGAAGCGCTGCGCCAGCAACTGCTTGCGCAGCAGCGCGAGCGGGTGGCGCCCCAGCGTGAGTCCCTGCGCGCGGTAGTCGCCGACGATCTCGTCGCCCTCCGACGGCGCCGCCAGCACCGGCATTTCTTCGATCGGCGAAGTCGGGCGCAGCAAGTCCTTGTCGGGCACGGCGCCCACCGCCTGCCACAAGGCTTCCCTGCGGTGCCCGGCGAGCGAGCGCAAGGCGTTGGCGCCGGCCAGCACCTGCAGGTCGCCACGGTCCAGGCCCGCCCTCCGCGCCAGGTCGGCCACGTTCTCGAACGGCCGGATCGCGCGCGCGTCCTCGATGCGCGCGGCCGCTTCCCGGCTCATGCCGCGCTGCAGTGAAAGCCCCAGCCGCACCGCCGGCTGGCGCGTGGAATCACCGAGTTCTTCCAGCGTCGATTCCCAGCCGCTGATGGCGATATCGACCGGCCGCACCTCGATGCCGTGGCGCTGGGCGTCCTGCACCAGCTGCGAGGGCGAATAAAATCCCATCGGCTGGCTGTTGAGCAGCGCGCACAGGAAAGCCGCCGGCTCGTGGCACTTGAGCCAGGAACTGGCATAGGCCAGCAGCGCAAAGCTGGCCGCGTGCGACTCCGGGAAACCGTATTCGCCGAAGCCCTGGATCTGGCTGAAGATGGCTTCCGCGAATTCCAGCGGGTAGCCGCGCTCCAGCATGCCGCGCACGATGCGGTCGTAGTAGTGTTCCAGCCCGCCCTTGCGCTTCCAGGCCGCCATCGCGCGCCGCAACTGGTCCGCCTCGCCCGGCGTAAAACCGGCGCCGAGGATCGCCACCTGCATCACCTGCTCCTGGAAGATCGGCACCCCGAGCGTGCGCTCGAGCGCCACCTTCATCTCTTCGCTCGGGTAATGCACGGGTTCCAGCCCCTGGCGGCGCCGCAAATACGGATGCACCATGCCGCCCTGGATCGGGCCCGGGCGCACCACCGCCACCTCGATCACGAGATCATAAAAAACGCGCGGCTTCATCCGCGGCAGCATGCTCATTTGCGCGCGCGATTCGATCTGGAACACGCCCACCGTGTCGGCCGCGCAGATCATGTCGTAGGTGGCCTTGTCGTCGGGCGGGATGTCCTGCATCTCGAACAGCGAGCCGTGGCGCAGGCTGACCAGCTCCAGGGCACGCCGCAGCATCGACAGCATGCCCAGCGCCAGCACGTCGACCTTCATCAGGCCGAGTTCCTCGAGGTCGTTCTTGTCCCACTGGATGACGCTGCGCTCCGCCATGGTCGCGTTCTCGATCGGCACCAGGCGCGACAATTTTCCTTGCGCGATGACGAAGCCGCCCGGGTGCTGCGACAGATGGCGCGGGAAGTTCAGCAGCTGGGTGGCCAGGGTCGCCCACTGGCGCGACAAGGGCGCCTCCGGATCGAGCCCGGATTCCGCCAGGCGGTTCAGGAGGTCCGCCTTATTGTCGAACCAGCGGTGGCTTTTGCAGACCTTCTCGATGATGGCGAGATCGACGCCGAGCGCCCGCCCGCTGTCGCGCAGCGCGCTTTTCGGGCGGTAGCTGATCACGACCGCCGCCAGCGCGGCGCGGGTGCGGCCATACTTGTTGTAGATGTACTGGATTACCTCTTCGCGGCGCTGGTGCTCGAAGTCGACGTCGATGTCCGGCGGCTCGTTGCGCTCCTTCGAGATGAACCTTTCAAATAACAGGTTCGCCCGTGCCGGGTCGACCTCGGTGATGCCGAGGCAGTAGCAGACGGCCGAATTGGCGGCCGAGCCGCGCCCCTGGCACAGGATGTTGTTCGAGCGCGCGAAGCGCACGATGTCGTACACGGTCAGGAAGTAGTGTTCATACCCCATCTCGGCGATCAGGGCCAGCTCGTGCTCGATCTGCGCCTGCACCCTGGCCGGGATCCCTTCGCGGAAGCGCCGGTGCGCGCCGATATAGGTCTCCGCGCGCAGGAAGCTCGACGCCGTCTGCCCCTGCGGAACCACTTCGTTCGGATATTCGTAGCGCAGTTCGTCCAGCGAGAAGGTACACAGGCTGGCGATGCGCAACGTCTCGTCCAGCGCCGCCTTCGGGTAGATGTTCGCCAGGCGCAGGCGCGCGCGCAGGTGCTGTTCGGCGTTCTGCGCAAGCCCATAGCCGCATTCGGCCACGGGCTTGTTCAGGCGCGTGGCGGTGAGCGTGTCCTGCAGGGGCTTCCTCGAACGCACGTGCATCGTCACGTGCCCCAGGGCGACGATCGGCAGCCGGTGCTGCCAGCCGACTTCTTCCAGCGTGATCCGGTGCGCGTCGTCGAAGGCGCGGTGCAGCAGCACCAGGCCGAGCCAGGCGCGGCCCGGGAACTGCGCCGCCATCCACGCGGCCTGCGCGTGCAGGCGGTCGACGTCCTGCGCTTCATGGCCCGGGTAGTGCGGCAGCAGGATCGCCAGGCAGCCGGGCATGCCCCTCAGGTGCGCGAGTTCGTGCGGGGGATGGGCGATGTCGTCCGGCGTGAGGAAGTAAGTGCCCTTCTCGCTGCGCGTGCGCCCCAGCGTGATGAATTCGGACAGGTTGCCGTAGCCGTTGCGGTCCTGGGCCAGCAGGATCAGCGACAGCGCCGGGTCGCCTCCCGGGTGGTGCAGATGAAAATGGGCGCCGACGATGAAGGGCAGCGCCGCCTTCTTCGCCTCGGCGTGGGCGCGCACCACGCCGGCCAGCGAACATTCGTCGGTCAGCGCAAGCGCCGCGTAGCCCAGCCGCACTGCCCGTTCCACCAGTTCCTCGGCGTGGGACGCGCCTTGCAGGAAGGAGAAGTTCGACAGGCAGAACAGTTCCGCGTAATCCGGAAGGCTCTGTGTCGGCGGCTGGGAAGAAGACGGCATCGGCAGGTCGGCGTGAGCGGATCACGAACTACTGTATAAAAACACAGTATAACCGACGAGGTCAACTTGGCAATAATTTCCGTGCGAATACTGGAAGTCACCGCACCGACGCCGCCTGCAGGATCAGATCGGCGCCATCTTCCCCGTCCCCAGCAGATACAGCAGCACGCCGCCGAGCACGATCCGGTAGCAGACGAAAGGCCAGAAGCCGCGGCTGCTGACCACGCGCAGGAAGACCACGATCACGCCATACCCCACGACGAAGGCCACCGCGGTCGCCAGCGCCGTGTTGCCCGCGCTTACCGGCCCCGCCACGCCCCAGCTCTTGACCAGCTGGTACAGGCCCGAGGCCATCACGGCCGGGATCGCCAGCAGGAAGGAATAGCGCGCCGCCGCCTCGCGCGTATAGCCCAGCAGCAGGCCGGCGGTGATGGTACCGCCCGAGCGCGAGACGCCCGGAATCAGCGCCATCGCCTGGGCGAACCCGAACAGGATGCCGTCGCGCCAGGTCATCTGCTGGAGGCTGCGCTGGCGCCTGCCGACCCGCTCGGCGACGCCGAGCAGCAGGCCGAAGCCGATCAGCATGACGGCGGTGAGATACAGGTTGCGCAAATAGGTTTCGATGGCATCCTGCATCAGCAGGCCCAGCACGCCGATCGGCAGCGAGCCGGCGATGATCAGCCAGCCCAGGCGCACGTCGGGGTGGGCGCGTGCCTCCCGGTCGAACAGGGCGCGCAGCCAGGCGCGGCCGATGCGCACGATGTCATGGCGGAAGTAGAGCAGCACGGCCAGCTCGGTCCCGATCTGGGTGATGGCGGTGAAGGCCGCCCCCGGGTCCAGGCCGGAGGGCAGCAAGGGGCCGATGATGCGCAGGTGCGCGCTCGACGAAATGGGCAGGAATTCGGTCAGCCCCTGCACCAGTCCCAGCACGGCCGCTTCCAGCCACCCGATCGAACTACTCATGCGCACATCCTTTCATCCCGAGAAAAATTTCACCACAACGAACAGCGCCGCCTGCAGTGTCGCGAACAGCACCCCGGACACCAGCGCCGACGCCCCGACCGCCACCACCAGGCCGGCGATGATCCAGTAGCCGTCGCGTTCCAGCACGCCGAGGGCCAGCATGCTGATCGCCAGCGCCGGTAGCATATTGCCCAGCGGGATAGGCAGCAAGACCACGACCGCCAGCAGCAGGCAGACCAGGCCGACCACGTACTCCATCGGCGGCAGTGCCCAGGCGCCGGCACGCGGTCGCAGCATCTTTTCGGCGCGCTGCAGCCAGGGGCGGATGCGCCCGACCAGGGCCTGGAAGTCCATGCGCGACATCGAGCGCCGCGCGATGAAGGCCGGCAGCCAGGGCTTGCGGTTGAACGCCAGCTGGGCGGCCAGCAGCACCAGCGGCGCGCCCAGGATCACCGAGGTGCCGGGAATGGCAGGCAGCGCATTCGGACAGGCGAACACGAACAGCAAGGCGCCCAGCGCCCGGTCCGAGAGCGCGGCCAGCAGGTCGCCGACCGATATGCGCTCGCGCCCGCCGTCGTCGGCCAAGCGCTGCAACACGTCCGACAGGGCCGGACCGCCTGACATCTCTTTCATCGCTCCTCCTCCATGATTGCCCTGCGCCTTACACCGCCTGTGGGGGCACGCAGGCCCCGGCCTTCAGCGCGCCTGCAGGGCCGCAATGCGTTCCTCGATCGGCGGATGGCTGGAAAACAGCGCCATCGCACCGCCCTTGCCCGAGATGCCGAAGGCCGACATATTCTTCGGCAAGGCGCCTTCATCGAGGCCGCCCAGGCGCCGCAGTGCCGAGATCATCGGCTGCGGCTGGCCCAGGATGCTCGCGGCGCCGCGGTCGGCCCGGAATTCGCGCCGGCGCGAGAACCAGGCCACGATGATGCTCGCAAGGATACCAAACACGAGTTCGCAGACGATGACCGTTACCATGTAACCGATGCCGGGGCCGGACTGTTCGGAGTCGTTCTTGCGCAGCATCCCGTCGACGAAGTAGCCCACGATGCGGGCCAGGAAGATCACGAAGGTATTCACCACGCCCTGGACCAGGGTCAGCGTCACCATGTCGCCGTTGGCGATGTGCGCCACTTCGTGCGCCAGCACCGCCTCCACCTCTTCCCGCGTCATCGATTCGAGCAGGCCGGTGGACACCGCCACCAGCGAACTGTTTTTGGTGGCGCCGGTGGCGAAGGCATTCGGTTCGCCCTGGTACACCGCCACTTCCGGCATGCCGATGCCGGCTTTCCGGGCCTGGGCCGCGACCGTGTCGATCAGCCACAGTTCGGTGGAGTTGGACGGTTCCGCGATGACCCGCGCGCCGGTCGACCATTTCGCGATCGGTTTCGAGAGGAACAGCGAAATGAAGGCGCCGCCGAAGCCCATCAGCGCGGCGAAGGCCAGCAGCATGGGCAGGTCCAGCCCGTTGGCGGTCAGGAAGCGGTTCACGCCCAGCAGGCTGGCAGTCAGGCTGAGCACGAGGACGATGGCCAGGTTGGTGGCCAGGAAGAGGATGATGCGTTTCATGCGGTCTTTCGTCTGTTTCGGAGTAAAAAAAAGGGGTTCAGGAGGCCGTTTCCGTCACGGCATGCGCCATGCGGCGGATCGCCACCTTCGCGATGCGGCGCTCGTCGACGGCGAGGATTTCGTAGCGCAGGCCATCGCGCTCGAGGACCTGCCCGACTTCAGGGAAGCCTTCGAAATGCGCCAGCAGGAAGCCCGCCAGCGACGTGTAGTCGGCGTCGTCGCTGGCCAGCCCGTCGGTCTCGAGTACCTGTTCGAGCAGGCGCAGGTCGGCCGTACCGATGACTTCCCACTCGCCCGGCGCCCGCGCCTGGATCGCCAGCTGTTCGTCCTCGTCGGGGAATTCGCCGGCGATCGCCTCCAGGATGTCGACTGGCGTCAGGAGGCCCTGGACGACGCCGTATTCGTCGGTCACCAGCACCAGCTGGCCGTGCGAACGCTTGAGCGTATCCATGGCGCGCAGCACGCCGGCCGTGTCGGGCAGGACGATCGGCGCGCGCATCGCACTGCCCTCGCCGCTTTCGGTGATGCGCCCGCGCAGCAGCAGGTCGGCGATCAGGTCCTTGGTGCGCGCGATGCCCACCACGTCGTCGAGCTGGCCGCGGCACACCGGCACCAGGCCGTGCGGCGTGTCCTGCAGCTGGCGCAGGATATCGCCGGCGGCATCCTCGAGGTCGATCCAGGACACCTCCGAGCGCGGCGTCATGATCGAGCGGATCGAGCGGTCCGCCAGCGTCAGCACGCCGCTGACCATGTTGCGCTCCTCCACCGCGAATGCCGATTCCTCCGCGGCCCGTGCGTCCTGCGCGTCGCGCGGTGCCTCGCCGCGGTCGCGGCTGCCCATCAGGCGCAGCACCGCGTGCGCGGTGCGGTCGCGCAGGGGCATGCGCGCCTGGTTCTTCAGGAAGTTGCGGCGCGCGAACTGGTTCAGGGCTTCGATCAGGATCGAGAAGCCGATCGCCGCATACAGGTAGCCCTTCGGGATGTGGAAGCCCAATCCTTCTGCCACCAGCAACAGGCCGATCATCAGCAGGAAGCTCAGGCACAGGACGACGACCGTCGGATGCGCGTTCACGAAGCGCGTCAGCCCCTTCGAGGCCAGGATCATGACGCCGATGGAGATGATCACGGCGGCCATCATCACGCCCAGCTCGTCGACCATGCCCACCGCGGTGATCACGGCGTCGAGCGAGAACACGGCGTCGAGCGCGACGATCTGCGCCACCACGACGCCGAAGCCGGCATACACCTTCGAAGCGGTATGGGTGTGCGTCACCCCTTCCAGGCGCTCATGCAGTTCGACGGTGGCCTTGAACAGCAGGAACAGGCCGCCGAACAGCAGGATCAGGTCGCGCCCGGAGAAGGTCAGCGGCCCCACGGAGAACAGCGGCGCCGTGAGCGTGACCAGCCAGGACACGACCGTCAGCAGGCCCAGGCGCATGAGCATCGCCAGCGACAGGCCGATGAGGCGCGCGCGGTCGCGCTGGTGCGGCGGCAGCTTGTCGGCCAGGATGGCGATGAAGATCAGGTTGTCGATGCCCAGTACGATTTCCAGGACGACGAGTGTCAGCAATCCTGCCCAGATTGTTGGGTCGAATAACCATTCCATTGATAAAACCTCATTAATATAAAAACAAAATTCCGCTCCTGATGCGCCGCTTGCCGGCAAGCGGGCCGCATGCGTCGACGTTCAGGAATGGAGGAATGCCAGGCAGGGCCGAAACGTACGGCCGGCATGCACAGCGAACGGCGCGGCCGGATGTGCGGCCGCGACCGTGACTCAACGCACGGGAGGCGGTTTTATAGGGGGAAAGGGCGCAAGGCCGCGCCGCGATGGCAGATGGAAGCAGACCGATCCATCGGGCCGGAGGGCAGGCTGCACCTGCCCTTCCCCGCTGACGGAATCGTGGAAGTCCATGCCGGAGGGAGGCTCGTCCGGATCGAGGTCGCCCATCGCCGGGAGCTCGGGCGCGCCGGCGGCGTCGGCGACGATGGCGGCGGCGGATGGCGTGGCGTGTTCGGTTGCGCGAGCCTGCCCTATCGACGATACGGACATGGACAGCGCAAAGACGTTCAGGGGAAACAGCAGGATCAGGAAAATGACGAATGCTCGTCGCATAAGGATGTCGTTGGACGGAACGCGACGAGTATAGCAGTGTTTGTCCTGCCAAGTTTGCAGGCATGTCACGCCGGGGCAAGTTCACCCCGGCGCCGGGCTGTGGCACACTTGCGCAATCAACTTCTCGCTGAGCCCATGAACATCCAGGAATTCACCTGCTTCGGCACCGATACCGGCGGCGGCAATCCGGCACTGGTGGTCCAGGACGGACCGTCTGACGGCGCGCAGCGCCTCCTGCTGGCACGCGCACGGTCGCTGACGTGCGTCTTCATCGACGCACCGGATACCCCCGGCGCGGCCGCGACCCTCGATTTCGTCTACCCGCACATGCGCAGCCCGCTCTGCCTGCACGCCACGCTGGCGGCGGCGCAGGTGCTGTTCGAACGCCACGGCGCCGGGATGCCGCTCGCGGTGACGACGGCGATGCATGGACAGCGCCTGCTGCTGTCGCGGGAGGGAGATCAGGTGTTCGTGGCACTGACGCGGCAAGCGGCGCCGCAGGCAGATGTCGACGCGGCGCTGGCTGCACGGCTGCTGGCATCGCCCGCCCTGGAGCTGGCGAGCGCGCCGCGCATCGCCTCGGTCGGCAGCCCGAAGCTGCTGCTGGAAGTGGCGGACGCCGCCATCCTGCACACGCTGGCACCCGACCTGCCCGCGATTGCCGCCTGGGGCCCCGAGAACGGCATCAACGGCTGCTATGTCTGGTGCCGCAGCGAAGAAGAATACGAAGGCCGCAACTTCAACCACCTCGACCCGGCGCTGGAAGACAGCGCAACCGGCGTCGCGGCCGGTGCGCTCACCGTCGCCCTCGGGCATGGCCTGCGGCTGCGCCAGGGCCGCGCCAGCGGGCGCGATTGCCTGATCCGGACCCGGATCGACGGCGACACCGTGTTCGTCGGCGGGCGCGTGCGCGCCGTGCAGGGCGCGGGGGACTGAAGCCGGACGGGCCGCTGCCCCGGCGCGCCATGGCGCACACCAGTGGTGTCAGCAGGCGCCCTGCTTCACGCGTTCGACTTCCAGCCCGAACAGCGGACGCAGGCGCGTGCCGAGGACGTTGCCGGCAAACGCGGCGACCAGCCACAGCCAGCCGTGCAGGCTGCCCGACACGATGCCGCTGAAGTAGGCGCCGATGTTGCAGCCATAGGCCAGGCGCGCGCCGAAGCCGAGCATCAGGCCGCCGACGACGGCCGCGACCACGGAGCGCAGCGGCAGGCGCCACACCGGCGCATAGCGGCCGGCGAGCGCCGCCGCCAGCATCGCGCCGAGCACGATGCCGATGTCCATCACCGACGTCACGTCCTGCGAGATCGGCGCGGCCAGCGCGGCCGCATTCGCCTTGGTGCTCCAGTAGGTCCAGCTGGCGACGTCCACCCCGAGCAGCGAGGCCGCTTTCGCGCCCCACAGGGCAAAGGCGGAGGTCACGCCCCACGGCCGCCCCGACAGGGCGAGCGTGGCGAAGTTGAGCACGACGAGCGCGAGGGCGCCCGCCACCAGCGGCCACGGACCGCGCAGCCACGGCGAGGTGCGCGAAGCCTGCACCGACGGGCCGACCAGCCGGCCATGGCGGCGCTTTTCCACCACCACCGTGATGGCCGCGATCAGCGCGAACAAGGCCAGGTTCAGCGCCAGCGCCGGCGCCAGGCCGAGCGTCTTGACGACGGAAATCGGCTCCAGTTGCGGCAGCGAGGTCCAGAACGGCATGTAGGCGGTGGCGATCACCGAGCCGATGATGAAGGCGATGAGCGTGACCACCATGCGCGTGCTGCCGCCGCCCACCGTATAGAGCGTGCCGGACGCACAGCCGCCGCCCAGCTGCATGCCGATGCCGAAGATGAAGGCGCCCACGATCACCGACGTGCCGGCCGGCTGCACCAGCCCGGTGACGGGGTTGCCGAACAGCGTACCGCTGGCGAGCGCCGGGAAGAACAGCATGACGCCGACGGCGAGCATGAGCATTTGCGCGCGCAGGCCGGCGCCGCGTCCGTCGGCGATGAAGACGCGCCAGGCGGAGGTGAAGCCGAAGGCCGCGTGATACAGCGTCAGGCCGAGCAGCGCGCCGACCACGAACAGCGCGGACTGCTTGGCGCCGACGGTCTGTGCGAGGTACCAGGCGCCCAGTACGATGAGCACCAGTGCAACGCCGAGCGGCCCCTGGTTCAGGTCGGCACGGCGAGGAAGGGAAGTAGATGCCAATGTGGACATATAGCGAGAAAATGGAAGATGTAATCCGCTATTTTCGCGCGTTTTCGCGTTTTCTGCAGACGCCGCCCCACTGCCACGGCACTACAGCAGCCTGATGCCCGGCAGCGTCAGCAGCGAGGTTTCCCGCATCACCTGCACGAAGTCGGCCAGGTAGGCATTGCCTGCCAGGCGCTTCGGCACCACCGCATACAGGCGCGCCGTCAGCCCGTCGGGGCCGATGCGCTGGCGCTCCACATAGCCGCGCTCGAGATAGCCGTTCACCGCCCACAGCGGCAGCGCCGCGAAGCCGCGGCCGCTGGCCACCAGCTGCAGCATGCCCACGGTCAGTTCCGTCGTGCGGCGCGGCGGCTCGACGCCGGCCGGGCGCAGCACCTGGCGCACCAGGTCGAGCATGTCGTCCGGTACCGGATAGGTGATCAGGGCCTGGCCGGCGAAATCCTGGGCCACCAGGTGCGGTTTCGCAAGGTAGGGATGGCCCAGCGGCAGGATCGCGACCATTTCGAATTCGAACAGCGGGTGGAACACCATCTCCGTTTCGCTCTCGTCCAGTTCCGAGACGATCGCCACTTCCGCGCGGTCCTGGTGCAGCAGGCCGACCGGGTCGGCCTGGAAGCCCGAGACGATGTCCTGCTCGACTTCCGGCCAGCGCGCGCGCAGCGCGTCCATCGAGGGCATCAGCCAGTCGAAGCAGGTGTGGCACTCGACCGCGATGCGCAGCTTGCCGTTGCCGTCACTGGCCATGCGCGCCAGGTCGCGCTCGGCCGATCCGACCAGGGGCAACACTTGCGCGGCCAGCTCGAGCAGGCGCTGGCCCGCCGCCGTGAAGGCGACCGGCGCCGACTTGCGCTCGAACAAACTGGTGTCGTACTGGCGTTCCAGCGCCAGCACCTGGTGCGACAGCGCCGATTGCGTCACGTTCAGCAGTTGCGCCGCGCGTGAGATGGTGCCCGCCTCTTTCAAAGCCAGCAGGGTGCGCAGGTGGCGCAGCTCGAGTATCGACGTACTCATCTATTCAAGCTCCATGAATGTTTTTCACGTGATTAGCAAAATTTGTCGTTTGAATTATGCACCAACTCTGCCGATAATCGATAGTGTTCTTCATACATATCTCGATTATCATGATTAAAACTCATACACTAGGTTATCCCCGCATCGGCCTGCAGCGCGAACTGAAGTTTGCCCTCGAGCGCCACTGGCGCGGCGAAATCGATGCCGCGGCGCTGGAAGCGGTCGGCGCGGCGCTGCGCGAGCGCCACTGGGGCGAGCAGAAGGAGGCGGGACTGGACTTCGTCACCGTCGGCGACTTCGCCTTCTACGACCACGTGGCGAACCATATCGCGCTGTTCGGCTGCGAGCCGGCGCGCTTCGGCTTCGATGGCAGCGAAACGCCGCTGGCGCGTTACTTCACGCTGGCGCGCGGGGTGGCGCACGAGCACGCCGACGGGATTTGCTGCGGCAACGCCCACGGCGCGCCCCAGGCACTCGAAATGACCAAGTGGTTCGACACCAATTACCATTACCTGGTCCCGGAATTCGACGCCGCCACCCGTTTCACCCTCGCCTCGGAACGCCTGCTGGCCGAAGTGGCCCAGGCACGCGCCCTCGGGCACCGGGTCAAGGTGGCGCTGGTCGGCCCCCTGAGCTTCCTGTGGCTGGGCAAGGCCAGGGACAGCCGGTTCGACCGTCTCGACCTCCTCGACGCCCTGCTCCCCTGCTACGTCCAGTTGCTGGCGCAATTGAAGCAGGCGGGCGCCGAATGGGCGCAGGTCGACGAGCCGATCCTCGGCCTGGACCTGCCGGGCGCCTGGATCCTCGCCTTCGAGCGCACCTACCAGACCCTGAACACGGCCCAGCTGCCGCTGCTGCTGGCCACCTATTTCTCTCCCCTGCAGGAGCACCTGAGCACTGCCTGCAAGCTGCCGGTCGCCGGCCTGCACGTGGATGCGGTACGCGCGGGGCACGAACTGCAATCGATCGCCGACTGGCTGCCGGAAAACAAGGTGCTGTCGGTCGGCATCGTCGACGGACGGAATATCTGGCGCACCGACCTCGACGCGGCGCTGGCGAGATTGCTGCCGCTGGCCCAGCGCCGCCGGGGCGAACTCTGGCTCGCGCCTTCCTGCTCGCTGCTGCACGTGCCCCTGGGCCTGCGCGAGGATGCGGCCATCGACGCCGAACTGCGCGGCTGGCTGGCCGGCGCGCGCGAAAAGCTGGGCGAACTGGCGGTGCTGCGCCGCGCGCTCGAGGAAGGCGAAGGCAGCGTTTCCCTGGAGCTGCGCGAGGCGCGTGCGGCGGTCGAGGCCCGCAAGACCAGTCCGCGCGTGCGCAAGCCGGCAGTGGGCGAGCGCGTCGCCGCGCTGGCGCCCGGCGCCGACCGCCGCGCCAGTCCCTATCCGGTGCGCAGCGCCGCCCAGGCCGCGCGTTTCGACTTGCCGCTATTCCCGACCACGACCATCGGCTCCTTCCCGCAGACGGCGGCGATCCGCGCGGCGCGTGCCGCCTTCAGGCGTGGCGAGCTGGCGCAGGCGGACTACGAAGCGGCGATGCGGCGCGAGATCGAATACGCCGTGCGCGAACAGGAAGCCCTCGGCCTGGACGTACTCGTGCACGGCGAAGCCGAGCGCAACGACATGGTCGAGTATTTCGGCGAGCAGCTGGACGGCTTTGCCTTCAGCGCCAACGGCTGGGTGCAATCCTACGGCTCGCGCTGCGTGAAGCCACCGCTGCTGTTCGGCGACGTCGCCCGCACCTCCCCCATGACGGTGGCCTGGAGCGCCTACGCGCAAAGCCTGACGGCGCGGCCTGTGAAGGGCATGCTGACCGGGCCGGTGACGATCCTGCAGTGGTCCTTCGTGCGCGACGACCAGCCGCGCTCCACAACCGCGCTGCAGATCGCGCTGGCGATCCGCGACGAAGCGCTCGACCTGGAAGCGGCCGGCATCGGCATCATTCAGATCGACGAGCCGGCCCTGCGCGAAGGCCTGCCGCTGCGCCGCGCCGCCTGGGACGGCTACCTGGACTGGGCCACGCACGCGTTCCGCGTCGCCGCGGCCGGCGTCGGCGACAGCACCCAGCTGCACACCCACATGTGCTATGCCGAATTCAACGACATCCTGCCGCAGATCGCCGCGCTCGACGCCGACGTCATCACCATCGAGACCAGCCGCTCGGACATGGAACTGCTGCGCGGCTTCGGCGACTTCGCCTACCCGAACGCCATCGGTCCGGGCGTGTATGACATTCATTCGCCCCGCGTGCCCTCCGGCGAGGAGATCCTGCGCCTGATGGGCAAGGCGGCCGAGGTGATCGCGCCGCAGCAGCTGTGGGTCAATCCGGACTGCGGCCTCAAGACGCGGGCCTGGCCGGAGACGCGGGCGGCGCTGGCCAACATGGTGGAGGCGGCGCGCTTGTTGCGGCGGGAAGCGGCGCTGGGGGCGCGGGCGGCATAAACGGTCGGGTGTTTTGAGACACGTAAAACGCGTGGACTCAGGAGTCCACTCTACGATCACAGGGATACGTAGGGTGGAGTCCTGACTCCACGCGTTTACGTACCCCGCACACCCCACCACCACCCAAACCGACGACACCTCCACCCCATAACTGTTGCGTTTCCGACACATAAGCTTGGGTGATCGGCCCATATTTGTTTAGCATGCAATTTTCATTATTGGAGATGTTGCGTGTTCAAACAAAAACAAGTGCGCCGTGCCGTGCTGCTCGCGCTGTACGGCGGCGGTACCCTCGCCTTCGCGCCATCGGCTGTCGCCCAGACCGCCACTCCTGACACCGCCGCAGCGTCAGCCGCTCCTGCCGCCGTGCAAAGCGTGCACGTGGTCGGCACCCGCCGCACCGGCGCGGCATCGTCCACCGACACCCCGGTCCCGGTCGACATCATCCCGATGACGCGCCTGGCCGAACAGGGCAGCCAGTTCGACCTGGCCCAGACCCTGACCAACATCTCGCCCTCGTTCAACTCGACCCGCCAGAGCGGCGCGGACGGCGCCGACCTGGTCGATTCGGCAGCCCTGCGCGGCCTCGGTTCCGACCAGACCCTGGTGCTGATCAACGGCAAGCGCCGCCACACCACGGCCCTGGTGAACCTGTTCGGCGCGCGCAACCGCGGCAACACCGGCACCGACATGAACGCGATCCCGCTGCTGGCGATCCGCAACGTGCAGGTGCTGCGCGACGGCGCCGCCGCCCAGTACGGCTCGGACG
>JBBWZO010000153.1:0-11717 GCA_039649125.1 Massilia sp. | reverse complement strand
GAGGTCCGCTTGTGGACCCTGCTCAGCGGCGGCGACGGCGCGCGCATGCGCTCGCTGATCGACGATTTCAACGCCAGCCAGCGTGGCGTGCGCGTGGTCAGCACGACCCTGAAATGGGGCGAGCCTTTCTATACCAAGCTGATTACCTCGTCGGTGGTCGGGGCCGGCCCCGCCATCGCGACCGTGCACCTGTCGCGCCTGCCGAACCTGGCCGGCGGCGGCGTGCTGCGCCCGATCGGCGCGGCCGAACTGGCGGCGGCCGGCCTCAAGGGCAGCGATTATTTTCCGCGCCAATGGGAGAAGTCGCGCTACGCGGGCGCGCACTACGCGATCCCGCTCGACCTGCACCCGCTGGTCCTGTACTACAACAAGAACCTGGTGAGCCAGGCCGGCCTGCTCGACGCCGGCGGCTTGTTGAAGCCCATCGTCGGCTACGATGCGCTGACCGCCGCCTTCCGGGGCGTCAAGGAACGCACCGGCAAGGCAGGCCTGGCGATGGAAGCGGGGCAGGGTTCATATGCGATCTGGCGCCTGTGGGTGTCGCTGCTGGCCCAGCGCCGGGTGCCGCTGATCGAGAACGGGCGTTTTGTCTACGGGCCTGCCGGCGTCGAGGAACTGGCGAAGGTCAGCGCCTGGTTCACGCGCGGCTATGCGCCGGCGGGCCTGGACTATCCGGCCTCGACCAGCCAGTACATGGGCGGCGGCGCCGGCTTCATGATCAACGGCGTGTGGGAGGTGCCGGAAATGGTGCGCGCCACGAAACAGGGCACGCTCGGCTTCGAGTACGGCATCGTGCCGCTGCCGCGCCTGTACCAGGATGCCAGCGTCTGGTGCGACTCGCACGCGTTCGCGATTCCCGCCAACGAAGGCCGCGCCATGCCGCCCGAGCGGGTGAGGGCGGTGCTGGCCTTCATGGCCTATGTCAGCCGGCACTCGATAGGCTGGGCCGAGGGCGGCCACGTGCCCGCCTACCGACCCGTCGCCGAGTCGGCGCAGGCGCGCGCCCTGATGCCGAACGCCCTCTACGCCGAGGCGGCGCGCAATGTCGTCTACGACCCCGACGGCTGGTATATGGGCGCCGCCGGTCCGGTCGAGTCGATGGCCTCGAAGTTCATGCCGGGCGCGCTCTCGGGCCAGCTGACGCCCGCGGAAGCGCTCGGGATGTTCGAGAAGGAGGCGGTGCGCCTGCTGCGCAAGCGGCCGCCCCGTTATTAGAAACGCGTGATGGAGACGCCGATGTCGAGACAAGCCGCACCCGTCCAGGGCGCCGCCGGGCTGAAGGTGCAGGGGCCCGCAACCCCAGCTGCATCCCCACCTGCAGCCCCTGCATCCCATGCCCCCGGCGCACGCACCGAAGGCCTGCCGGCGATGCTGCTGCTGGCCCCCTTCGTGCTGGCCTTCCTGCTGTTCTTCCTGGCCCCGGCGGCCCAGACCTTCTACCTGAGCCTGACCGAAAGCAGCCTGACGCGCACCAGCGCCTTCGTCGGCCTGGCCAACTACGCGACCCTGGTGCAGGACCCGTCGTTCTGGGCCTCGCTCGGGAATACCTTTTATTTCGCGCTGCTGACGGTGATCCCGCTGACCGCGCTGGGCCTCGTGATGGCGCTGCTGGTGCACCGCTTCGTGCGCTTCCAGTCCTGGCTGCAGGGCGCCTTTTTCCTTCCCTATGTGCTGCCGATCTCGGTCATGACCCTGATCGCGGACTGGATGCTGCAGCCTTCGGCGGGCGTGATCAATTACCTGGTGGGCGGCCAGCGTGCCTGGCTGGCGGACGTGCACTGGGCGCTGCCGTCGGTGGCGATCGGCACCGTCTGGTGGACCGTGGGCTTCAACATGGTGATGCTGCTGGCCGGCCTGCGCAACATCCCGGCCGAGCAGTACGAGGCGGCGGCGCTCGACGGCGCGCGCGGCTTCACGCTGTTCCGCGCGATCACCTGGCCGGCCCTGAAGCCGGTGGTCGGCATGGCGCTGCTGCTGCAGCTGATCGCCTCGCTGAAGGTGTTCGGCCAGACCTACATCCTCACCAGCGGCGGACCGTACAACACCAGCCGCGTGACCCTGCACTACATGTACGAAACCGCCTTCACGCAGAGCGACGCCGGCTACGCGGCCGCGGTCGCGATGGCCTTCATGGCCGTCGTCATCGTCCTGTCGCTGCTGGCGCGGGCAGTGGCAAGGAGGGCCGCGTGAAGAATCAGTCCCAACTCGACCAGTCCCAACTCGGGTGGAGCATCGCCGCCGTGGCCGCCGCCGTGGTGCTCGCGGCGCTGTGGGCCTTCCCGCTGCTGTGGGCCCTGTCGACGGCGCTGCGCCCGGAACACGAGACCGTGTCGGCCACTTTCCACTGGCTGCCGCAGGTGTGGACCCTGGACGCCTTCCGCAAGACCCTGAGCGCGGGGAACATGCCGCGCTGGCTGTTCAACAGCGCCCTGGTCGCGCTCCTGGTCACCGTGGTGACGATGGCGATCAGCCTGATGGCCGCCTACGCGTTCTCGCAGCTGCGCTTCCGTGGACGCACGCTGCTGTTCGGCCTCGCCATGCTGGCCTTCCTGCTGCCGTTCGAGGCGCTGCTGGTGCCGCTGTTCCGTACCATGCACCAGCTCGGGATGATCAACAGCTACGCCGGACTGGTGCTGCCGCAGGTGGTGTCGCCGGTCGTGATCTACGTGTTCAAGCAGTTCTTCGACCAGATTCCGGCCGACTTCCGCGAAGCGGCGGTCATGGACGGGGCCAAGCCGCTGCGCATCCTGTGGAGCGTCTACCTGCCGATCTCGGGCAACATCGTCTGGGCGATGGCAATCGTGACCTTCATCGGCGCCTGGAACAACTTCCTCTGGCCCTTCATCATCGTGACCTCGAACGAGATGATGACGATTCCCCTGGGCCTGACCCAGACCTACGACGCCTTCGGCGTGCGCTACGCCCAGCTGATGGCGGCGGCCCTGCTGGGTGCGCTGCCGGTCGGGCTGGCGTATGTCGTGTTCCAGCGTCGCGTCACCCAGGGCTTCCTGGCCGCGAGCGGACTGAAAGGCTGATCGAGTACTTATGACAAGCAGGAGCGGAACATGGCATCGGTGACCCTTCGCGGCATCAAGAAGCAGTACGAGAACAACAGCGTCATCAAGGGCATCGACCTGGCGATCGAGGACGGCGAATTCGTCGTCTTCGTCGGCCCGTCCGGCTGCGGCAAGTCTACGCTGCTGCGCATCATCGCGGGCCTGGAGGACATCACCGAAGGCACGCTGGAAATCGGCGGGCGCGTCAGCAATACGATAGCACCGGCCGAGCGCGGCATCGCGATGGTGTTCCAGAGCTATGCGCTGTACCCGCACATGAGCGTCGCGGAGAACATGGGTTTTGCCCTCAAGCTGGCCAGGGTGCCGAAGGCGGAGATCGCCGAGCGGGTGCGGCGGGCGGCCGGGATCCTGCAGATCGGCCACCTGCTCGACCGTAAACCGAAGGCCCTGTCCGGGGGGCAGCGCCAGCGCGTCGCGATCGGACGCGCCATCGTGCGCAAGCCCGAAGTCTTCCTGTTCGACGAGCCGCTGTCGAACCTGGACGCCGCGCTGCGCGGTCAGACGCGGGTCGAGCTGGCGCGCCTGCACCGGGAACTGAAGAGCACCATGATCTACGTGACCCACGACCAGGTCGAGGCGATGACCCTCGGCCAGAAGATCGTGGTCCTGAACGGCGGGCGCATCGAGCAGGTCGGCACGCCCTGCGACCTGTACGAACGCCCGGCCAACCAGTTCGTCGCCGGCTTCCTGGGCTCGCCGCGCATGAACTTCTTCGAGGCGACCCTGGAAGGGGAGACGGGCCGCAGCGCAGGCCGCAGCACCGGCGTGCGCCTGACGGGCGGCGCACGGGTCGCGGTGGCGGCCGATGCCGCAGGCGCCCCCGCGGGCAGCCGCGTCACCCTCGGGGTGCGTCCCGAGCACCTGCAGATCGTGCGCGCCGGCGGCCACGACGGCGGCGACGGCGACGGGATCTCCGCCACGGTTGCCCTGGTCGAGTACCTGGGCGACGTCACCCTGGTCTATGCCCAGGTCGACGCGGCCGGTGACATGGTGGCGGTCAAATGCGATGCCGATACCGCCCCGCCGGCGCCGGGTACCCGGGTCACGCTGGTGTTCCCCGCCACCCGCGCCTTCCTGTTCGACGAAGCGGGGCAAGTGTTCGCCCCGGGATGGGTGGAGAGCACGGCCGAACCGCTGGCGCGCATCCCCTGATCGGCCGGTGGCGGGCCAGCCATGACGATTTCGGATAGCTCTTGCGCGATTCGTTATTGGTGGACGTCAGTGCTGCTCTCTTAATATGTCCATACGGCCTCGAGCCGGCATTGACCGGCAGGCGGTGTGACTACCCTCATACAACTCCAGGAGACATGCATGACCCGATTGAAAGTCAAGCCGATCTGCGCCGCCATCATGCTGATGTCGGCGTACGCGGCGCCGGCGCTGGCGCTGGCGCAGGCCACGAACACCACTACCGATCCCGCGCCAGCGAACAGCGCGGCGGACGCCGCCGACAGCGCCGTCGCCGATACCGCCGCGCAGGCCCCGGCGGTGGTCCAGGTCACAGGCCTGCGCCAGAGCCTGCGCTCGGCGGAGGCGATCAAGCGCGACGCGCTGCAGGTGGTCGACGCCATCAACGCCGACGACATCGGCAAATTCCCCGACCGCCAGGCCGGCGACGCCCTGCAGCGCGTGGCCGGCGTGCAGGTCGGCCGCGACCGCGGTCAGACCGACACCGTGATCATCCGCGGCCTGCCCGACGTGGCCACCACGCTCGACGGCAACGAAATCTTCACCGCAGCCGGGCGCCGCCTGTCCTACCAGGACCTGCCGGTGCAGTCGATCGGCGGCATGGAAGTCTACAAGTCGGCCACCGCCAGCCAGTTCGAGGGCGGCATCGCCGGCGCCGTCAACATCCGCCTGCGCTCGCCCTTCGATGCCAAGGGCTTCACGGCGACCGGCTACATCGAGGACCGCTTCCAGAAGACCAACGGCAGCAGCGCTACCAAGGACAAGCACAACCCGGGCGGCGGCTTCCTGGTCTCCAACCGCTGGAACACCGGTGTCGGCGAGATGGGCGCGTTGTTCGACGTCGCCGTCAACCGCGAGAACTGGGCCTATCCGGTGCAGTGGGTCGACCGTCCGACCAATGTCTTCTCGGTGAGTCCGGACGGCACCGCGACCCGGATCGGCAACACGCCGCCCTTCGCCCCGGCGCGGGCAGGGGACGTGCTGGGCCAGCTGCCGAACATCGGCGGCATCTACAACAGCGGCGAGCGCGAGCGCCAGAGCATCCACGGCGCCTTCCAGTGGAAGATCAGCCCGCAGCTGCAGGCCAGCGCCCAGTACCTGGGCATGGGTTACCAGGGACGCAACGCGGTCAACTACATCCTCGACATCGTCACCTGGGCGCCGCGCCTGACCAACGTGGTGATGCCGCCCTCGGGCACGAACTGCAGCACGCCGCTGGGCGCGATCTGCCCGATCCTGTCGGCCAACGCACCGGCGGCGCAGTTCAGCCCGAACGCCTATGACTGGGATCCCTTCACCGCGACCAGCACCTGGGGCCAGGACGAGCGCACCACGACCCATTACCTGAACCTGGGCCTGCGTTATGCGAACGGCCCGCTGACGGTCAACTCGCATGTCGCCTACACGCGCTCGAAGTTCGTCAACGACACCGTCATCGTCGACCAGCAGATTCCGGGCGCGAGCTCCAGCGTCTACGCCTACGGCAACGACGGCCATGGCGGCTACACCGCCGTGACCACCCCGGCCAGCGGCAACGCGCTGCGCGACCCCAACCAGTTCGTGCTGCGCGGCCTGGTGCAGAACTGGAACGAGCAGGCCGGCAGCCAGTTCCAGTGGCGCTCGGACGCCACTTACCGCCTTGGCGGCGACGGTTTGTTCTCGGCCCTGCTCGCCGGCGTACGCCTGTCCTCGCGCAAGGCCAGCTACCACGGCGCCGAAGGGCATGCCGACTTCACCGGTCCGGTGCGCCCGACCCCGGTCGGCCTGTTCGGCCCCGAATTCGAACAGCTGGTGCCGGGCCTGGACCGCCTGGGCGGCCCCTGGACCACGCCGTCGTCCGACTTCCTGATCGACCAGGCCGACCGCGTGCGCGCCGGTTACGGCGTAGCTGGCGGGCGCGTGCCGGAGGACCCGACCCGCCTGTTCGACCAGCGCGAACGCAGCGCCACCCTGTACCTGTCCGGACGCTGGGGCACGAAGCTGGGCGGCGTCGACGTGAGCGGCGAAGCGGGCGCGCGCGTGGTGCGCGTCAACCGCGACCTGCGCGGCAAGAACCAGATCGGCAACGTGGTCACCGATGTCGACCTGTCGACGTCGGAAACCAACGTGCTGCCGAGCGTCTCGGCGGTGGTCGCCTGGAACGAGCAGTGGCAGTCGCACCTCTCGGCCGGCAAGACGCTGACGCGCCCGGGCTTCCGCGAGATGAACCCGGCGCTGTCGCTGGTGCCGCCGACCGTGAACGCACCCGGCAGCGGGAATGCCGGCAACCCCTTCCTGGAGCCGACCGAATCGACCAACCTGGACGCGACGCTCGAGTACTACTTCCAGAAGAACGGCTACGCCCAGCTTGCGCTGTTCCATCGCGACATCGAGGGCTACCTGCAGAACTTCACCCAGGACGAGGTGATCAACGGCCAGACCTACCGCGTGACGCGACCGCAGAATTCGGGCAAGGGCATGCTGCGCGGCGCCGAGTTCAGCATCCAGAAGTTCTTCGACTTCCTGCCCGCCCCGTGGAGCGGCTTCGGCGCGCAGTTCAACTACACCTGGATCGACGGCGACAACGAAACCAGGACCTCGTTCGGCAGCGACACCTTCACCACCACGCCGCTGATCGGCGTGGCGAAGAAGAACGTCAACGTCGCGCTGCTGTACGAAGGCCACGGCATCACCGGCCGCCTGGCCGCGACGCGCCGCGGCGACTACGTCGAGCAGATCGCCGAGCCGCCGTTCGACCAGGACCGGGTAGTCAAGGGCACCACCTTCGTCGACCTGAGCATCGGCTACGAGCTCACGCCGAAGGTGTCGCTGCAGTTCGACGCGATCAACCTGACCCGTGCCAGGTTCGAGAGCTCCCTGGGCCCGTACCAGCCGCGCGACATCCGCTACAACCCGACGACCTACGGGCTGGCGCTGCGCTTCAGGATGTAATCCGGGCGCCGCCATTCGACCGGACGACCAACCAGACCTTGCGCCGGCCGCCTGCAATGGGAGCGGCCGGCGTTCTTCAGGAGATTCGATTGCCAGGCACCTACCAGAACCCGGTCTATCCGGACACCATGGCCGACCCCTTCGTGCTCAGGCACGAGGGCGCCTACTATGCCTACGGCACCGCGCCCGGCGGCGCCGACGGCATGCAGATCCCGGTGCTGCGCTCGCTCGACCTGGTCGAGTGGGAACCGCTGGGCCACGCGCTGCAGCCGAACGGAGCCGAGCACTACTGGGCGCCCGAGGTCGCCTTCCACGAGGGCCGCTTCTACATGTACTACTCGTCGGGCTCGGCGCCCGAAGGGCAGGACCAGCAGCTGCGCGTGGCGGTGGCCGACAACCCGGCCGGTCCCTTCGTCGATACCGGGAAGATCCTGGTGCCGGACCAGCCCTTCTCGATCGACGCCCACCCCTACCGGCATACGGACGGGGAGTGGTACCTGTTCTATTGCGTCGATTTCCTCGACCTGAGCGCGGAGCACCGGGTCGGCACCGGCATCGTGGTCGACCGCCTGCTGGACATGACGACGCTGGCCGGCGCCCCATGCATGGTGGTGCGCCCGCACCAGGACTGGCACGTGTTCCGCAAGGGCCGCACGATGTACGGGCAGGTCTGGGACTGGCACACGGTGGAGGGCGCGTCGGTGCAGCTGCACGACGGGAAAGTGTTCTGTTTCTACAGTGGCGGCGCGTGGGAACGCGAGAACTACGGCGTCAGCTATGTCGTGGCCGACCACCCGCTCGGACCTTACCGCCTGCCCGAGGGCGGGCACGAGGCGCTGCTGATGCGCAGCCGGCCCGGCAGGGTCATCGGCCCCGGCCACAATTCCTTCGTCGCCTCGCCGGACGGCAGCCAGACCTGGATCGTCTACCACGCCTGGGACGTGGCCCGCACTGCGCGCCGCATGTGCATCGACCGCCTCGATTGGGAAGGGGATCGCCCCGTCACTGCCGGGCCCAGCTGGGAGCCGCAGCCGGTTCCCTCGGCCTGATTGATGTTCAATTAACCTGTCACATTCCCGCTACAAAGTTTTGCTCTCTCGTCATGACAACGAGGGCGAGCAGGCATGGCCGCGCAAAAGCCGGTAACAGAGCGTGATAAGCTGCCCAGCTGCAATATTTCCTAAGATTAACATCCATGCCTTCTCATCCACGCCTGGGCCGCATCGCCCTGGCGCCGTCGCTCGCTGCCGTGACGGCCGCCGTGATGCTGCTCCTGACCTTTGCCACCGTGCAGCTGGTGGGCTATACGCTCGCGAAAAATTTTGAAGCCGATATCGGCCGCGACCTGGCGGAACTCGCATTCCAGACGACCGACAAGCTCGATCGCGGCATGTATGAGCGTTACCGCGAAGTCAAGCTCATGGCAGAACGCTTCGAGATCACCAGTCCGGAGGTGCCGGTCGCAACCAAGCGCGCGGTCCTGGAGAGCATGCAAAGCACGCACCCCTATTACGCGTGGATCGGCCTGACCGACAACAGGGGCGCGGTGAAGATCTCGACCAAGGGGATGCTGGAAGGCAAGAATGTCTCCGCGCGTCCCTGGTTCGCGGCGGCCTATAAGGGGGTCCACCTGCATGACGTGCACGAGGCGGTCCTGCTCGCCAAGCTGCTGCCCAATCCGGGCGGCGAGCCGGAGCGTCTCTTCGACATCGCTTTCCCTTATCACGACACGGACGGCGCCGTCGCCGGCGTGTTAGGCACTCACCTGAGCTGGCAGTGGGCGGCCGACGTCGAGCGCTCGGTGCTGGGCCCGCTGGCCGAACGGAAGGCGGTCGACACGCTGATCCTGAGCAAGGACGGCGTCGTCCTGCTCGGGCCGAAGGAGTATGCGGACCGGCGCCTGGACCTGGAGAGCTTCCGGCGCGCGCGGCACGACAGGAACGGGTCCCTGATCGAGACCTGGCCGGACGGCAAGCGCTACCTGGTGGGGTACAGCCAGAGCGCCGGCTACGAAAGCTACCCGGGCCTGGGCTGGGTCGTGGTCGTGCGCCAGCCGCTCGAGAAGGCGTTCCGGCCGGTGGAGGACTTGCGCAGCAAGATCCTGTGGTCCGGCCTGTGCGCGGCCGCGCTGGTGTCCTTCCTGGTCTGGGTGTTTTCCCGGAACATTACCAAACCGCTGGCCAGGATCACGCGCCACGCGGATGCGCTGCGCGCAGGCCAGGCGCGCGAGATTCCGCCGATCCGCAGCCGCCTGACCGAGGTGCAGATCCTGCAGAGCGCGCTGAACGCGCTGCTGTCCAAGCTGCTCGCCAACGAACAGGGCCTGCGCGAACTGAATGCGACGCTGGAGACGCGGGTGAGCGAGCGTACGGCCGAACTGCATGCCGCGGTGGAGGAGACGCGCAAGGGCGAGCGCCGGGTCAAGGCCATCATCGACACGGCCCTGGACGCCTTCGTCGGGGTCGATGCGCAGGGGCGGATCACCGACTGGAATCCGCGTGCGCAGGAGATCTTCGGCTGGACTCGCGAGGAAGTGCCGGGCAAAACCATCACGGAAACCATCATTCCCCACCGCCTGCGCCGCGCGCACGAGGACCGCATGCAGCGCTTCTCGGCTGCCGGCAGCTCGGGCGTGGTCGGCAAACGCGTGCAGCTGTCCGCGCTGCGCCGCGACGGCGCCGAATTCCCGGTCGAGATGACGATCGGCCTGATCAACGCCGGCGACACCCACTTCTTCGGTGCCTTCATCCAGGACATCTCGGTCAGGAAGCAGATCGAGGACGACCTGGCGCGCGAACGCGAACTGCTCAATGCGGTCCTCGATTCGATCGATGTCGGGATCGTGGTCTGCTCCAGCGCAGGCGAGCTCTCCATGTTCAACCGTGCGGCGCAGGATATCCACCGCCAGCGCGCGGAACCGCCGTCGCCCGAAGAGTGGGCATCGCATTACAGGGTGTTCCAGGCGGACGGGATCACGCCCATGCCCCTGGAGCAGATGCCGCTGTTGAAGGCAATGCGCGGGGAGCCGGTCGAGAATGCCGAACTGGTCGTCAGGCCGCTCGATCGTGCGCCGCGCTTCCTGCTGGCCAGCGGCCGGGCGCTCCATGCCGGGGACGGCAGCAGCATCGGTGCGGTCATCGCACTCAAGGACGTGACCGCGCTGAAAGAGTCGGCGCGGCGCCTGGAGGCGAGCGAGCGCAATCTGCGCATGATCACCGACAACCTGCCGGTCCTGATCGGCTACATCGACCATACCGATCGCTACCGCTTCGCGAACGCCACCTATGAAGCATGGCTTGCGCGCCCCGCGGGCGAGATCGTGGGCAACACCGTGCGGGAAGTCTTGGGCGACAGCTTCGATCGCGAACACCAGCAGCTGATGCAGCGAAACATGGCCGGCGAGACCGTCCGCTTCGAAAGGGCGATCCCGATGGGGGGCGACATGCGTACCGTCGAGGTCACGCGCATCCCCGACATCCACGACGGGGTCTTCAATGGCGTGTATGTGCTGGGCGCCGATGTTTCCGCGGCCAGGCTGCACGAGGAGGAACTGAGCAGGCTGGCCCGGATCGATTCGCTGACCGGCTTGCCGAACCGCCGCGCCTATCACGAGCGGCTGGAAGCGGCGCTGCAGCGCGCGCAGCGCAACGGTTACGGGCTGGCCCTGATGTTCCTCGACGTCGACCATTTCAAGCAGGTGAACGACACCCTGGGCCATGCCGCCGGCGACGCCGTGCTGCACGAGTTCGCCCAGCGCGTCAGGGGCGCCGTGCGCGTGACCGATACCGTTTGCCGTCTGGCGGGCGACGAATTCACCGTCATCCTCGAAGGCCTGAAGTCGCCGCAGGAAGCTGCCCTGGTCGCGGCCAAGATCCTGAAGGCCTTCGAACCGGCGTTCGCGCTCGCGGGCGGCGCGCGTCAGGTGTCGACCAGCATCGGCGTGACCTATGCAGACACCTTCCCTATGGAAATCAACCAGCTGGACGCCGAAGCGGACAAGGCCTTGTACATGGCCAAGCGCGAGGGCCGGGGCCGCTTTGCCATGTCGCGCCTGGGGGCTTCCGCAGGCGCTTGATCGCCTCACCCATCCACACGCGCGCTTGAAAGCGCAAAAAATGGTGCAATATTAACCATTCAAGTCAATGTGGAGGGTGACACCATGAGTCCGCAAGATTCCCAGCTATTGCAGGATTTCCTGAACCAGCTCGTACAGGCACGCGACCTGCCGAAAGATCCCGAGGCCGAGGCCATGATCCAAAGGGCCGTGGCCATGCAGCCGGACGCCGCCTACCTGCTGGTGCAGCGCGCCCTGCTCCAGCAACGGGCGCTCGATAATGCCAAGGCCGAGATCGCGAAGCTGCAGGGCCAGCTGCGCGGCGGCGCCCAGGGAGGCAGTTTCCTCGATCCGAATGCCTGGGGCAACAGCGCCGGGCAGCGCCAGGACGCGCAGGCGTATGCCGGCCAGGCGCAGCAGCAAGCCTATCCGCAACAGTATCCGCAACAAGTCCAACAGCCCTACCA
>JBBWZO010000048.1:0-11136 GCA_039649125.1 Massilia sp. | reverse complement strand
CGTGCGCGAGATCGGGATCATGCGCATGTCCTCCGGATTGCCATGCACGAAATGATGCTGGTAGAAGCGCGCCAACTGCCTGGACCCGACACCGCCCGTCAGGGTCGGGATATGATTCACGTAGGGCTCGGCGACCATGGTCGCCATCGTCGCCGGCACGTCGCGCTGGACGAACTCATGATAGGTGTGCTGCTCCCACAGCTCCGACAAATTGAAATCCGGGCCGATCGTCGACTTGAGCGCGGCGATGGTGCGGCCATGCGCCATCAGCGCCGACGGTTTATCGAAATGCATGCCGCCGACCCGGGCGAACGCGTGGTCGGCGCCGGGATAGGTGTAGAACTCGGCCTTCGGCAGCCCGGCCAGTTCCTTGACGATCTTCTCGCGCGCGGCAGCGTCGCAGTAGGCATCGTTCCCGGCGAAGTGCAGCACCAGCTTGCCCTTGATGTTGACGGCCTCGCCCAGCATGTCCTCGATCCCCATGCCGTAGTAGCCCACCGCACAGGCGACATCGGTGCGCGCCGCGGTCATGTAGGCCAGCTTGCCGCCCATGCAGAAGCCGACGTAACCCACGCCTGGCCCCGACACCTGCGGCAGCGCGCGCAGGGCGTCGATCGCCGCGGCGATGTCGTCGACCGCGCGGTCGACGTCCAGCCGGACGAAGTAGTCGAGCGCCTGCTTGAAGTCCTCCTCGGTGTAGCCCAGCTCGACGCCCGGCTGCATGCGCCAGAACAGGTCCGGCACCAGCGCCACATACCCTTCTTCGGCGTACATCTCTGCCACCTCGCGCATGTTCTGGTTGATGCCGAAGATTTCCTGGCCCACCACCAGTCCGGGGCCGCTGCCTCCGCTTGGCAGCGCCAGGTAGGCTTTGAAGCTTCCCGAGCCGTCCTTCGCCGGGATATCGATGTAATGCGCCATTCTTGTTACTCCATGAAATGATGAACCAGGGCAGTTGCCTTAAATCAGATTGTGACAGAAACGCGTTAACAAAAAAACCACCTTCGATTACCCGCACAGGGATTTGAAATCGGATACCAGGCAGGCGACGCATGCGCTCATCGCCTGCTACCGCGGAGCCGCAGCGCGCCATGAAATTAATTTCCTGCCCCAGCAAGACATTCCGGCTGGGGAGCGATCCCATAGCAGTGTCATACGCGCCCTGAGACGGCAGAATGGGACCGCACTGCCGACCTGCAGTTCGGGGCCCATCGCCTTCGGCAGGGCCAGCGTGTCGGCGCCGGGTAGCGAGACCACGGCCTTCACATGGAACTGCTCGCCCTGCGGACGGCTGCGCACGCCGAATTCGCGCTGCAACTTGGCGGTCCAGGAACCAGCCGCGCATGTCGACGTCCAGCAGCGGCGCTACCGCATGCACGGCCAACTGGCCGCCGGACATGGATTGACCGGTCACCGAGACCACCCGCGATTTCATCTCCTCTGTTGTGTTGTTGTGGCAACGAACGGGTACGTAACGACTGGGCCAGACGGGCCGCAGCGGGAACCCCAAGGGCAAGGCATCCGGCACTTCATCATTTGGTGAGCTGGCCTGATGAAACGTGACGTTCGGGTTCCGGAACATCACTGACGAGCCAGTACATCTGTGGCACTATTGGCCGATAACATCGATAACCATGCTGGAGACGCCGTAGTGGAAAACCCGCAGTTACCTTCCAACGAGGACCTGCTCGCGCAGATCCGTTTCGATCCCGACCAGGGCACCATCTGGCTGTCCGAGCAGCGCGTGATGCTCAACCATGCGGGCGTTTCGGGCGCGCTGCGCGACGAGCTGGTCGAGAGCATGGGCATGCAGCGCGCGCGTGCCCTCTTGATGCGCTACGGCTACCAGACCGGATTGCGCGATGCCGAACTGGCCCGCAAACTGCGGCCGGACCTGCCGGTCGAACAAGCTTTCATGGTGGGGCCGCAACTGCACGGCATCCGCGGCCTGGTGCACGTGACGCCGCTGGAGCTGGAGTTCGACCTCGCCAGGGGGAGCTATTTCGGGCGCTTCGCCTGGCGCAATTCGTTCGAGGCGCAGGTCTACCAGCAGCACCACGACATCAGCAACGAGCCGGTGTGCTGGAGCCAGCTTGGCTACGCCAGCGGCTACACCACCTATTTCATGGGCCGCCCCATCATCTACAAGGAAGTGGCCTGCGCCGGCTGCGGCAGCGCGCACTGCGAAATCGTGGGAAAACCGGCCGAGGAATGGGAAGACCACGCCGAAACGCAGCGGCTGCTGCTGCGCGATTCGATGGCCGAAGAACTGTTCGCCCTGCAAAGCCAGCTGAGCGAACTGCGGGAAGCCGTGCGGGCCAGCGAACAGGACACACCGGCCAATTCCGTGGGGCGCTCGCGGGCGTTTCGCGAAGCGAGCCAGCTGATCCGGCGCGCGGCGGCCAGCAAGGCCAATGTGCTGCTGCTGGGCGAGACCGGCGTCGGCAAGGAAGTGTTCGCGCGCGGCCTGCACGCAGGTTCGCCGCGCGCCGAGCAGCCTTTCGTCGCGGTCAACTGTGCCTGCATTCCGCCGGACCTGATCGAAGCGGAGCTGTTCGGCGTGGAGAAAGGCGCTTACACGGGCGCCACCGTGAGCCGGCCCGGGAAGTTCGAGCGTGCCAACCGTGGCACCATCTTCCTCGACGAAGTCGTGGAACTGTCGGCGCGCGCCCAGGCTTCGCTGCTGCGCGTGCTGCAGGAAGGCGAACTGGAACGCGTGGGCGGGACGCACAGCCACAAGATCGACGTGCGCATCGTCGCCGCGACCAACGAGGACCTGAAGCAGGCAGTGGCGAACGGCAGGTTCAGGATGGACCTGTACTACCGCCTGAACGTCTATCCCGTCCACATCCCGCCCCTGCGCGAGCGCACCGAGGATATCCCCCTGCTGACGGAGCACTTCGTCGGCAAGTACAACACGATGTACGGCAAGTGCATCCTGGGCGTATCGGACAAGGCCATGCAGGCGCTGATGCACTATCCGTGGCCGGGCAACATCCGCGAGCTGGAGAACATGATGGAGCGCGGCGTCATCCTCACCGACAGCAACCAGATGATCGACGTCCACACGCTGTTTCCGACCCTGGCCGAACCCTGCGGCATGAAGACCATTGCCCCGTCCGGCCGCCTGCATACGCCGCCCGCGCTCGACACCGCGTCCAGCCCGGACACGCTGTGCGAGCAACTGCTGAATAATGAGTTCAGGCTGGACCAGTTCGAAGCGCGCCTGATCCACACGGCCATGGCCAGGGCCGCAGGCAACGTCACCCAGGCCGCCCGCCTGCTCGGCATCACGCGTCCGCAACTCGCCTACCGGCTGGACAAGCTGAAAGGCCCCAAGAACCTGTCCCACTAGGGAAGTAGTCGTTGCTGGCGCGCCTGACAAGCGGGTGCTGCGTTGCTCGTCGCGAGTTTGACAAATTCGTGGCTCGCCATGCGGCCTCCCCGCGCCTTGCCCGCGCTTGTCATGCATCGCCTGCGCGCATGTCGCCATCACCGTCCTCTTCCCTACGCGGATAGGTTCCAAGTCGCGGCCCGCGTCCGGAACGGCCGCCGCGTCGCGCCGGCCTCCCTCGCCGCATGCGCATTTGCTGAACCGCGCCCTCGGCGCTTCATCAAATCGTGAACCCCAGCTGCCGCGCCGCCCGGGCGCGGACAGATCTTTCCTTTAAATTCAATCACTTGGCCTCCTGGCATGTCAGTTGCTATAGCTCTTTTGCGGCAACAGAAAACAGGAGGAGACATGAACCCCATACCCGACATGCCCAGCCGCTTCGTGCGCGTGACGTCGCGCGATGCCGACTGGGTCCAGTTCGAATTCTCGATCGGCGACCCCGAGCTTTGCGTCGAGCTGACGATGCGCCCGGCCCAGTACGAGGCCTTTTGCCGGCGGCAGCGCGCTCTCGTGCTGCCGGACCTTCCCGCCGCCCAGCTCGAACACGAACGGCGCCACTGGCACGAGAGCGTGCCCGGCGCCCACCCCCACGACTAAAACAACCAGGAGACAAGCATGCAAATCGACATACGGACCGACAGCGTCAAGCCTGTGCGCCAGACCTTCGCCAACATCGCGCGCCGCCTCGGCACGGACAAGCCGGCCACCCGCTACCAGGAAGCGATGTACGACCTGCAGCCCGAAACCAGCTTCCACTACCGCCCGCTGTGGCAGCCGGAATACGAGCTGTACGACAAGCGCCGCACGGCCGTCGTCATGGCCGACTGGTATGCGTTGAAGGACCCGCGCCAGTTCTACTACGGCACCTGGGTGAACACCCGCGCGCGCCAGCAGGAATCGATGGAAAAGAACCTCGAATTCCTCGAACAGCGCGCACTGCTGGCCGCCTTGCCCGAGCCAACGAAGGAACTGCTGGCCACGACCCTGGTCGTGCTGCGCCACGCCGAGTGGGCTGCCAACATGAACAATGCCTACGTCACCGCGTATGGCTACGGTTCCGCCATCACGGAGGCGACCATGTTCCACACCATGGACCGCCTGGCGCTGGCCCAGTACCTCACCCGCATCGGCCTGCTCATCGGCGGCAAGCCCGCCGTCGCGGCAGCCAAGGACGCCTGGCTGCAGGACGCGGCATGGCAACCCGTACGCCATGCGGTGGAAGACCTGATGGTATGCCAGGACTGGTTCGAACTGTTCGTCGCGCAGAACCTGGTGCTGGACGGCCTGGTCTACCCGCTGTTCTACCAGAAGCTGGATGCGCAGCTGGCCCTCGAGCACGGTCCCGCCTGCGCGCTCGCCACCGACTTCATGCGCGTCTGGCATGCCGAGACCGCGCGCTGGGTCGATGCGGTGGTCAAGGCCGTGGTCCAGGAAAGCGCCGCCAACGCCGCCACCGTCTCGCGCTTCGCCTTCGCATGGCTGGATCGCTTCGAACCGGCATTGGCCCTGGTCGCGGAGCGCCTGTTCGGCGCCGACGGCGGCGACGTCCTCGCGGCCGTGGCGGCGCCGCTGGAAAAACGCCTGGCCGGGCTCGGCGTATCCCGTCTGCACCGTGAAGGAGCCGCATCGTGAGCGAGCAACTCGTCTTCATCGCCCTGCAGACCAACGACGACACGCGCGCCGTGATCGACGCCATCGAGACCGACAACCCGCACGCAACCGTGCACCGCTATCCCGCGATGGTGAAGATCGATGCCCCGGGCCGCCTCGAGATCAATCGCGCCACCATCGAGGACCTGATCGGCCGCAGCTGGGACATGCAGGAGCTGCAGCTCGGCCTGATCTCGTTGGCCGGCAACATCGACGAAACCGAAGACCAGTTCGTGCTGGCCTGGCGCTGAAATACTACGACAAGGAGACAACCATGAATACCGCAAGCACGCAAGCACAGGGCCAGGCTGGCCAGGCCAAGGCCCAGGCCACGTCGGCGAAGATGTCGATCAAGGAAAAATACGCTCTGCTCACCCGCGACCTGGGCTGGGAGACGACTTACCAATCGATGGACGCCGTCTTCCCGCAGGATAAATTCGAAGGCATCGTGATCCACAACTGGGACGGCTGGGAAGACCCCTTCCGCATGACGATGGACGCGTACTGGAAGTTCCAGTCGGAGAAGGAGCGCAAGCTGTACGCCATCATCGACGCCTTCCAGCAGAACAACGGCCAGCTCAACGTGACGGATGCGCGCTACGTGAACGCCCTCAAGCTGTTCCTGACCGGCGTCTCGCCGCTGGAATACGCGGCCCACCGCGGCTTCGCCATGGCCGGCCGCAACCTGCGCGGGGCGGGCGCCCGCGTGGCCTGTCAGATGCAGTCGGTGGACGAACTGCGCCACTGCCAGACCCAGGTCCACACCATCAGCCAGTACAACAAGTTCTTCAACGGCTTTGCCGACTGGACCCACATGCACGACCGCCTGTGGTACCTGTCCGTGCCCAAGTCCTACTTCGAAGACGCGATGACGGCCGGCCCGTTCGAATTCATCACCGCCATCTCGTTCTCCTTCGAGTACGTGCTAACGAACCTGCTGTTCATGCCCTTCATGTCGGGCGCCGCCTTCAACGGCGACATGGCCACCGTCACCTTCGGCTTCTCGGCCCAGTCCGACGAGTCGCGCCACATGACGCTCGGCCTCGAAGTGGTGAAGTTCATGCTGGAGCAGGACCCGGCCAACCTGCCCATCATCCAGAAGTGGGTGGACAAGTGGTTCTGGCGCGGCTACCGCCTGCTCACGCTGGTGGCCATGATGATGGACTACATGCTGCCCAAGAAGGTGATGAGCTGGAAGGAAGCGTGGGAGATGTATTTCGAACAGAACGGCGGCGCCCTGTTCGCCGACCTGGCCCGCTACGGCGTGCGCATGCCCAAGTACCACGAACAGGCGGCCAAGGAAAAGGATCACCTGTCGCACGTCGCCTGGTCGATCTTCTACAACTTCAACCATGCCGCCGCCATCCACACCTGGGTGCCGGAAGAAAACGAGCTCGAATGGCTGAAGGCGCAGTACCCGGACAGCTTCGAGAAATACCACCTGCCGCGCCTGCGCTACTGGCAGGAGCAACAGAAGGCCGGCAAGCGATGGGCCAATCCGGGCCTGCCGATGCTGTGCCAGATCTGCCAGGTCCCGATGGCCTTTCCCGAGCCGGACGACCCGACCCAGATCTGCTACCGCGAGGTCAGGCACGAAGGCGAGAACTACCACTTCTGCTCGGACGGCTGCTGCGACATCTTCAAGAACGAGCCGGAAAAGTATGTGCAGGCATGGCTGCCGGTGCACCAGATCTTCCAGGGCAACTGTGGCGGCCCCACCCTGCCCGAGGTGCTGGACTGGTACCACCTGAAACCCGAGGACGCCGGCGACTACGCAGACTCGGCCGACCGCGCCAACTGGGAGCGCTGGACCAACGACAACCATAAAGCCGCCTGAGCGGCACGCGAGGAGACCATCATGCCAGTCATCGCATTAGCGCAAGACTACCGCGGCGAAGTCCGCGACCGCGTGGAGAACTTCCACGGCAACCAGCTCGTGTACTTCGGCTGGGACCGTCACATGCTGTTCTGCAGCCCCTTCACGCTGCCGCTGCCGCCCGACATGCCGTTCAAGACCCTGGTGAGCGACGTCCTGATGCCGCTCCTGGCCGCGCATCCCGAGGGTGCTTCCATCGACTGGAGCGCGGTGACCTGGCTGCGCGCCGGCGAACCGTTCGTGCCCGACGCCGACACCAGCCTGGCGGCCAACGGCCTGGGCCATAAAACCGTGCTGCGCCTGCAAACCCCGCAACTGGCCGGCATCGGCGGCAGCGGCAACTGAACGGAGAACACCATGTGCTATCAATTGACGATCGAGCCGCTGGGCCAGACCGTGGAGGTGGCCGAAGGCCAGACCATCCTGGACGCCTGCCTGCGCGCGGGCATCTGGCTGCCGCACGCCTGCGGTCACGGCCTGTGCGGCACCTGCAAGGTGCAGGCGAGCGGCGGTGAACTCGACCACGGCGAGGCCTCGCCCTTCGCCCTGATGGACTTCGAGCGCGACGAAGGCAAATGCCTGGCCTGCACCGCGACCGTGCAGTCGGACATCACCATCGAAGCCGACATCGATCCCGATCCGGACGCGCAATGCCTGCCGCTGATGGACTACCAGGCCCGCGTGGTGCGCATCGACACCCTCACGCCGACCATCAAGGGCGTGTTCCTCGAGATCGAGCACGGCGACGCGCTGCGCTTCCAGCCGGGCCAGTACGTGAACCTGTGGCTGGCGGGGGAAGCGGCACCGCGCGCGTTTTCGATCGCCTCCGCGCCATCGTCGCGCGAGGTCGAGCTGAACGTCCGGCTGGTGCCGGGCGGGAAAGTCACGTCCTACGTCCACGACCAGCTGCGGATCGGCGAGCAAGTGATGCTGTCGGGACCGCTGGGCCGCTTCTTCGTGCGCAAGAGCGACCCGCGGCCGCTATTGTTCATCGCCGGCGGCTCGGGGCTGTCCAGCCCGCGCTCGATGGTGCTCGACCTGCTCGAGTCCGGCGACACCCGCGCGATCCGACTGATCCAGGGCGCGCGCACCCAGGACGAGCTGTATTACCGGGCCGAGTTCGAGCAACTGGCCGCGCGCCATCCGAACTTCGAATACCTGCCGGTGCTGTCCAGCGAGCCGCAGGATTCGGCGTGGGCCGGCGAACGCGGCTACGTGCACGAACTGGCGGTGCGCCGCTTCGGCCAGGACTTCCGCGGCTGGCGCGCCTACTTGTGCGGGCCGCCACCGATGATCGAAGCGAGCATCGCGGCGCTGATGCAGGGCCGGCTGTTCGAAAAGGACATCTTCACCGAGAAGTTCCTGTCCGCGGCCGACGCCGGGCAGGCCGCGCGCAGCCCGCTGTTCCGTTCACTGTGAGGACCGCGTGATGGATCAACTGAGGGATCACATGAGCGCCAACGAACACCGCATCGACAGCGTCGAGGTACTGCTGCTCGACGTTCCGACCATCCGCCCGCACCAGCTGTCCATGGCCACCATGCGGACGCAGAACATCGTGCTGGTGCGCATACGCTGCAGCGACGGCATCACGGGCTGGGGCGAAGCCAGCACCATCGGCGGCCTGGCCTACGGCGAGGAAAGCCCGGAAAGCATGCGCGCCAATATCGATACCTACATGGCCCCGATCCTGGTCGGCGCCGACGCCGCCAGCCCGGGCGCACGCATGCTGGACCTGCGCAGCCGCCTGCAGGGCAACCGCTTCGCCCTGTGTGCGATCGAAACCGCGCTGTTCGACGCGCATGCGCGCCGCCTCGGCGTACCGCTGTCCGCGCTGTTCGGCGGCCGGGTGCGCGACAGCGTGCCCGTCGCCTGGACGCTGGCCAGCGGCGACACGGCGCGCGACATCGAGGAAGCCGAACGGATGCTGGACCTGCGCCGCCACAACGTGTTCAAGCTGAAGATCGGCAAGCGTTCCGTGCGCACCGACGTCGCCCACGTGGCCGCCATCAAGCGCGCCCTGGGCGAGCGCGCCAGCGTACGCGTGGACGTCAACCAGGCCTGGGACGAGACCGGGGCCGTGCTGGGCATGCGCCTGCTGCACGACGCCGGCGCCGACCTGCTGGAGCAGCCCATCGCCGCAGCCAACATCGAGGGCATGCGCCGCCTGCGCGACATGAACCTCGTGCCGCTGATGGCGGACGAAGCGCTGCATGGGCCGGTCGACGCCTTCCGCCTCGCCCAGCGGCGCGCGGCCGACGTCTTCGCCGTCAAGATCACGCAGTCGGGCGGCCTGACCGGCGCGCAAGAGGTCGCGGCCATCGCCCGCGCGGCCGACGTGGCGCTGTACGGCGGCACGATGCTGGAAGGCGCTATCGGCACTGTCGCCTCGGCCCACCTGTTTGCCACCTTCCCGTCGCTGGCCTGGGGCACGGAACTGTTCGGGCCCCTGCTGTTGACCGAGGAAATCCTGGCCACACCGCTCGAATACCGCGACTTCGCGCTGCGCCTGCCGACCGGCCCGGGCCTCGGCATCGAACTCGACGACGACAAGCTGGCCTTCCTGCGCCGCAACGACCGGTAGGCCTGCCACATTTCCATCGCTTGAGGAGACACCATGCTGTTCAAGGTATCCATGACGGTCCGCCTGCCGCACGACATGCCGAAGGCGCATGCGGACGAACTGAAGGCCACCGAACGCGCCGTCGCGCAGGAGCTGCAGCGCAGCGGCAAATGGCGCCACCTGTGGCGCGTGGCCGGCCGCTACGCCAACGTCAGCATCTTCGACGTGTCCGGCGCGGACGAGCTGCACGCGCTGCTGACGGCGCTCCCGCTTTTTCCCTACATGGACGTGGAGGTGGAAGCCCTGTGCCGCCATCCTTCGTCGATCCATGACGACGACCGCTGAACCACCCATTACAACCAAGGAGACAGACATGAACGAGCAAGCCATCGCAGCACTGCTGGACAAGATCGAAAGCACGGAAACCGCCAGCGGCAACCCGCGCGTGCAGGCCGTCGTCAACCGCATCGTGCGCGACCTGTTCGCGACGATCGAGGAGATGGACGTCCAGCCCGACGAGTTCTGGAGCGCCGTCGGCTACCTGACCGAAGCCGGCCGCAACGGCGAATGGGGATTGATCGCGGCCGGCCTGGGCTTCGAGCACTTCCTCGACCTGCGCCTGGACGAGGCGGAAGAGCGCGCCGGCGTCGCCGGCGGGACGCCGCGCACGATCGAAGGTCCGCTGTACGTCGCCGGCGCCCCCGAATCGCTGGGCAGCGCACGCCTTGACCAGGACGAGCAGCCCGGCGAGGTGCTGTTCATGCAAGGCCAGGTCCGAGGTGGCGACGGCCGGCCGGTCGCCGGCGCACTGGTGGAAGTCTGGCATGCCAACCACCTGGGCGGCTACTCGTTCTTCGATCCCACCCAGAGCCCGTATAACCTGCGCCGCTCCATCCGCACGGACGCCGACGGCCGCTACCGCTTCCGCAGCAAGGTGCCCGTCGGCTACAGCGTGCCGCCGGGCGGCTCGACCGATAAGCTGCTGAAGCTGCTGGGCCGCCACGGTACCCGTCCTGCGCACATCCATTTCTTCGTGACGGCGCCGGGCCATCGCAAGCTGACGACCCAGATCAACATCGACGGCGATCCCTACCTGTGGGACGACTTTGCCTTCGCCACCCGTGACGGCCTGGTGCCGGCGATGCGCAAGGTGGACGACCCCGCCGCGCTGCGCGCCCAGGAAGTCGATGCGCCCTACTATTCGATCGACTTCGATTTCGACCTGCACGCGACGCGCGACGGCCTTCCGGCCGACCACGTCGAGCGCGCGCACTTCGAGGTTTGAGTGGAGCGACCGATTCGGCTACTGGACCCGGGCGCGCGACAGCTCGCCTACACGCTGGAAGGCCCCGCGGGCGCACCGGTCGTGATGTTCTCGAACTCCCTCGGTACCGCCTTGTCGTCGTGGCAGGCCCAGGCCGAAGCGCTGTCCCGGCACGTGCGCGTGCTGCGCTACGATACGCGCGGTCATGGGATGAGCGGCCTGGCCGGCGCGCAAGCGCACAGTCCTGGCCGAGCCTATACGCTTGCCCAGCTCGGCGGCGACGTGCTGCGCCTGCTCGACGCGCTGGACATCGAGACCGTCGACTTCTGCGGCATCTCGATGGGCGGTCTCACCGGCTTGTGGCTCGGCGTCCATGCCGGCCCGAGGCT
>JBBWZO010000045.1:0-6699 GCA_039649125.1 Massilia sp. | reverse complement strand
ATCGACTCAAAGACTTCCGCGCCATTGCAACGCGCTACGACAAGCGCGGCCATAACTTCCTCGCTGCCGTGACCGTGGCAACAATTATCTTATGGCTCCTATGAACTCAGTCAGACACACCCTAGCGCCGTGCGAACCCGGCTCCCTGCTCGGCTGGCGAACCTGCGCTCACGGCGCCGCCCTGCCCGCTGCCTGGCTTGCGGCGGTACTGGCCGCCTTGTTCGACGCCGTCCCCTTCAGGTGGCGGTCGAGGAAGGCGAGGATCCTGGCGCTGGCTTCAGCCTGGTTCTTCTTCTTGGAGAAGCCGTGGCCCTCGTCGCCAAAGACGATGTACTCGACCTCGACGCCGTTCTTCTTCACCGCTTCCACCACCTCGTCGCTTTCCGGTTTGATCACGCGCGGGTCGTTGGCGCCCTGGATCACCATCAGCGGCTTGCGGATGTTCGAAGCATGGAACAGCGGGGACGTGGCCACCAGGAAGTCCTTGTCCTTCACCGGGTCGCCGATCTCGTCGTACAGGGCTTTCCTCTGCGATTCCCAGTACGGCGGGATGCTCTCCAGCGTGCGCACCCAGTTGCTGACGCCGAAGATGTCGATGCCGACCTTGAAGGCTTCGGGGCGGAAGGCCATCGCGGCGAGGGTCATGTAGCCGCCGTAGCTGCCGCCCATGATGCCGATGCGCTCCGGGTCGACCCAGCCGAGGCTGGCCAGCCAGGTCTTGGCCTCGATGCAGTCCCACAGCGGCTCGCGGCCGTGCTTGCGGTCGTCCGCCGTGAAGAAGGTCTTGCCATAGCCCGAGCTGCCGCGGTTGTTGATCCCGAGGACGGCGTAGCCGTGGTTGACCAGGTACTGGACCTGGGCGCTGTAGCCGCGCATGGTCTGGCCGCCGGGGCCGCCGTGCACCAGCACCACGGCCGGCACCTTGTTCGTGCTCGATGCGCCCTTCGGCTTGTAGAAGATCGACGGGATCACGGTGCCGTCGAAGGATTTGAAGCGCACCACCTCGGCCTCGACCAGGTCATCCGGATCGATCTCGCGGCTCAGGCTGCGCGTGAGCTGGACCGTCTTCCGGCTGCGCAGGTCGTGCACGTAGAGGTTGTTCGGCGAGCGGTCGCCGTTGACGTAGAAGGCGACCAGGTCGCCGCTCGGGGAAAAGGTGGTCTGGCGGATCTCGCCGGGCAGTTTCGGCATCGGCACCGGCTTCTCGGCCCCAGGCGCGGCCGCGCTGGCGGCTTCGACCACGCGCACGCGGATGCTGCCGTCCTCGTTGACATAGCTGATGCGGTGGCGACCGTTGCGCGAATAGGTGGTGCCGACCAGGTCCCAGTCGGCCTTTTCCACGTCCGAAACCGCGCCGGTGGCCAGGTCGTAGGCCCGCACGCGGGTAAATTCGCCGCCGTCGTTGGTGGTGAACAGCAGGCGCTTCGAGTCCGGGTCGAAGGCTTCGGCGCTGTAGCTGGCGGTGCCCTGGTGCGGCGAGATGTGCTTCACCTGGCGCGAAGCGACTTCGTACAGGTAGATGTCGCTGTCGGCGGTGGTGTTCGGCTTGCCCAGCGCCAGCCAGCGGCCGTCGCGGCTGATCGCCTGCACCGTCAGCCCGGACTCGTTCTGGTAGACCAGGGTGCGGGCGTAGGTCTTCGCGTCGTAGCGGTAGAGGTCGAAGTACTTCGGGTCGCGTTCGTTGGTCGCCACGTAGAAGCCGTTGCCGTCGGGCTGCCAGCCGGCGAACGAGGCCTTGAGCTTGTCGCCCGGCGTCAGGTCGCGCTCGGTCCCGTCGAGTTCGCGCACGAACAGGTGGTTGCGCTCGTCGCCGCCCTTGTCGCGGGTGAACAGAATACGGTCGTCGTTGTAGAAGAAGCCGACGGCATAGGTGCTGTCCGTCGTCGAGTTGGTCAACGCGCGAGGCGTGCCGCCCGCCACCGGCAGTACATAGGCATTGAAGATGCCGGATGCGTTGCTGCTGAACAGGATCTGCTTTTCGTCGCGGCTGAACGAGGCGCCCGTTACCGCCGTCGTGGCCATGAACTGCTCGATGGTATAGCGCTTGGGCATCTTCTGCGCCGCCTTCGCGGCAGGCCGGGCGGCGGCGGCTTGGGAAGGCAGATGGGCGACGGCCAGCGTGGATGCGAGGGCGGCGGCCAGCGTGGAGAAGCGAACGACGTGGTTGAAGCGCATGAAGTCTCCTGTGAACCTGATAATGGGCAGCGATGAATAAGGAAAAATGAACCTAAACAACATAATTTACGCCAATCAAGTGTTGCAAGATTCACATGCCGTGTCAATCCGGAGAAATGCGTTATGCTGACGAAATGACCGAACTCGACCGCCTGGAAACGGCCGCCAACCGTACCGAACTTGCCGCCAGCCGTCGCCTCGCGCTGCGCACCGGCATCTCCCTGGAAAAAGCACTGCGCGCCACGCTGGAAAAACGCGCCGGGGTCGCCGGCCTCCCCGCCCTGCTGGACGAACGGGCCGCCCTGCGCGCCGCCGAAGCCTCGCGCGCCGCCTCCCGGCGCGCCGCGCGCGAAGCCGCCAACGCCGAGCGCAGCGCACGTCATGGGGATGCGTCCACCCCGTGGCGCGCCTGGTTCGACGGCTCGGCACGGCCCAACCCGGGACGCTGCGGCATCGGGGCCGTGCTGCGCGGTCCCGCCGGCGAGCTGATCGAACTGTCGCAGCCGGTCGGCTGGGGCAACAGCAGCGAAGCCGAATACCTGGCCCTGATCGTCGTGCTGCGCGAGGCGCTGGCGCGCGGCGCCGCGCCGCTGACCGTGCACGGCGACAGCCGCGTCGTCATCGACGACGTCAACGGACCGCTGGAAGCCAGTGCGCCCGTGCTGCGGTCCTACCGCGAACGGGTGCAGGCCCTGCTCGCCCAGCTGCCGGGCACGACCCTGCGCTGGGTGCCGCGCCACCGCAACCTGGAAGCGGACGCGCTGTCGCAGCGCGCGAGCGGCCGTTTTCCCGTCGAGACCGATGCACTCGCCTACCCGTGACCCTGAGCGCTGGCACGGCCCCATCAAGGCACTCGCCGTGGCCGCTGCCGGCGACGACGGCGCCCACGACGCCAGCCACCTCGACCGTGTCTGGCGCCACGCGCAAGGCCTGCTAGCCTTCCACCCCGAGGCCGACCGCCTGGTCGTGCTGGCCGCCTGCTACCTGCACGACCTCGTCAACCTGCCCAAGGACGACGCCGCCCGCGCGCTGGCCTCGCGCTGTTCGGCATCGCCCTGGCCGGCATCGGCATGGCCTGCCGCCGCGTGAAGGCGTAAGCACACTGCGCCACGCAGCGAACTTGATGCAGTAAACAACAGGGGCGCCATTCTCCGCGCCATGGCGGCGCGAAGACCCTCCAACCCGCCTTCAGCTCAGAACTTCAGCTCCAGCGTGGCGCGTACGCTCGGGCCGGCCTCGATGCGCGCGTTGCGCACCACCAGGCCGCGGCCCGGCTCCAGGAAACTGCCAGCCTGGATGAAGTCCTGGCCAAGCAGATTCGACAAGGCCACGCGCAGCTGCTGCTTCGGCGTGAACTTGTAGAGCGCATAGGCTTCCAGGTCGCGCCGCGGCGCGAGGAAGGCCGTCTGGCGCTCGGAGATGCGCACCTGCCCGCCCTGGCGCCAGGCGAAGCTGGCACCCGTGGTCAGCGCGCCGCGCTTGTAGTCGATGCCGAGGTTGCTGGAAAGCGGAACCTGGCCGTCGAGGCGGTTGTCCGGCCCCGCCACGCCGTCGACCTTCGACCAGTTGGCGCTGGCGCTGGCGCGCAGGGCGATCGCCGGCGCGTCCTGCATCATGGCCTTCAGCGGGAATTTGGTTTCGATTTCGAGGCCGCGGGTCGTCGCCTGGCCGGCGTTCATCGGCATCGCCACCCAGCGCCTGCCGTCGAAGTCGACCATATGGCGGATGTAGCCGTCGATCCGGCGCATCGAGCCGCTGATCGACAGCAGCGCGCCTTCGGCCCAGTAGCGCTCGTAGGACGCGTCGACGCCGAGCGCCAGCTCCGGCTGCAGGTCCGGGTTGCCGGCGTAGTCCGGGTCGGTCGAGCGGTTGTCGATCGAGGCCTGGCGGCGCGGGATCAGCTGGTGGAAGTTCGGCGCCTTGTAAGTGCGGGTGACGGCGAAGCGGAGCTGGTCGCCCCTGGTGCCCGGGATCTTGAACAGGGTCTGCATGACCGGGCTCCAGACGTTCGAGCTCGAACGGCCGGTATCGAAGGTATTGCCGGTGGTGCGGGTGCGGATGCCTTCCCAGCGCGCGCCCAGGTACAGCGACCAGCGCGGCGTCAGGTTCCACTCGTCCTGGGCGTACAGCGCCAGGCGCGAGACGCGCGATTCGGAGGTTTCGCCCCTAGGGAGCGTCGGGAAGACCGCGCGGTTCGCTTCGAACTCCTCGCGGCTGTCCTCGCGCACCGACCAGCCGGCATCCCAGCCCATGCCGAGGGAATGGTCCTTCATGATGGTCTTGCTGAACTTGCCGACCGTGGTCGCTCCAAGCTCGTCGGCTTCGAGGTGGACCAGATTGTCGACCGGGCGCGCCGCGCCTGCAGGGGTCGAGCGCCAGTTGTCGGTCGTGTTCTGGCCGCCGACCAGGCTGAACTTGACGTCGAGCTTGGCGCCGTCGGCCATCTTGTGGACCCAGTTCAGCTCCGAGCGCAGCACGTCGTTGTTCGAGCGCAACGCCGAATCGAGTTCGGGATAGAAGGCGGGCGCGCCCAGGCTGGTGCGCGTGGTCTCGTGGTTGCGGTTGCGGAAGCGCGCCACGTTCACGAAGCTCTGCGAGGTCAGGGTATCGCCGTTGTCCAGCGTCCAGTTCAGGCGCGGCGCCAGGTTGAACAGGTTGAAGCGCGCGTTCTCGCCGGCATCCATATGACGCACCAGGTTGCGGTTGCCGGCCAGGTCGAAGCCCTGCTCTTCGCTGCTGGCTTCGCGGTCGAACTGCTCGAACATGGCGCTGGCCGCGATCGAGTACGACATCCTGCCGAGCTTGTCGGAGAGCTGCAGGTTGGCCGCCGGGCCGCTGAAGCCGCTGCCGGCACGGGCGCCGATCTTGACTTCGCGCTGGCCGCTTCGTACCGCCTTTTTCAGCACGATGTTGACGGTGCCGGCCACCGATTGGGTCGAGAACTCGGCGCTCGCGGCGCGCAGCACCTCGATGCGCTCGATCACGTCGGGCGAGAGCGAATCGAGCGTGAAGCCGTTCGGCGCGCGTTCGCCGTTGATGAGGATCTGCGTGTAGCCGGCGCCCAGGCCGCGCATGCGGATCTCGGCGCCGCGCCCGTTCGGGCTGTTGACCGTGATGCCCGGCACGCGCTTCAGTACGTCCGCCACGTTGGTGTCGCCGTATTTCGCGATCTCCTCCTGGCCGACCACGATCCTGGTGGCGGTATCGTCGCGCCGCGCGTCGTAGCTGTCGGCGCTGCCGCGCACCTCTACCTTCTGCATTTTCTGCTCGGCGGCGGGGGCGGCCCTCAAGGCGGCGGGGACCCCTTGCTGCGCGTACGACGGGAAGGCAAGGGCCAGCGCGGCGGCCAGCAAGGTCATGCGGATCGGTGAGAGGATATACATATCAGAAAGCCAATTTGATGAAAATGTATTGTCCTTTAGTTCACGCGCATTTAGATGCTTTCAGGAATATATTTTCGATATGCATGTCGATGTGCATGTGTTACGCAGGCGGGTCATACCGGAGCTGGCGCTTCGCCTGTGGGCGATGCGCTACACTTGGCCTGGGTGTTGCCGGCGAAAACAAAGATATGCACGGCAAGGCTGCTTATTTATAATTCGCCATCGTCACAAGTTATCAAGGGCTGCCATCGTGTCCGACCGCTTCAAAGTACTGCCGCAATACGTCCTGCCCAAGCAGGCGCTGACCTCCTTCGCCGGCCGCGTCGCCGGCCACCGCGGAGGCGCGATGACGACCCGCCTGATCCGCTGGTTCGTGGCCAAGTACGGGGTCAACATGGAGGAAGCGGCCAACTCGGACATCGCCAGCTACGCCAGCTTCAATGAGTTCTTCACGCGTCCGCTGAAGGACGGCGTGCGTCCGCTGGCCAAGGCCGATTTCGTCTGCCCGGTGGACGGCGCGATCAGCCAGTTCGGCGCGATCGACGACCACCACATCCTGCAGGCCAAGGGCCACAAGTTCACGACGACCCAGCTGGTCGGCGGCGACGCCTCGCTGGCGGCCCACTTCCAGCACGGCAGCTTTGCCAACCTGTACCTGAGCCCGAAGGATTACCACCGCCTGCACATGCCCTGCGACGGCCGCTTGAGCCGCATGATCTACGTGCCCGGTGCGCTGTTCTCGGTGAACCCGACCACGGCGCGCGGCGTGCCGGGCCTGTTCGCGCGCAACGAGCGCGTGGTGTGCGTGTTCGAGTCCGACGAATTCGGCACCTTCGTCATGGTGCTGGTCGGCGCGACCATCGTCGGCAGCATGGCCACGGCGTGGCATGGCGTGGTCAATCCGCAGCGCCTGGGGCGCGTCGGCGAGTGGACCTACGACAGCCCGAGCGCGCCGGTGGTGCTGAAAAAGGGCGAGGAGATGGGCCGCTTCCTGCTGGGCTCGACGGTGGTGATGCTGTTCAAGGAAAACACCATCAGCTTCAACCCCGAGTGGGCGCCGGAGCGCAAGGTGCGCCTGGGCGAGATGATGGGCAACCGGCCGCTGTGACCATGTCCTGCCGACGGATGCGGATCAGACAAG
>JBBWZO010000017.1:0-24235 GCA_039649125.1 Massilia sp. | reverse complement strand
CCACCTGCATCGACAAGAAGGAAACCATCGCCACCCGCAAGGCCTCGCAGAACGCGATCCAGGCGCTGGCGCCGGTACTGCCGGAATTCCTGGGCGGCTCGGCCGACCTGACCGGCTCCAATCTCACCAACTGGAAAGAGTCGGTGGCGGTGCGCTCGGGTATCCCGGGCAACCACATCAACTATGGCGTGCGCGAGTTCGGCATGGCCGCGATCCAGAACGGCGTGGCCCTGCATGGCGGCTTCATCCCGTTCGGCGCGACCTTCCTGACCTTCTCGGACTACAGCCGCAACGCGCTGCGCATGGCCGCCCTGATGAAGATCCGCTCGCTGTTCGTGTTCACCCACGACTCGATCGGCCTGGGCGAAGACGGCCCGACCCACCAGTCGGTCGAGCACGTCTCGTCGCTGCGCCTGATCCCGAACCTCGACAACTGGCGTCCGTGCGACACGGTCGAATCGCAGGTCGCCTGGGGCGCCGCCGTGCAGCGCCGCGACGGTCCGTCGACCCTGATCTTCTCGCGCCAGAACCTGCCGTTCATGGAGCGCGACGCCGCCAGCGTGGCGAACATCGCCAGGGGCGGCTACGTGCTGCGCGACGCGCCTGACGCGAAAGTCATCCTGATCGCTACCGGCTCGGAAGTCGAACTGGCCGTGAAAGCTGCCGAGGCGCTGGCAGGCGAGGGCGTCGCCGCCCGCGTGGTGTCGATGCCGTCGACCGACGTGTTCGAGCGCCAGGACGCGGCGTACAAAGCCAGCGTGTTGACGCGTGGCACGCCACGTGTTGCCATTGAGGCAGGAGTTACGGATTTCTGGTACAAGTATGTCGGTTTGGAAGGTGCGGTCGTGGGCATCGACACCTTCGGCGAGTCGGCGCCGGCGCCGGTGCTGTTCAAGCACTTCGGCTTCACCGTCGAGAACGTCGTGGCCAAGGCCAAGGGCGTCATCGCAGCATAAGAACAAGGTCGTAGGGTGGGCGGCTTCGCCGCTCACGCGTTCAACTCTCCTCGGCGCCAAGATGCAGCTTGCCGTTGAACGCATTCCTACCTGCTAACGGTTTTTTTTAATCAGGAGCAAAAAGCATGACCATCAAGGTAGCAATCAACGGCTACGGCCGTATCGGCCGTAACATCCTGCGCGCTTTCTACGAAGGCGGCAAGAAGCAGGACATCCAGATCGTCGCCATCAACGACCTGGGTAATGCCGAGTCGAACGCCCACCTGACCCGCTACGACACCGCCCACGGCAAGTTCCCGGGCACCGTCACGGTCGAGGGCGACAACATGATCGTCAACGGCGACCCGATCCGCGTGTTCGCGCAGCGTAACCCGGCCGAAATCCCATGGGGCGAGCTGGGCGTGGACGTGGTGCTGGAGTGCACCGGCTTCTTCACCACCAAGGAAAAGGCCTCGGCCCACCTGAAGGGCGGCGCCAAGAAGGTCATCATCTCGGCACCGGGCGGCAAGGACGTCGACGCCACCATCGTATTCGGGGTGAACCAGGACGTGCTCAAGAGCACCGACACCGTGATCTCGAACGCATCGTGCACCACCAACTGCCTGGCCCCGCTGGTCAAGCCGCTGCACGACGCGATCGGCCTGGAAACCGGCCTGATGACCACCGTGCACGCCTACACCAACGACCAGGTGCTGACCGACGTGATGCACGAAGACCTGCGCCGCGCCCGTTCCGCCACCCAGTCGATGATCCCGACCAAGACCGGCGCCGCCGCCGCGGTCGGCCTGGTGCTGCCTGAGCTGAACGGCAAGCTGGACGGCTTCGCGATCCGCGTGCCGACCATCAACGTCTCGATCGTCGACCTGTCGTTCATCGCCAAGCGCGACACGACCGTGGAAGAAGTCAACCAGATCATGAAGGCCGCGTCGGAAGGCGCCCTGAACGGCATCCTGACCTACAACACCGACCCGCTGGTCTCGGTCGACTTCAACCACAACCCGGCATCGTCGAACTTCGACGCCACCCTGACCAAAGTCTCGGGCCGCCTGGTGAAGGTCTCGTCGTGGTACGACAACGAGTGGGGCTTCTCGAACCGCATGCTGGACACCACCGTCGCCCTGATGAACGCGCAATAAACTGCTGCGTATCAACGAAAAACGCCCTTCGGGGCGTTTTTTTTATCCCTGCCGTGCAGCGTGGACCCTGCCGCCGGTGCAAGATGCATGAAAGAATGCTTGCCCGATCTATACAAGTGTTCTTTTTGCGCAACAAATGACGAATGTCATCACATAACTTTGCAAAATATATTTTCTTTAGTGAAAGTTCCCTGCGGAATCAAAGTGTATGTATTCATACATATGAAGAAAAAGCACCGATAAATATTAACGGGGATCAAATTGAACAAGAAATTGGTTTTGAAGCAAAGTGTAGTCGCAGTTGCATTGGCGGTTGGCAGCGCCCAGGTGCTGGCGCAAACGGGGCAGGGAACGGCGGCACCGGCGCCGCAGATGCAGCGGGTGCTCGTGACGGGCTCCAACATCAAGCGCATCGACGGCGAAACCGCTTCCCCGGTTACGGTCATGCGCCGTGAAGACATCAAGGCCACCGGCGCCAACACCGTGCGCCAGGTGCTCGACACCCTGACCGCGTTCGATACCAGCACGCTGCGCGACGACGGCAACTCGGCCAGTTTCGCACGCGGCGCATCCGGCGCGTCGATGCGCGGCCTCGGCAAGGGGGCCACCCTGGTGCTGGTGAACGGTCGCCGCGTCTCGAACTACGCCTTCGCCGACAGCGGCAAGGAAATGTTCGTCAACGTCGACGCCATCCCGGCCGACATCGTCGAACGCGTCGAGGTGCTGAAGGACGGCGCCTCCGCGATCTACGGTTCGGACGCGATGGCAGGCGTGATCAACATCATCACTCGCCATACCTTCGAAGGCCTGCGCCTGAGCGGCAGCGTCGAGCGCAACCAGAGCCACGATTTCGGCGGCCAGGACACCGCGGCCATCTTCGGCGGCCTCGGCAACCTCGAGAACGACGGCTACAACCTGTTCGCCTCGCTCGAAGCATATCGCCGCAAGGGCTACATGCAGTCGGACGTGATCGAATACTACCCGTCCTGGCACCGCCAGTACGTCAGCCCGGCATTTGGCGACCCGAGCATCTACTCGTTCCCGGGCAACCTGAGCGAAGCCGGCCGGCGCGTCCGCGAGGCCGTCGCATCCTGCCCGACCACCCAGCGCAACGCCGGCGGCCTGTGCGCGAGTGACCTGACCGCCATCAACCCATGGTCGGACCCGGCCGAACGCCTGAATTTCTTCAGCCAGGCCCGCTTCAAGGTCACCAACGACATTCGCGGCTTCGCCGAGGTATCGTACTCGCGCACCGAAACCACCTACCGCTCGCTGCCGTATGCGAACGTTGCCGGCTCGCCGACCAACTGGTTCGATGGCAATACCAAGACCTCGCAGTCGGTCAACAAGCCGAAGCTCGCTGTCGGCAACCCGGCCAACCCATACAGCTTCCCGGTCGGCATCGACTACCGCTTCATGGACGACCTGGACATGTGGATCAGCCCGTCCGTCGCCAACCAGTACCGCGTGATGGCGGGCCTGGAAGGCAGCTTCGCCAACGGCTGGGAATGGGAGACCGCGATCGGCCGTGTCGGCGCCGACGCCAAGTCGCGCGACCGCGGCGCGCACCGCTTCGAGATGCCGAACGCGGTGTCGAGCGGTGAATACAAGATCGGCGGCCCGAACAGCCCGGAACTGCTGCTGCGCATGTTCCCTGAAATCGGCACCAACGCCGACCTGTCGCAGGACTGGGTCGACGCCAAGGTGACCGGTGAGCTGATGGCCCTGGGCGGTGGACCGCTGTCGTTTGCCTTCGGTGGCGAAGTGCGCCGCGAGAACCAGTACATCCGCTCGACCGACAACGTCGTCAACGCCGAGATCATCGGCCGCGGTTCGCTGTGGATCGACGGCAAACGCACCCAGAGCGCCCTGTACGGGGAATTGAACGCGCCTCTGACCAAGAAGCTCGTCCTCAACGGCGCGCTGCGCATGGACAAGAGCGAAGGCTTCGATGCCCACGTCTCGCCGAAGGTGAGCGCGACCTATGCCGTGATTCCGCAGGTGCTGTTGCGCGGTACCTATGCCGGCGGCTTCCGCACCCCGAACATCCCGGAAACGCTGGGCAAGGTCGGCCTGACCGGCTTCTTCAACAGCACGCTCGATCCGAAACGTTGCGACACCGCGACCGCCATCCGCGACATCCTGAAGAACGGCAATGCCAACGACAAGAGCGATGCGACGACGGCCTACAATTCGGGCTGCCTGACTTCGATCCCTGCAATGATTTCGTCGAACGCCGACCTGGAACCGGAGACCTCGCGCAGCACCACGCTCGGTTTCGTGATCGAGCCGAACCGCAACATCAACCTTTCGGTCGACTACTTCAAGATCGAACGCCGCGGCGAGATCAACTACCGCGCAGTGTCCTATGTGCTGCAGCGCGAAGACGAGCCGGAATACGCGGACCTGATCGTGCGTAACCCGGTCAGCGAAGCCGACCAGCGCTTCGCCGCCCGCGCCAACGAACTGCAGCCTGGCGCCAACCTGGCCTTCGCCGTCGGCAACATCCAGTCGCTGCTGCTGGCCTACGAGAACCTGGGCAAGAGCAAGACCGAGGGCGTGGACATCGACATCGCCACCCGCTGGAACCTGGGGGGCTGGGGCAACCTGAACGTCAGCCTGCTGAACACCGTGGGGCTGGACTTCCGTACCTGGGACGTGAGCGGCAACAAGTACCGTCCGAACACGATCGGCCTGCGTGACCAGCCGCGCCTCGTATCGGTGCTGAGCGCGACCTGGAAGAAGGGCGATTTCGCCACCACGGTGCGCGTGAACCGTCGTTCGGAACAGGCGCTGAACTTCAACGAGACCGACGTCAAGACCTGGGACGAAGCGGGCTGCCAGACGCGCATCAAGCCGACGGGCGACCTGCCGTGCTACCGCAAGGCGGACGTGCGCACCGACCTGAACCTGGTGTACACGGGGATCCCGGACCTGCGCCTGACGATGAACATCCGCAACCTGCTGAAGACCGAAGCACCGGTCGACCTGCGTGGCGGTTACGCGCTGCGTCCGCGTTCGATCAAGCTCGCCGCCGAATACCAGTTCTGATGGCGGATGGCGCTGCTGCATTCAGCCGCAGCGATGCAGCAGCAGCTGATGCATGAAGAAAAGGCATAAGGAAAAGGTATAAAGAAAAACCCGGCGTTCGCGCCGGGTTTTTTTCGTCTGGAGGCCGCCGTCACCCCTTCGGCCAGGGCGTCAGGATCTCGTAGCCGTTGCTGGTCACGACGATCATGTGTTCCCACTGGGCCGACAGCGAGCCGTCGCGGGTGACCACGGTCCAGCCGTCGTCGAGCTGCGACACTTCGTCGTCGCCGGCGTTGATCATCGGCTCGACCGTGAAGGTCATGCCTTCCTTCAGCAGCAGGCCCGTGTTCGGGCGGCCATAGTGCAGCACCTGCGGGTCTTCGTGGTAGACGCGGCCGATGCCGTGGCCGCAATAGTCGCGCACCACCGAGTAGCCGGCGCCCTCGGCGAGCTTCTGGATGGCGTGGCCGACGTCGCCCAGGCGCGCGCCCGGGCGCACCGCGCGGATGCCCGCCATCATGCACTCGAAGGTCGTGTCGACCAGGCGCTTCGCTTCAGGGCTGGGCGTGCCGGCGTAATACATGCGGCTGGTGTCGCCGTGCCAGCCATCCTTGATGACGGTGACGTCGATGTTGACGATGTCGCCGTCCTTGAGGATTTCCTGTTCGCTCGGGATGCCGTGGCAGACCACGCCATTCACGGACGTGCACAGGGTCTTCGGGAAGCCGTGGTAGCCGACGTTGGCCGGCGTGGCCTTCTGCACCTTGCGGATGTATTCGTTGCAGCGGCGGTCGAGTTCTTCGGTGGAAACGCCGGGGACGACGTATTCCTTGATCATTTCCAGGACCTCGGCGGCCATGCGGCCGGCGACGCGCATCTTCGCGATGTCCTTGTCGTTCTTGAGTTTGATTGCCATAGTCGGTTCGGGTAGGGCGGCCTTTGCCGCGCGAATCCAGCATCATACCCGAGCGCGTCCGTGCATGCGGGCTTCGCGTCGACGCACCCGAAAATGACAAGGCCCGCAAGCGCTTGCGGGCTCTCCTGCATGTGCGAGGCTAGCCGCGCAGGGCGCGCGTCGCCTGCTCCAGGTCGCCCGGGGTGAAGTTCTCGGCGACGCTGATCAGCTCGACCACATGGCGGGTGGCGATGCGCTCGGCCCCGGTGAGGTGCGGATTCCAGCAATCCATCAGCAGGATGACGCGCCGGCGGTCCGAGCGGTTCCATGCCTCGTGCTCGAAGGTGTCGTCGAACATCATCGGCTCGCCTTCGCGCCACAGGTGCTCGCCGCCGCCGCGGACGTTCAGCGCGCAGCCGGGCGGCACCACCAGCGGCAGGTGCATGACCAGCCGGGTGTTGGTCGCGCCGTGGTGCGGCTTGATGTCGGTCCCGGGCTGCAGCACCGAGAAGCACACTTCCGGCGCCTGGCCCGCGACTTCGCACAGCTCGATGCTGTCGAGCAGCTGCGAGGTGGCCGGGCAGCGCGCATGGTTGGCGTCGTAGCGGCGGCCGTGGCGATAGAAGAAGTAGGCGTCCCAGGAGGGCGTGCTGCCGGCGCCGCCCAGGTAGCCGTCGCGGCTCTGGCCGGGCGCGAACTGCAGGAATTCCTCGATGCCGGTGTCGGCCTCGAGCACCGCCAGCGCCTCGGCGCGGATGGCGTCGAAGCTGTCGACCAGGCGCGCCGTCCACGGATGCAGGAACGGATCGTGGTAGGGACCCTCGGGCAGGCCGGGGAAGTACAGGAACTTCGGGCGCTGGTGCGGGCTCGGCGGCGTATCCTGGCGCGCGCCGAGGTAGACCGCGAGCGCGTGTTCCAGGCGCGCCAGTTCGCTGGCGCCGAAGCGCTCGCGCATGCGCTCGAAGCCTTCGATCACCGGGCCGTACAGCTGGGCGTTGACCTGGGCGATGATCTGCTGGATCACCGGGCGGAAAGCCGGCGGCGTGCTGGCCATGCCCATCAGCTGGCCGGCCGCCTGGCCCAGGCGCAGGCCCTGCGACCAGGCGCGCAAGGCCAGGTCGTGGCGGCCTGCCGCCTCGAATGCCTGGCCCAGCAGCAGCCAGCCGACATACTGCTTCGGCTGGCGTGCCAGCAGCGTGGCCAGGGTGCCGGCGGCGTCCTGCGGCGCGCCGCCCGCCAGCTGGAGCTGGGCGCGCTGCAATGCGACGGCGGCCACACCGGGCGCATGGCGCGCGGCGGCCTCGACGCACGCGCACGCACGCACGGCGTCGCCGCGCTGGCCGGCCAGCTCGGACAGCAGGAGCCAGGCTTCGGCACAGTCGGGCGCTTCCTCGACCAGGGCGCGCAGTTCGAGTTCGGCCGACAGGACGTTATGCTCGGCCAGGTGCTGGTGCGCCCGTGCCAGCGCCGCGCGTACCGTCGCGGCGGCGGGGGGTGCGGAGCGCGCGTTCACTTGCCGGCCTTGATCGCGGTCTCGTCGTCCTCACGGAAGCGGCGCGCGCCGCATTCGGTGGCCCATTTGCGGCGCGCGTCGAGCAGGGCCTGCTCGTCGGCGGCCAGCGCTTCGCTCTTCCTGTTCCAGGCGGCGTTGCCCTGGCCGCCCTGGGCCAGCTTCTCGTTCGCTTCCCTGACCGCGGTCTCGTAGGCGGCGATCGCGGCATTGCGTTCGCCCACGAGTTTCTGTTCGTTGACCTTGAGCGCGGCCTGTTCCTGCTTGAGCACGATGCTGCGGCGGTCGGCGTTGCGCATGTCCTTCGCGCGGGCCTCGAATTCCGCCATGCGCGTATTCCAGTCCTCGACCGTCTTGCCGTAGGCGGCGTATTCGGCATCGGCCTGCTGCACCGCCTTGAGTTTTTCCTCGACGGCGGCGCGTACGGCCGCGCCCGCGTCAGGCGCGGCGGCCAGCGCTTCGCGCTCCTTGTCCAGTTCCGCCTGGCGCCGCTCGATCTCGACCGTGCCCGCGTCGTTGCTTTCCTTCAGGCGCATGCAGGCGCGCAATTCGTCGCGCGTCAGCAGCCGGTCGTTCTTGCCGCGGCGCTTCGCATCCTCGTTCACCGGGCCGGACTTGACGGCGTTGCCCTTGGCGGGGGCCTGGCTGGCCTGGCCGGCGGCCTGGGCGGCGCCCAGCGGCAGCGCGCAGGCGAGGACGAGAGAGGCGAGACGGGACAACTTGGTGTGCATGTGTTTCCTTTTTTGCTGGGTAAGACGACGCGCCCTTCCTGCGCGCCGGTGAGGCGTCATTCTATTTCAGGTTCCTGTCGAGGAAGGATTCGACACGGGTCCAGAAGTCGACGGTGTTCTTCAGGAGGACCCAGCCGTGGCCTTCGCCCTCGTATTCGACCCATTCGACCTTGTTGTTGCCGCTGGCGGCCAGCGCGTCGTGCATTTTGGCGCCGTGCGGCAGCGGTACGCGCATGTCCAGTTCGCCGTAGGCCATCAGCACCGGCTGCCTGATGCGTGCCGCCTGCTTCAGGGGAGACTGGAGATGTGCATGGCGGTCTGGAACGAAACGTCGGAACAATATTAAAAAAGCCGCAGCGAAAAAAATCGCTGCGGCTTGTCAACTCAGGGACGATCCTGCATGTCCCTGTGGTTTATAGGCAAATGCCTTAGAACCTCTGTTCCAGACGGAAGTAGACCTGGCGGCCGTACGCGTCGTACAGATCGTAGTTGAACGGCTTGCTGTCGTCGCTGATCAGGGTCGGCATCTTGTTGCCGATGTTGACGGCGCCAACGCTCAGCTTCAGGCCCTTCAGGAACGACGGCGAGTAGGTAGCCTGGATGTCATGGGTGACATAGCTGCCGACGCGCAGTTTTTCGTTCTTCTTGCCGTTCTTGCCGATCAGGTTGATGTTGTAAGCCAGGTCGACGCCGCTCAGGCCGAAGGCGCTCACGGCCCAGCTGTTGTTCAGCTGGATACGGTCTTTCGGCTGGCCGAATTCGCCGTTGAAGTCGACACCATTGGTCTCGGCCTTGAACATGTGCGACCAGCTCAGGTCATGACGGAAGCGGCCCAGGCTGGCGTAGCGGTGGGTGACCGTGGCGGCAGCGTCGAGGCCCGAGTACTTCAGGGTGCCTTCGTTGGTGGTGCCGCTGATGACCTGCACGATCGCGCCGGTAGCCGGATCGCGGCGGACCGCCAGGCCTGCCGGGACCGGACGGGCGTCGGTGCCGTTGTCGCGGTTGACCAGGGTCTGGGCGTCGATGAACGACAGCACTTCGTCGATCTCGGTGTTCCAGTAGTCGGCCTTGACGGTCAGCCACTGGTTCACGTCCCATGCGCCGCCGAAGCTGAACTGCTTCGATTTTTCGGAAGTCAGGTTCGGGTTGGCGATGCGCAGGCCGTTGATCTGGAACGGCTCGGTCAGGCAGTCTTCGGCGCTGTAGCTGCCGTCGGCTGCGCAGTGGCGCGGGTCGATCACGGAGTCAGCCGAGAACGACGGCTTCGAGCTGATCAGCGGCAGCGACGGTGCCGCGAAGCCGCGGTTGAACGACGCGCGCAGGGTCACCGCACGGGTCGGCGCCCAACGTACCGATGCGCGTGGCGAGAAGTCGCTGCCGTAGTCCGAGTATTTCTCGTAACGGGCTGCCAGGTTACCTTCGATGGTCTTGGTGAACGGCAGGGTCCATTCGGCCGAAATGGCGTCGACTTCACGCTGGCCCTCTGCCGAGTTGCCCGAGCTGCCCAGCACTTCGCCCGCTTCGCTCAGCGAGTCGTAGAGGTCGGCGTAGACTTCCTTGCGGTGCTCGGCACCCACGTACAGGGCCGAGTTGCCGCCGGCCATTGCGAACAGGTCGCGGGTAGCGGTTGCGTAGATTTCCGACTGCGCGAACTTCGAATCGCGGCCGGTGGTCGTGGTGATCGACTTCAGGACGCTGTCGCTGTTGGCGAACGGGTTGACGATGTTGTAGGTGCCGTTGTTGATGGCGGTGGTCGCCAGGCCCTTGACGACAAAGCCACGGCCCGTTTCGACGATCTTCGATACGGTGCGGCGTGCGCCGACATCGATGTCGAAGCCTGCCACGGTGCCCTTCACGCCGACGGCCATGTCGGTCAGGTTGCCGTCGGTGCTGGTGTCGCGGTTGCCGGCAGCGGCGAAGCGGTGCGCCAGGAACACGTCCTGGTCTGGCGTGGTCGACAGGTTGTTGACGCTGCCTGCACGGACCAGGATCGAATCCGGCACCGGCGCGTAGCGGCCGAAGCTGGTGTTGTTGGTGTTCGACGCGGTCAGGTAAGCCGTGAAGTCGGCCGACAGGTTGTACTCGGCGCGTGCGAAGACCGACTTGGTCGCGGTAGCGGCTTCATCGGCAGCAACCAGGTTGAAGTCGTAGCGGCAACGGCCGTTGGCGGCGACGTAGAAGCCCTTGTCCGGGAAGTCGCAGCTGCCGGCATTGCCCAGGAAGGTGCTGCCCTGGTACAGGCCGCCTGCGCCGTCGTCCAGCGCGCTGTAGAACGAGTTCGAGTACGACGATGCGCCTTTGCTCACGCCCCATGGGTAGTCACGGGTGAAGAACATGTCGCGCGAGGTGCGCGACACGCCGGCGATGATGCGGCCTTTTTCGCTGGTCAGGCCGAACAGTGCCGATGCTTCGTCGCGGTCGCCGCCCTTGATGTCGGGATTGGTCTTGCCCAGCGAGACGTAGACGCCGTCGAAGTCCTTGCGCAGGATGATGTTGATGACGCCACCGATGGCTTCCGAACCGTAGATCGCCGAGGCGCCGTCGGTCAGGATTTCGATGCGCTCGACGGCAGCCATCGGGATCGAGTTCATGTCGGCCGCATCGCCGACGTTCGGTGCCTTGGCGACGCGGCGGCCATCCACCAGCACCAGGGTACGCGAGCTGCCCAGGCCGCGCAGGTTGGCGCCGGACCAGGATTGTGCGGACGAGCCCGACTGCGGACGGAACTGGCCGGTGGTCGAGAAGGTCGAGGTGCGGATGAATTCAGCGATCGTGACCGAGCCGCTGTCTTCCAGTTGTTGACGGGTGACGACGGTAACCGGCAGGGCACCTTCGGCGGCAGCGCGCTTGATGCGCGAACCGGTCACTTCAACTTTTTGCATGGCATCCGCAGCGACCGGTGCTTCGGTGGTCTGTGCGAAAGCCGACATCGCGCTCACAGCCAGGGTAACGGCTACGGCGATTTTAGTGCGTTGATACATGAACTCTCCAGGGAAAAATTTCTTTGTGTCTTTTGCTACGTTTTTTTGACAAATGGGGTCCCCACAGGGACATGATCCTGTCGTAAAACGTGCAAGTTTCGCTGAACAAACTGATGTGTTCTGCGAGACTTGCACATGAGACACTCTCGTTCCCTAAGTGTCAATCGAACAGCGCGTATCCATGTTGCATAAACCACACATTTGAAGAAATTTTAGTTAGTGCTGCAATGCAACATCCCGGGCTGTTGCTGTCTTTCCATCCCTGTAAAGACCTTATGTGCGCATGCACAAAATTAATGTTGGTGGGGAAATGTAAAGTTTTTTAACGAATTCGTCGCGAATGCGTAACGTGGGCTGCGGTGGAGAAGGCGGCGTGCTTGCCATAGCCGGTACCACAGCCGGTGCCATTCCAGCCATGGCGGAATGAAAATGGCCCGGTCGGAAACCCGACCGGGCCATCGAGGACTGCGTCCTCATCGTTGCGCGCCATGGCAGGACAGGCTCCTGGGCGCAATAAAAAAACGCCCCGAAGGGCGTTTGCAAGGGAAACGCCACATGTGAGCCGCCGGGGCGGACACATGTGGCTTGCTTCGCTTCGATTACAGCGATACGCGCAGGCCGACGTAGTAGCGGCGACCGATCGGGTCGTAGGTGCTGGCATCGGTCTCGGTACCGGTGCTGTTACCTGGCAAGCCGCTGATGATCGGTGGCGGTGCCCTGTCGAACGCGTTATCCACACCGGCGTACAGTTGGGCCGCTTTGGTCAGCTGATAGGTGGCCTGGAAGTCGACGTAGGTCGTCGAAGCAATCTTGATGGACTCCGGCGCCAGTGGTACGTTGTCAACTTCGAACGAGCCCAGGAAGCCATCATCCAGTGCCGAACGGCCAATGTAGGTCACGGTCGAGTTCAGCTTGAAGTTGCCGATTGCGTAGCCCAGGTTCAGGCCAGCACGGTGCTTGGCATCACCAACCTCGCCTGCCCATACGTCCCGCTCGGCGCCTGGCAGAGGAATGTCGTAGCCCTCCAGCAGACGGGTGTACGACAGGCGCGCATTCAGGCGCCCCGGACCGACGCGGTCCGCCCACGCTACCGTCACGTCCACGCCTTCGTTAGCGACGCCGCCGCTGTTGGTGGCAGCGCTGTCGATTTCGTCCAGCGAGCCGGCGCTGTTGGCGCCAATGACCGTTGGACGGCGGGTGATGAACGAGCACAGTGCGGTGTTGCCGCCGCCATAGCACTGGTCCAGCGCGAACTGGCGTGGCGTGCTGACGATTGCATCCGCGATCTTGATGTCGAAGTAGTCCGCCGTGAAGGTGAACTTGCTCAGCAACGGGATCGAACGGGGGGTGACCACGACACCGATTGTGGTCGAACGGCCTTTTTCCTCGCCCAGCAATGGATTGCCGCGGTTGTAGCCGCTGACGCCCTGGGTGTCGGACTGGTTCAGCGTGAACCTGCCGTTGGCCGCGATGTTGGCGTTGACGCCAGGCGCGGCGCGGCAGGCTTCCGATACTGCACCAGTCGAGGTTGCGGTCACGCCGATGCATGGATCGATCAGGCCGGTCGGGAAGGTCTGCATGGCCGGCTGATACAGCTCGTCGATGTTCGGGGCACGGGTCGACAGCGCGCGGGTAGCGCGGAACTTCACGTCCGAAATCGGGGACCATTCGGCGCCCACGTTCCAGCTGTCGGTCGTGCCAACGGTCGAGTAATCGCCGCGGCGGATCGCGGTCGACGCGCTCAGGCTCTTGACGAATGGCAGATCCTTCAGCAGCGGCACCCGGGCTTCGAGGAAGTATTCCTTGACCGAGAATTCGCCGTAGGTCGGAGGCGCGGCGTTGCCCGCGTTCAGGCCAGCCTGGGTCAGAGCATCTGCTTCGCTGCGCGAGGTTTCCTCACGCCATTCAAAGCCAGCCGCGATGCCCAGCGCGCCCGCAGGCAGCTGGAACGGTTCGCCCGAGACCGTGGCGCCAGCCAGTTTTTGCGTGGCCGCCGTGACCAGCGAGCCAGGGGCGTTGACGTAGCGCAGCGCTTCCGGGCTGATCGTGTCGTAGCCGAATACGTTGATCGGCACGCAACCCTGGATGCGGGCGATCGGGTCGCGGCAGATGGCGTTGCCGTTCGCGTCCGGAATTGCTTCGAGCGCGTTGCGGAAGTTCAGGACATTGATCTGGCCGCCGCCTTGCTGGGCTTCCTTGGTCGAGCCGTACGAGAGGTAGGTCTCGTAGTTCCAAATGCCGAAACTGCCTTTCAGGCCGGTAGCAAGACGGAAAGTGTCACGCTCGACAGTGTAGCCGCGCGTGCCGACTTCCGACATGCGGCGGCTGAACGAGTAGTCGCGGGCGCCGTCACCATTGGTGTCGGTCGCGCGGTCATACAGGTATTGCGGCACGAGCGGGTTGCGCACCATGGCGCCGTTGACCATGAACTCGGCCGGAACCAGGCCGGCGCGTGGGTAGACGTCGGTGGACTGCATTGGATACGGCTCCATCTTCGTCGACACCCTGGTCGAAGCGTAATTGCCTTCGAAGAAGGCACTGTGGTTCTCGTTCAGCGCCAGGTTGCCGACGGTCGCCAGGACGTAGCGCTCGGTTGGCACCGCGATCGAGCGGTACTCGGAACGGTTGAAGCCGGTGGCGGCCTGGGTCGCGCTGCCGTTCTGGTTCCACGGAATGATGTTGCCCGCACGGTCATACGTGAAGTTGCGCTGGGTTGTGGCTGTGGGCGAGTCGCGGTACATGAAGAGCCCCTGGGGCGCAACGCCGGAGTAGGCCGGACGCGTCGGGATGAAGATGTCGGCCGGGTCTCCGGAGGAGAGCGAGCGGCTGAGCTGGTCGACCGCCGCGAAGTCGCGGTCCCTGCTGTAGACCGCGCCCTGGCGCGAGTACCCCAGGTGAGCCATGACGTTGCTGCGGCCATCCTCGGAGCTCTTGCCGAAGGTCAGCGAGGCTTTGCGCTTCAGGTCGTCGCCCTGTTCGCTGCGGCCAGCCTGGAAGTCGGCCAGGAGGCCGTCGAGGTTACGCTTGGTAATGATGTTGACCACACCAGCGACCGCGTCCGAACCGTAGGTGGCCGATGCGCCACCGGTCAGCAGTTCGACGCGCTCGATGAAGTCGGTCGGAATCGTGTTCAGGTCGACTGCCGAGCTGCCCGGTACGCCGGTAACAAAGCGGCGGCCATTGAGCAGCACCAGGGTGCGTGCGGTACCCAGGTTGCGCAGATCGACAGTGGCGACACCGCCGCCGCTGGTGAAGAAGTTCGAGTTGGTGCGGCTGAGGGCCGGGGCACCCAAGGTCGGGTTCTTCTGCAGCAGTTCCTGCAGATTGGTGGCGCCGGAAGCGGCGATGTCGGCCGAAGACAGGACTTGCAGCGGCGACGGCGATTCGGCATTCGGCGAGGCGATGCGCGAACCGGTCACTTCGACGCGCTGTATGGAAGAGGTCTCGGCTGCCGGTTGGACGGTTTGCGTCGTTTGGGCAAAGGCGGACATGGCGCTGACAGCCATGGTGACGGCTACCGCGATTTTCGTACGTTGATGCATGAAATCTCCAAAAATTATTTTTTCAGGGTGTTTCGGCTGCTGTACTGAAGCTTGCGACTGGTAACAATTTGCAAACAATCGTCCCCCATAGGTGACAGAGAATTTCTAAATGGTAACTTTATGGTCGGCAAGACTTATACATAAGACACTTTTACTATTCGGGTGTCAATCACTCTGGCGAAGCTTTGTTCAAAAACAACAGCTGTCGAAATCTTGCTTTTTTTGTTGCAATTGTGGGATGTCTGCACGCTGCAATAGCTGCGCACCATGCACGTGCGCGGTGGGAGTACGAAGCGCTGCGGAATGGTGCGCTGCAGCGTCCGGATGCCAGGTCGAGGCCCGGGATGCGCCGAGGCGGTGCGCGCGGCGGAAGGGGAGGGGAAAGGGGGAATGGACTCAGCCAAATACGCTGGACCAGAGCGCGAGAACGCTTGCGCTCGGCCCGGCCACGCTGGCATGCGGGACGCGTGCGGTGTCCCGTCCCTGCAGGCGCAGCTGGTGCTGCAGCTTGCGCATCAGCCGGTAGGCGTCGGCAACCGCCGTGGCCAGCTGGGCGTCAATCAGGCCAAGCTCTCCGCTGCGGTGCAGCAGGGCGATGTTGCCGGCATTCGCCGTCAGTTGCGGGTGGACGGCGGAATAACGCAGCACCAGGTACTGGACGATGAATTCGATGTCGATCATGCCGCCCGCGTCCTGCTTGAGGTCGAACAGCGTGCTGCGGCTCGGGTATGCATCGTGCATGCGCGTGCGCATCTTGATCACCTCGGCCTTCAGTTCGTCGGCCTGCGCGCTGCGGTCGCGCCGCAGCACGCTTTCCCTGATCGCCTCGAAGCGCGCGCCGATGGCCGCGTCGCCGGCGCAGAAGCGGGCGCGGGTCAGCGCCTGGTGTTCCCACACCCAGGCCGCGTTGTGCTGGTAGCGCTCGAAGGCCGCCAGCGAGCTGACCAGCATGCCGCTGGCGCCGTCCGGGCGCAGCGCGGTGTCGATATCGAACAGGATGCCGGCCGGCGTGTGCGCCGTCATCCAGGTGATGAAGCGCTGGGCCAGCTTGGCGTAGTTGGACGGCGCCATGTCGTCCTCGTCGTCGAACAGGAAGATGACGTCGAGGTCGGACACATAGCCGAGCTCCTTGCCGCCCAGCTTGCCGTAGGCGATGACGGCGAAGCGCGGCTCCTCGATGTGGCGGGTGGCCACCGTGCGCCAGGCCCAGCGCACCGTCGCGGCCACGACCACGTCGGCCAGCGCCGATAAATGGTCGGCGAGGCGCTCGACCGACAGTTCGCCGGCCAGGTCCAGCGCCAGCAGCCGGAACTGCTGGGCGTGGTGGGTCTCGCGCAGGATGTCGAGCTGGCGCTCGATGTCGCCCGCGGCTTCTTCCAGTTTCGCGTCGAGGTGGGCAGCCAGCACGGCCGGCTCGTCGATGCCGCCGCGGTCGTCCAGCAGTTCGTCGAGCAGGATCGGGTGCAGGGTCAGGAAGGTGGCGGCCCAGCCGCTGGCGTGCATCATGCGGATCACGCGCTCGAGCGTGTGCGGGTATTCGGTCAGCAGCGACAGGTAGGCCGAGCGGCGCGCGATCGCTTCCAGGAAGTCGAGCAGGCGCCCGAGCGTGGCGCCGTGGCTGCCCGCATTGGCTGCCAGCGCGGCTTCCTTCACGATCGTGGCCACCTGCGGCAGGGCCAGGTTGACCAGGGCCAGCAGGCGTGCGCGGCTGGCGTCGGGCAGGCCCTGCAGGCGCGGCGCGGCCCAGGTGGCCGCCAGGCGCCGCGCACTGCCGGCCGGGTCGTCGTAGCCGAGCCCGGTCAAATGGGTTTCGATCGCCCTGATCGCCTCCGGGTCGGCCGCGATCGCTTCCAGTTCGGCGCGTTCCTCGCCGGCCGGCGTCATGGTCTTGTCGGCGAACATGTCATCGAACTCGGCGGCGACAAACGCCCGCTGTTCTTCCAGCCGCGCCAATAGGGTGGGCACGTCGGGCAGGCCCATCATCGTGGCGACGACCTGGCGGTCGGCCTCGTTCGCGGGCAGGGTATGGGTCTGGGCGTCTTCCAGGTATTGCAGGCGGTGCTCGAGGTTGCGCAGGAAGGTGTAGGCTTCCAGCAGGCGCTCGACCGTGTTTGATGGCATCAGCTCGCGTTCGGCCAGCAGGCGCAGCGTCTGGCGCGTCGAGCGCTCGCGCAGGGCCGGGTCGCGCCCGCCGCGGATCAGCTGGAACACCTGGGCCAGGAATTCGATTTCGCGGATCCCGCCGCGTCCGAGCTTGACGTTGTTGCTGCGGTCCGGGTGCAGCCGTTCCTGGCGCTTGACCTCGGCGCGGATCTGGGCGTGCATGTTGCGGATCGCGTCGATCACCCCGAAGTCGAGGTAGCGGCGGAACACGAAGGGACGCACGATGGCTTCCAGCGCGGCGATGTCCTCCTGCATGCCGGTGACGGCGCGCGCCTTGACCCAGGCATAGCGCTCCCATTCGCGGCCTTGCACGATCAGGTATTCCTCGATCATGTTGAGGCTGGCCGCCAGCGGGCCGGAATTACCGTTCGGGCGCAGCGCCATGTCGACCCGGAAAGTGATGCCGTCCTCGGTGACTTCCGACAGCGCGCCGATCAGGCGCCGCCCTAGCCGGATGAAGAATTCGTGGTTCGACAGCTGGCGCTGCCCCGGGCCGGCCGCCGTTTCGCCGTCTTCCGGGTAGACGAAGATGAGGTCGATGTCCGAGGATACGTTCAGTTCGCCGCCGCCCTGTTTCCCCATCGCCAGCACCAGCATCTCCTGCGGCCGGCCCGAATCATGCCCGACCGGCATCCCGTGGGCGGCCGTCAGCTCGGCCATCAGGTCGGCCAGGTGGGTGCGGATAGCGAAATCGGCCAGGCCCGTCATGGCGCTGACGACTTCGTTCAAATCCGCCAGGCCGTCCAGGTCGCGCCGGATCAGCGAGCACACCAGCAGGTTGCGCAGGCGCCGCATGGCGCGCGGCAGTCCGATGCCGGCGCTGAGCTCCTGATCCAATAACGCGCCGAAATCCGGGCAAGCCAGCGATAATCGGGCCAGGTCGGACACGCGCTCGGCGCGTCCCGGCGCGGCGTCAACCCAGCGTTGGTAGAAGCGTGAAGTGGAGTGCAAGGCGCAGGCGGCGAAAGCAGGGGGCATGGGGTAGTCCGGCAGGAGTGGAAAAGCGGTCCGGCAGGCAATGCTTGCGGTAAAATTGCCCGCCGTGCTGCCCCGGTCAGCACGATGGTAAGGTAGACGCCGCGTTCGTAGCAAGCGCTTCTCTTATTAAAGAATTACTTATCTACGGCGAGCCTTTTTTATTAGCACCCTGATGCACAACCCGGAACCGCAGGCGCCCCAGGCCGCCCAGGCCGCCCAGGCAGCAAATGAGCACGTGCCGCTCGCCGCGCGCTGGCTCCGCCTGCGTGCAGCCTACCGCTATGCGAACCTGGCCTCGCATCATGTGCTCGGTTTCACGGTCAAGCTGGTGCTGCTGGGGTACTTCGCGCTGGCGCTGCTGTTCCTGGCGCTGCGCTACGCCGTGCTGCCGAACATCGACCTGTACAAGGACGACATCGAACGCCTGGCCAGCCGCGCGCTCGGCAGCCAGGTCGCCATCGCGCGCATCTACGCCTCGTGGAGCGGCCTGAATCCCTCGCTCTTCCTGGGCGACGTCACGCTGGTCGACAAGGCCGGACGGCAAGTGCTGGCGCTGCCGTCGGTGTCGGCCACCCTGTCGTGGTGGAGCGTGTTCGCGGCCGAGCCGCGTTTCGAGACGCTCGAGCTGATCCGCCCCCAGCTGAGCGTGCGGCGCGACGCGGACGGCGTCATCCACGTGGCCGGCATGCGCATCGACCCGAAGGAAGACAAGGGCGGGCCCGGCGGCGACTGGGCGTTCCGCCAGCGCGAAATCCTGGTGCGCGAGGGCCGGGTCGACTGGGTCGATGCCCAGCGCGGCGCCGCGCCGCTGGCGCTGCGGGATGTCACGGTCGTGCTGCAGAACCACTGGGCCACGCACCGGTTCGCGCTGAAAGCGACCCCGCCGGCGGCACTGGCGCAACCGCTCGACGTGCGTGCCCGCTTCACGCATCCGCGCTTCGGCAGCCGGGCTTCCGACATTTCTCGTTGGAAGGGCGAGCTGTACGCCGACCTGCGCGAGGCCGACCTGGCCGCCTGGCGCCAATACCTCGATTATCCCTTCCAGTTGAGCAGCGGCCGCGGCTCGCTGCGCGCCTGGATGACGCTCGACCAGTCGCGCCTGGCCGGGTTCACCGCGGACCTGGCCTTGGCCGGCGTATCCGCGCGCGTAAAACCCGAACTGCCGGCGCTGGCGCTGGCCAGCGTGTCCGGGCGCCTGTCGGCGCGCGAGGAACTCGCGCCGGGCGAGGCCGACGGCAAGCCGACCTTCGGCGCCAACGGCCATACGGTCAGCCTGGACAATTTTCTGATGGTCACCAGCGACGGCCGGGCGCTGCCGCCGGCCACGCTCACCGAAACCTTCACCCCGGCCCGCGCCGGCCGGCCGCAGCGGGTGGAGGTGCAGGCGCGCCAGGTCGACCTGGCCGCGCTGGCCGGGCTGGCCGCCCAGCTGCCGCTGTCAAGCCTGCAGCGGCAGGCGCTGGCCGACTTCGCTCCGCGCGGCCAGTTGCTCGATTTTTCCGCTTCCTGGGATGGTCAGTACCCGCGCCTGGCGGGCTACCGCGTGAAGGGCAGGGTGGCCGGCCTGAGCCTGCAGCCGCAGCCGGCCCGCAGCGCCAGCCATGCCGCCCCGGGCGGGATAGCGTCAGCTGCTTCTTCATCTCCCCAGCCGGCCATGCCGGCCCTGCCCGGTTTCGATAACCTGTCCGGCACCATCGATGCGACCGACAAGGGCGGCAGCCTCACGCTCGATTCCAGCGACCTGGCGCTGCGGATGCCGGCCTGGTTCGCCGAACCGGCGATGCCGCTCGACCGGCTGGCGCTGGGCGCGCGCTGGAGCTACCAGCCGGGAGAGCAGCTGCTGGTCGAAGTCGACAAGCTGGAATTCGCGCAGGGGCCGCTGCGCGGCAGCCTGTCCGGGCGCCACCAGTTGCCGCTGGGCCCGGGGCACGGCCCCGGCGTGGCCGACATCACGGGCACGCTCGACGGTTTCCAGATCGCGCAGGTGGGCCGTTTCCTGCCGCTGGCCACACCGGAGGGGCTGCGCGGCTGGCTGAGCGCGGCCTTGCAGGGCGGCACGCTGAACGACGTGCGCCTGCGCCTGCGCGGCGACCTGGCCCACTTCCCGTTCCGCGCCGAGAACGCGGCCGACCGCGCACGCGGCGAATTCCGGGTCGCCGGACGCCTGGCCGGGGCCGTGCTCGAGTATGCGCCGGGCCACCGTACGCCGGAAAATAAACCGCAGTGGCCGCTTGCCGAAGGGATCGACGGCAGCATCGTGTTCGACCGCGCGCGCATGGAAATCCATGGCGAACGGCTGCGCACGCTCGGCCTGGACTTGCGGGACGTGCGCGCCGTCATCCCGAGTCTCGGTCCGCACGAGATGATGCTGGACATCGACGGCAGCGCCAGCGGCGCCCTGCAGGACTTCCTGCGCTATGTGGCGGCCAGCCCGGTGCTGGAGTGGATCGGCCACTTCACCGAGGATACGCAAGCCAGCGGCAACGCGCGCCTCGGCCTGAAGCTGCAGATGCCGCTGGCGCACCTGCCGGAAACCAGGGTGCAGGGCGCGCTGCAGTTGCAGAACAACGACGTGCAGTTGTTCCCCGACCTGCCGCCGCTGCAGGCGGCCCTGGGCAAGATCGAGTTCACCGAGCGCGGCGTCAACCTGAACGGCATCGGCGCCAGTTTCCTCGGCGGGCCGCTGGCGCTTGCCGGGGGCACCCAACGCGACGGCTCGATCGCGATCCGCCTGGGCGGCACGCTGTCGGCCGAGGGCATGCGGCGCAGCGCACCGGCGCCGGCGATGGCGCGCCTGGCCACGCGCCTGTCGGGCAGTACGCGCTACACGGGCGCCATCACGCTGCGCGAGCGCAAGCTGGGCGTCACCATCGACTCGAGCCTGGCCGGGCTCGGCATGGAACTGCCGGCGCCGCTGAACAAGGCGCAGGCCGACAGCATGCCGCTGCATTTCGTGCTGGACGGCGCGCCGACGGTGGACGGCGCCGGGCGCGACGAATTGCGCCTTTCTCTCGGCAACGCGATCGCCGCCCGCTACCTGCGCAGCAGGCAGCCGCGCGGCCCCTGGGTCGTCGAGCGCGGCGGCATCGGCGTCAACGTGCCCGCTCCGAATCCGGAAGACGGACTGGCGATCAACGTCGACATGAAGTCGCTCAACGTCGACGCCTGGCTGGCGGCCGGGCGCGCCATCGCCGGCGAAGAAGATGCAATCACGCCCGGCAGCGCTGCCGGTGGCACCGCTGTCGGGCCGAATTTTGCCCAGTACGTGATGCCGACCACGATCGCGGCGCGCGCCGCCGAGCTGTTCATCGGCGAACGGCGCGTCGCCAACGTGGTCGTCGGCGCCTCGCACCGCGGCAGCGCCTGGCAGGCCAACCTGCAGTCGCGCGAGGTATCGGGCCACCTGACCTGGAGCCAGGGCCAGGGGCAGGGCGTGGGCAAGGTCACCGCGCGCCTGGCTTCGCTCGTGATTCCGGAATCGCAGGCCGCCGAGGTGAAGGAGCTGCTGGAGTCGAACCGCGGCGCCAGCGCCTCCATCCCGGCGCTCGACATCGTCGCCGAGCGTTTCGAGCTGTTTAACAAGCAGTTCGGTCGCCTCGACTTGCAGGCGAGTAACGTGCAGGCGCTGGCCGGCAAGGAGTGGCGCATCGACCGCCTGTCGCTGACCAATCCGGACGGCCAGCTGAAAGCCACCGGGCGCTGGCTGACGAAGGACGGCAAGAGCAACACCGGCATGAATTTCGCGCTCGAGATCATCGATGCCGGACGCCTGCTCGACCGGCTGGGTTTCCCGGAAACGCTGCGGCGCGGCAAGGGCAAGATGTCGGGCGACATTTCCTGGAGCGGCCTGCCGTATTCGCTCGACATTCCGACCCTGTCGGGCCAGATCGAAATGAACGTCGGCGGCGGCCAGTTCCTGAAGCAGGACCCGGGCGCGGCCAAGCTGCTGGGCGTGCTGAGCCTGCAGGCGCTGCCGCGCCTGTTGAAACTCGATTTCCACGACGTGTTTTCCGAAGGCCTGGCGTTCGACGGCATCAGCGCGAACGCGATGATCACGCGCGGCGTCCTCAAGACCGAGAATCTCAAGATGCATGGCGTGGCCGCCACTATCCTGATGGATGGCACCGCCGACATTGCCAACGAATCGACCAACCTGCGCGTCGTTGTCATTCCGGAATTCAATCTCGGCACCGGGCCCCTGGTGTACGGCCTCGCGGTCAACCCGGTGATCGGCATCGGCTCCTACCTGGCGCAACTGTTCCTGCGCGCGCCGGTGATGAAGGCGCTGACTTACCAGATGCGGATCACGGGACCGTGGAAATCGCCTACCATTACCAAGATCGACAACCCGCCGCCGCCGCAGTCAAAGGCCGCGGCCGCCACCGCGAAAGAGAAATGACATGAGCAGAGCCGAGATGCGCCGTGTTGCCGCAGTCCAGATGGTGTCCACGCCCGAGGTCGGGCAGAACCTCGCCACCGCCCGCCGCCTGGTGGGTGAAGCCGCCGCCGGCGGCGCGGCGCTGGTGACGCTGCCCGAATACTGGCCGATCATGGGCATGACCGACGCGGACAAGGTGGCCCATGCGGAACAGCCCGGCAGCGGTCCGATCCAGGATTGCATGGCCGCGCTCGCGCGCGAACACGGCATCTGGCTGGTCGGCGGTACGCTGCCGCTGGTGTCGAACGATGCCGGCCGCGTGCTCAACACCACGCTCGTCTACGACCCGCAGGGTGCGGTCGTCGGACGCTACGACAAGATCCACCTGTTCGGCTTCAACAAGGGCAGCGAATCCTACGACGAGGCGCGCACCATCGTGCCGGGCGAAGCGGTGGGCAGTTTCGAGGCGCCTTTCGGCCGGGTCGGCCTGTCGATCTGCTACGACCTGCGCTTTCCGGAGCTGTTCCGGGCGATGGGCGAGTGCGCACTGATCGTGGTGCCGGCCGCGTTCACCCATACGACGGGTCAGGCGCACTGGGAAGTGCTGCTGCGCGCCCGCGCCATCGAAAACCAGTGCTATGTGCTGGCCTCGGCCCAGGGCGGCACCCACCGCAACGGGCGTCGCACCTTCGGCCACAGCATGCTGGTCGACCCCTGGGGCGAAGTGAAGGCGGTGCTGCCGGAAGGCGAGGGCGTGGTCGGCGGCGAACTCGATGCCGGTTTCCTCGCCGGCGTGCGCGAGAGCCTGCCGGCGCTGCGGCACCGCAAGATGTAAATCCAGCCACGCGGCGCCATCTGAATCGATAACGGTTGCACGGGCGTAGGGTGGACTCCTGAGTCCACGCGGTCGTACCGTGGCGTTCCACCGTCATTTGGCGACAGTCCGGCAGGCCAGGAGAACGGGCTTTGGCCGCGTCAACACAATTCATACGGTGATACCGCGTGGACTCAGGAGTCCACCCTACGATGCGCTGCCACGCGTACTGCCACAAACGCCCGTGCCTGCACCGGTACGATCCGGGCGGATATGGCACAATGCCCCATCCACACGAGACACGACTGACGCAAAATGACTCCATTCGAACCGAACCTTTCCTCCCTGGCCGTTGCCCGCGATGTGCTGCTGACGCCGTTTGGCCTCGATGAAGGCAAGCTGCTGCGTACCCTCGGAACGATGTTTACCCACAAGGTCGACTATGCCGACCTGTATTTCCAGTTCACCAAGAGCGAGGGCTGGAGCCTGGAAGAGGGCATCGTCAAGACCGGCAGCTTCTCGATCGACCAGGGCGTGGGCGTGCGCGCCATCTCCGGCGACAAGACGGCCTTTGCCTATTCCGACGAAATTTCCGAAAGCGCGCTGCTGGACGCGGCGGCGGCCACGCGCACCATCGCGCGCGCCGGCGCCGGCCGCGTGAAGGTGGCCAGCGCCGCCCAGCCGACCGGCGGCCGCTCGCTCTACCTGCCGCGCGACCCGCTCGTCTCGCTCGACGCCACCGCCAAGGTGAAGCTGCTCGAACGTGTCGAAAAGATCGCGCGCGCCAAGGATCCGCGCGTGGTGCAGGTGATGGCGGGCCTGGCCGGCGAATACGACGTGGTGCTGGTCGTGCGCAGCGACGGCGTGCTGGCGGCCGACATCCGCCCGCTGGTGCGCGTTTCGGTCACCGTCATCGCCGAGCAGAACGGCCGACGCGAGACCGGCTCGTCGGGCGGCGGCGGCCGTTTCGACTACGGCTACTTCGACGACGCCATCCTCGAGCGCTACGCCGACGAGGCGGTCAAGGCGGCGCTGGTCAACCTGGAAGCGCGCCCGGCGCCGGCCGGTCCGATGACGATCGTGCTCGGACCGGGCTGGCCCGGCGTGCTGCTGCACGAAGC
>JBBWZO010000001.1:0-9454 GCA_039649125.1 Massilia sp. | reverse complement strand
TGATGCCCATCTTCTTGTGGTCGTAGCCGTTCGAGCCGCCCGAGGCAAAGGCGTCGCCCAGCCAGAAGCCGCGCTGCACGGCGATGCTGTTGGCGATGTCGGAGAAGGTCGCGGTGCCCTTGTCGGCAGCCACCACCAGGTACGGGTCGTCCTGGTCATGGCGCACGGTCGCTGCCGGCGGCACGATGGCGCCGCGCACGCGGTTGTCGGTCACTTCCAGCAGGCTGGAGATGAACATGCGGTAGCAGGCTTCGCCCTCGGCGGCGATGACTTCGCGCGCCGCGTCCTTCGGCATCTGCTTGCAGACGAAACCGCCCTTCGAGCCGGCCGGCACGATGACCGCGTTCTTGACCATCTGCGCCTTCACCAGGCCCAGCACTTCGGTTCGGTAGTCTTCCATCCGGTCCGACCAGCGCAGGCCGCCGCGGGCGACCGGGCCGCCGCGCAGGTGCACGCCCTCGAAGCGGCGCGAGAACACGTAGATCTCGCGGTACGGGCGCGGTTCCGGGGCCAGCGCCAGGTTGCTGGTGTCGAACTTGAAGATGATCTTTTCGCCGGTGTTCTGGAAGTAGTTGGTGCGGACGGTCGCCAGCGCCAGCTCGACCAGGGCGGCCATGATTTCTTCGGTGTCGGCGTGGTTCACGCTCGACAGGCCGGCCTTCAGCGCGGCCAGCTTGGCGGTGCCGGCGGCGTGTTCCGCGTCGCCCAGCGCCGGGTCGAAGCGCTGGATGAAGGCGGTGACGAATTCCTTCACCAGGGCCGGCTGCGCGCGCAGGGTCTCGGCCATGTAGCGCACCGAGAACTTCGAGCCCAGCTGGCGCCAGTAGCTGATGTAGGCGCGCACCAGCTGCACTTCGCGCATCGACAGGCCGCCTTCGACCGACAGGCCGTTCATGCGGCCGTCTTCGGCTTCGTCGTTGAACAGGGCCGCGAACAGTTCTTCGGCCACGTCGATGATGCCCGGCTTGGCCAGCTTCGCCGCGCTCTCGGCATCGACCGCCAGCGCGGTCACGTAGTGGCGGGCGCCGTCGGCGGTGGTGATGCGGAAGGTCTGCTCGCGGTCGATCGCGACGCCGGCGTTATGCAGGGCCGGCAGGATGCGCGACAGCGGCGGCACGCTGTCGCCCGAGTACAGGCGTACCGAGGCGCCACCTGCATCGCCCGCTTCGATGCGCACGGACACGTGGTTCGGCTGGCCGTTCTTCATGACGGCCTGCAGGTCGCGGAAGGCGACCGACGGCTCGGTGGCGGTGACGTAGTTGACCGGCAGGGTCGCGACCAGCTTGCGCAGGCTGCTGCGCAGGGCGATGTCCTGCATGTCGTTGGTGAGCTCGGCGAAGCGGTCGTGCCAGTCGTCGAGCACGGACAGCAGCGGGCGCTGGATATCGGTTTCCAGGTCGAGCGGGTTGCGCGCGGCGTGGGCGATCAGGTAGACCCGGGCCAGCGGGCCGTCGGCGACCAGGGTCTGCGAACGCACGTCATGCGCGCCCGAGCTTTCCTTCAGGGCCTGGGCCAGCGAGTTGGCGACCGCCGCGCTGAAGCGCTCGCGCGGCAGGTAGACCAGCACGTTCAGGTGGCGGCCGTACACGTCGCGGCGGGCAAACACTTTCGCGCGCGGCTGCTTGTAGAGCGAGACGACCGAGCTGCACACCTGGGCCAGCCATTCCGGATCGGCTTCCAGCGCTTCGGTGCGCGGCAGCGATTCGAGGATCTCGAGGAATTTCTCGGCGCGGAAGCCTTCCTGGCGCACGCCGGCCAGGCTCAGGACTTTCGCGACGCGGCCGCGCGCGAACGGCAGGCGCGCCAGCGGGGTCGAGGTGGCGGCGCGCGTGAACAGGCCGACGAAGCAGTGCTCGCCGAGGATGTTGCCCTGGGCGTCGGTATGGCGCACGCCGATGAAGTCGAGCGGCTGGTCGCGGTGCAGGGTGCCCTCGACGTCGGCCTTCACGATCGACAGGGTTTCGGCGCGGCTTGAGAGGGTCTTGAGTTCGCCCGGGATGTTGGCCAGGCAGGTGCCGTAGACCGGGTGCGCGGTGTCCTTCAGCACGCCGATGCGGCTCGGGATGTCGCGTGCCAGTTCGTCCTGGCCCGGCTGCACCACGTAATAGGCGTAGCCGAAGGGCTCGAAGCCTTCGTTTTTCGCCCACTCGAGGAAGGCGGCCACTTCCTGGCCGGCCGGGGTGCCGTTGGCGGCAGCGGCGGCGGCCACTTCGGTCATGCGGTCGCCCATGGCGACGGCGTCGCGGTGCACGACCGCCGCATCGTTGGCGACCATGCGAATGCGCGCGGTCAGGCGGTCGAGTTCTTCGAAGCTCAGTTCGTCGTTCATCAGCACCAGCACGATCGATTCGAGGGGGGCTCCAGGGTCTGCGACGCTGGTGACCACCCCACTACTATCGCGCTGCACCGGCAGCACGGCGTTCATCACGCCGGCGGCGGTGATGCGCTCCTTGCGCATGGCCATGACGAAGGAGTCGACCAGGTAAGGCATGTCTTCGTTCACGATCAGCAGCGCCGTGTCCTTGTTGCCTTTGGCATCAAGGTAGCGCAGTTGCGCGATCTGGCATCCAGGCCCGGTGCGCCTGGCGGCCTGCATGAAGCCGTCCCACAGGACGGGGGCCAGGGCTGCGGGCGTGGTGCCGGCCAGGTCTTCCTCGTCGAGCGAGCGCAGCCATGCACTGATCAGTTCGGCGACCGGTTGGGCGGCGCCGGCTGCGGGCTGGTTCGCCACCAGCGCGAGGGTCTGGGTGCGCAAATCTTGCGTCATGTCGTTCATTGTGCTTCTCCAAAAGCGAATGTTGTTGCCGGCCCCGCTACGGCTTGTGGCTTTGCGCGGGCCGGCATTTGGTGGACGGGGTTGGCCCGTCCAGGTCTCCGGCTTCCTCGTCCCGGAAGCGTGTGAATCGTTGTCCCCACGTGCGGTGCGTCGTGCACCGCGCTTTTTACTTCTGCGGCGCTCGGTCAGCGCCGTCTTCTTTTTTACTGTCGTACCGCGTGGAGTCAGGACTCCACCCTACGAAACCAGCTGATCGTAGGGTGGACTCCCGAGTCCACGCGTTGCACCGCTCGATCAGCGGCGCCTTAACTCAAATCGTACAAACCCGGCAACCCGAGAATCCTCTCCAGCGCCTCCAGCGCCGTATGGCACTCGATCGCCAGCTGCGGATCGGCCAGGTCCTTCGGCTCGACGTGATCGCGGTAATGCTTACCTACCCACTCGACCAGCTGGCCATACAGCGCTTCGGTCATGATCACGCCGCCGTGCAGGCTTGCCGCCTGTTCGTCGGTCAGCGCCACGCGCAGGCGCAGGCAGGCGGGGCCGCCGCCGTTGCGCATGCTCTGGCGCAGGTCGAATTCGAGCAGTTCATCAATTGGCCCGCCGCTCGCCACCAATCCGGCCAGATAGTTCGCGACCGCCACGTTCTCGCGGCATTCGTGCGGCACCAGCAGCGCCATCTTGCCGTTCGGTTTCGAGAGCAGCTGGCTGTTGAACAGGTAGCTGGCCACGGCGTCGGCCACCGGCACCATGCCGCTCTCGACGCGCAGCGGCACCAAATCGGTGCCGACATGGGCCATCGAGCGGCGCAGGGCCTCGATGGTCGCCGCCTCGTCGGCAAACGCCTGCTCGTGATAGAACAGGACATTCGCATTGCCGACCGCGATCACGTCGTTGTGGAACACGCCCTGGTCGATCACGTCCGGGTTCTGGGCGGCGAAGACGGTGCGCGCCGGGTCCAGGCCATGCAGGCGGGCGACCGCCTGCGAGGCTTCCAGGGTCTGGCGTGCCGGGTATTTTTTCGGGAACGGCGCCGACGGATCGAATTCGACGCGGCCATACACGAAGAACTCGACGCCCGGTGCGCCGTGATCGGCCGCGAACCGGGTGTGGTTCGCCGCGCCCTCGTCGCCAAAAGCGGGCGTCGGCGGCAGCGGGTCGTGCACCACGAAGTGGTCGTGGTCCGCGAAAATCGCGCGCAGCGTGCGCGTGGCCTGCACGTGCTCTTCCGAGCGGTGCAGCTTGTTGTTCAGGTTGGCGGCCGTGAAGTGGACGCGGCCGTCGCGGGTGTCGGCGGACGGGCTGACGGTTGCCGCGTTCGCGGTCCACATCGGCGCGGCCGACCAGGCGCAGGACAGGATTACCGGGGCCTCGCGCCAGGCCTGGGCCAATACGTCGGCGTCGGTTCCCGAGAAGCCGAGGCTGCGCAGCAGCCTGAAATTCGGGCGCGCCTGCGGCGGCATCACGGCCTGGGCGAAGCCGCGCGCGGCCAGGTCGCGCATCTTGGCCAGGCCCTGCAGCGCGGCCAGCTTCGGGTTCGAGGCGCTGCGCACATTGCTGAACGAAGCGACGTTGCCGAACGAGAGGCCGGCGTAGTTGTGGGACGGGCCAACCAGGCCATCAAAATTGTATTCGCGAGCGTTACGCATAGTTTAGATGTTCAGCTTTAGAAGCGCAGTCCCGGCGACAGCTTGGCCGGCATCTCGAGTTCGGACGTCTCGATCGAGGCGACCGGGTAGGCGCAGTAGTCCGCGGCGTAATAGGCGCTCGGGCGGTGGTTGCCCGACTTGCCGACGCCGCCGAACGGCGCCGAGCTGGCCGCGCCCGTGGTCGGGCGGTTCCAGTTGACGATGCCGGCGCGCGCCCTGATGGCGAAACGCTGCCACAGCTCTCTTGAAGGCGACAGCAAGGCCGCGGCCAGGCCGAATTCGGTGGCGTTCGCCGCGCGCACGGCTTCATCGAACGTCTTCACGCGGATCACCTGCAGCAACGGGCCGAACCACTCTTCGTCCGGGATGCCCTGGGCGTCGGTGACGTCGACGATGCCGGCGGTGACGAAGCCGGCGCTCGGGTCCAGCTGGCGCATCTGCAAGAGTACCTTGCCGCCCTTCGCTTCCATGTCGGCCTGCGCCTGCACCAGGCGCGCGGCGACCGCGCTTGATACGACCGGGCCCATGAAGGGCTGCGGCTCGGCCTTCGAGGGACCGACCTGCAGTTTCGAGGCCACCTCGACCAGGCGCTCGATGAATCGACGGCCCTGTTCGTTGTCCTGCACCACCAGGCGGCGCGCGCAGGTGCAGCGCTGGCCGGCGGAGATAAACGCCGACATCACGGTGTGGTGCACGGCGGCGTCGAGCGCCTTCGGATCGCCCTGCAAGTCCCAGACCACGAGCGGGTTGTTGCCGCCCATTTCCAGCGCCAGCATCTTGCCCGGCTGGCCGCCGAACTGCTTATGCAGGGCGGCGCCGGTCTGGCTGCTGCCGGTGAACAGCACGCCGTCGATCAGCGGATTCTGGCCGAGGTTGACGCCGGTGTCGCGGCCGCCGTTCACCAGGTTCAGCACGCCCTTCGGCAAGCCGGCCTGCTCCCACAGCTGCACGGTTTTCACGGCGGTGCGCGGCGCGTACTCGCTCGGCTTGAACACCACCGTGTTCCCGGCGATCAGGGCCGGCACGATGTGGCCGTTCGGCAGGTGGCCGGGGAAGTTATACGGACCGAACACGGCGAACACGCCATGCGGGCGGTGGCGCAGCACGGCGTTGCCGTCGGCGACTTTCGCATTCGTTTCGCCGGTGCGCGCGCCGTAGGACTGGACCGAGATGTCGATTTTATTGGCCATCGTCGCCGCTTCGGTACGCGCTTCCCACAGGGGTTTACCCACCTCTTCCGCGATGATGGAGGCCAGCTCTTCCGAATGCTCCTTCAGCAGGTCGCGGAAGCGCGTGCAGATCGCAATGCGTTCTTCCAGCGGGCGCAGCGCCCATTCTTCAAAGGCGTCGTGCGCGGCCTGGGCGGCGCGCTGTACGTCCTCAAGCGTGGATTCCTTGCTGGTCCAGGTCTGGCGGCCGCTGGACGGGTCGAGGGTAACCAGCTCCGCGCCACTGCCTTCGACCCATTCGCCGTTGATGTAGTTCGACAGGTTAGCCATTGTTCTTCCTTACGTTGAGTGACAGCGTGCGCACCGGGTCGCCCGCCTGGACGTGCAGCTGCGCCAGTTCCTGCGCCGAGAGGGAGACTTCCGCGCCTTCGATCGTGGTCTGCGCCAGCACCATCCGAAAATCGTCCAGCCTGGTGTTCGACACCAGCAGGCATTCGGTCTCGCCTTGCGGACGGCCTTCCGCGGCGACGCGCAGCACGCTGTCGCGCACCGAACGCAGTTCTTTGACGCGGCCCTGCAGCACCGGACCGGCGTCGAAGATGTCGACATAGCCCTCGTAGTGCATGCCTTCCTGCTCGAGCAGCTTGCGGGCCGGCAGCGTCGAGCGGTGCACCTGGCCGATCACTTCACGCGCCGACTCCGGCAGGTAGTCCACGTACAGCGGCTGCCGCGGCATCAGTTCGGCGATGAAGGATTTTTTGCCCATCGCGGTCAGGCCGTCGACGTGGTTGAAATCCATCTTGAAGAAGTGGCGGCCGAGGCCCTCGTAGAACGGGCTGGTGCCGTCTTCCAGCAAGTAGCCGCGCATCTCGGCAATGATCTTCTCGGTGAACAGCTGCTGGAACTGGGCGATGAACAGGAAGCGGCTTTTAGAGAGCCACTTGCCGTTGTAGCCGGTACGGTAGTCCGGCTGCAGGAACAGGGAACACAGTTCGGTGGCGCCGGTCAGGTCGTTCGACAGGTACAGCGTTTCCATCCGCGTGAACACGTTCAGCTCGCGGCTGGAGTGCACCAGGGTGCCGATGCGGTAGTTGTAGAACGGTTCGGTCATGCCCACGGCCGCCTTGATGGCGCAGATGCCGGCCAGGCGGCCGTTCTCCGTGTCTTCCATCACGAACATGTAGTCGCGCTCTTCCGGCGCGATGGTGCCGGCAAACGAGGCGACGGCGCATTCGACGCGGTCGCCCAGCATCTTGCGGTCCGGCTTCAGGGTGGTCATGCCGCCGCCGACCTGGCGGGCCATGTCGATCAGCGGGTCGAGGTCCGAGGCGGCAATGGAGCGAATGACGAGCATGGCGCCTCTCTCAGATTCTGACGCAGATGACGGTGTCGCCCAGGGTCACGCCCAGCGCCTGCTGTGCTGCCGCGGGCAGGCACAGGACGTCGGAGGTGTCGCAGGGCGGGCAGGCCACGGTGATGGCGCGGAAGCGCTCGGCATTCGTCGCCACCGCATAGGTGACGAGCTTGTCCGCACTCCCCCTCGACGCGTTCTCGACGCGGCGCTGCTGCGAGCCGCAGAACGAGCGCAGCGACAGTTTATGGGCAGCCAGGATCGGGCCGCCGTCGAAGATGTCGATGTATTCGTCCGCCTCGAAGCCCTCTTCGGTGAGCAGCTTGAAGGCGAGCTGGCCGTTCGGGTGGATCTGGCCCATCGCCGCCTGGGCGTCGCCCGGCAGCAGCGGCACGTAGACCGGATAGTGGGGCATCAGCTCGACGATCAGGGTGCGGTTGCGCGCACCGCCGACGACGCGCTCGGCATCCAGAAAATCCATCTTGAAGAATTTACGGCCCAGCGCATTCCAGAACGGCGACTGGCCTTGGGAATCGGTGACGCCGGCCAGCGGCACGAAGAAGCGGTCGCCGAAACGGTGCGGCGCCAGCACCGCGTACAGCAGGCGCGCACGCGACAGCAGCGCCGCCTCGATGCCGGCCCGGTCGCGGTCGCGCAAATAAAAACCGGCCAGCTGCGAGCAGGCGGTCAGCTCGGAGCAGAGCGTCAGCGCATGCACGCTGTGGCTGATGTTCAGGTCGCGCGACACCTGCTGGATGACGTCGTTGCGGAACGCAAAATAAGTGCCGTTCGAGCCGGCCGACGCGTGCACGGCGGCGGTGCCGACGACTTCGCCGCTGGCGGTATCTTCGAGCACGAACAGATAGGACTCTTCGCTCGGGATGTCGACCTGGGCCGCGAACGAGGCCATGGAACGTTCCACGAAGGGCGCGATGGTCTCGCGCGTGCGCGGCAGCGTGTGCACACCGGGTGTGGCCGCGGCGGCCAGGCGTTCCAGGGCGTCGATATCCGTTAGTTCTACCGGACGGACTACATACATGTGAACTCCAGGGAAGGTATCACTGCGACACGTGACAGCGCTGCGAACGAACCGCGGCCCGCGCCACAGCGCGGGCCGGGTGATGGCAAAGCGGCAGCGTCAGGCGGCGGCCAGGAATTCCTCGACGGCTGCGCGCAGGATGCGGTCCGCTTCCATGATCTGTTCGTCCGACACGATCAGCGCCGGCGCCATACGGATCACGTCCGGGCCGGCGATCAGCAGCATCAGGCCCAAGTTCTCGGCGATCTTGGTGATGTCCTTGGCGCGGCCTTTATAGCCCTCGGCCAGCGGCAGGCCGATCAGCAGACCCTGGCCGCGTGCCTTGCCGAACAGCTGCGGGTAGTCGGCGGTCAGCTTTTCCAGGTTGGCGAAGACCTTGCTGCTCGCTTCCTTGACGCGCGCCAGGAAGGCCGGCTGGTTGATCATCTCGACCACGTTCAGCGCGACGGTCGCCGCCAGCGGGTTGCCGCCGTAGGTGGTGCCGTGCGAGCCGACGTTCAGGTGCTGGGCGATCTCGTTGGTGGTCAGCATGGCGCCGATCGGGTAGCCGTTGCCCAGAGCCTTGGCGCTGGTGAGAATGTCCGGGGTCACGCCGGTCTCCATGTAGGCGTAGAAGACGCCGGTGCGGCCGACGCCGGACTGCACTTCGTCGAAAATCAAGAGGGCGCCGGTCTTGTCGCACAGTTCGCGCAGGGCCTTCAGGAAGGCAGGGTCGCCCGGGATGACACCGCCCTCGCCCTGGATCGGCTCGACGATCACGGCGGCGACGTCATCGCCGATGGCGGCGCGCGCCGCCTCGATGTCGTTGTACGGGATGTGGTTGATTTCCTGCGGTAGCGGCTCGAAGCCTTCGGTGTACTTCGGCTGGCCGCCGACCGACACGGTGAACAGGGTGCGGCCGTGGAAGGACGACAGGCAGGACACGATGCGCGACTTGTGCGGGCCGAACTTGGCGTGCGCGTACTTGCGCGCCAGTTTCAGCGCGCCCTCATTGGCTTCCGCGCCCGAGTTGGCGAAGAAGGCGCGGTCGGCGAAGGTGGCTTCGACCAGGGCCGAGGCCAGGCGCAGCACCGGCTCGTTGGTGTAGCCGTTACCGAGGTGCCACAGGGTGTTGATCTGCTTGGTCATCGCATCGACCAGCACCGGGTTGCAGTGGCCGAGGCTGGAGACGGCGATGCCCGCGGTGAAGTCGAGGTAATGCTTGCCCTCCTGGTCCCACACGTCCAGGCCCGAAGCACGCACCGGCACCATCGCGGCCGGAGCGTAGGTCGGAACAAGGACTTCGTCGAAGGTCTGTCGAGTGACAGGCCGCGTTGTGACACCCGAGTCGAGCTTTGCATTCATGACTTTTTTCCTCATCCAATGTAGGTGACAGGCGCGCCAGGACGCGGGCGCCGAATCTGGTCATTATAGGAAGACGGACAGGCAAGTTCTTGCAGAAGTGCGACGGGGATTTTCATTTTTGGCCGG